>NZ_CP031337.1:0-311250 GCF_003355495.1 Crenobacter cavernae
GTGAAGAAGATCTCGGTCGGCATCTGCGGCGACGCCAAGGCCGCCGCGATCGCGCTGACCGCACGCCTGGCGAACCGCACGCTCGCCTGCGACGCGTCGCGCGAGCAGCGCGCCGATGCGATCGCCACCGAGAAGGCGGCCTGGGAGAAGGAGCTCGACGACTGGACCCACGAGCGCGATCCGTTCAGCCTCGACATGATCGACGAGAACGCCAATGAAAGGACCTTCAACGGCGGCGAGTATTTGCACCCGCGCCAGGTGCTGCGCGAGCTCGAGAAGGCGATGCCGGACGATGTGATGGTGTCGACCGATATCGGCAACATCAACTCGGTCGCCAACAGCTATCTGCGCTTCGACAAGCCGCGCAGCTTCTTCGCCGCGATGAGCTGGGGCAACTGCGGCTACGCGTTCCCGACCATCATCGGCGCCAAGGTCGCCGCGCCGCACCGCCCGGCCGTCTCCTACGCCGGCGACGGCGCCTGGGGCATGAGCCTGATGGAAACCATGACCTGCGTCCGGCACCAGATCCCGGTCACCGCGGTGGTGTTCCACAACCGCCAGTGGGGCGCCGAGAAGAAGAACCAGGTCGACTTCTACAACCGCCGCTTCGTCGCCGGCGAACTCGACAACCAGAGCTTCGCCGCCATCGCCCAAGCGATGGGCGCCGAAGGCATCGTGGTCGACCGGCTCGAGGACGTCGGCCCGGCGCTGAAGAAGGCGATCGACCTGCAGATGAACCACGGCAAGACCTGCATCATCGAGATCCTGTGCACCCGCGAGCTCGGCGACCCGTTCCGTCGCGACGCGCTCGCCAAACCGGTGCGCCTGCTCGACAAGTACAAGGACTACGTCTAAGCGCCAAGCGGGCCGGACATGGGGCTTCCTCCCTGTTTCCGGCCCGAGCCGCGATCGACCCGAAGAGGTCGAGCGGTCCCGCATCACGACTTCGAGGAGCGAATCACCATGAAAGCGATCAACCGCATCATCGACAGCGCCCGCGCGGCCCCCAAGCGCATCGTGCTGTGCGAAGGCGACGATGCGCGCATCCTGAAGGCGGCGCAACGCGCCACCCGCGAAGGCACTGCCCGCATCCTGCTGGTGGGGGACGCCGGCCGCATCCGCCGAATCGCCGCCGACGAAGGCGTCGACCTTGCCGGCATGGAGCTGGTCGACCCGGCCACCTCTGCGCTCACGCCGTCCTTTGCGCAGAAGCTGTTCGCGCTGCGCCAGAAGAAGGGCATGACGCTGGAGGAAGCGAAACGCGAGGTGCTCAAGCCGCTGTGCTTCGCCAACCTGATGGTGCGCCTCGACCACGCGGACGGCTCGGTCGCCGGCGCGGTCCACACCACCGCCGACGTGGTGCGCCACGCGATCCAGATCATCGGCGTCGACCCGTCGTTCAAGCTGGTTTCGAGCTTCTTTTTAATGATGCTCTGCGAGCCCTTCCACACGCTGAAGGGCGGGCTGATCTTTTCCGACTGCGGACTGGTGGTCGACCCCGACGCACACGAACTGTCCGAGATCGCGATGGCTGCGGCCGACAGCGCCCGCAGCCTGCTGATGGACGAGCCGCGCGTCGCGATGCTGTCGTTCTCGACCAGCGGCAGCGCCAAGCACGCGGCGGTCGACAAGGTGGTCGAGGCGGCGCGCCGGGTCAGGGAACTGCGCCCCGGCCTCGCGATCGACGGCGACGTGCAGCTCGACGCGGCGATCGTCGCGGAGATCGCGAACCGCAAGGTCGATAACTCGGCGGTGAAGGGCCGCGCCAACGTGCTCGTTTTTCCCAGCCTCGAGGCCGGCAATATCGGCTACAAGTTGGCCGAGCGCGTCGGCGGCGCGAAGGCGATCGGTCCTCTGCTGCAGGGCCTGCAAAAACCGGCCAACGACCTGTCGCGCGGCTGTAGCGCCGACGACGTCTTCTACGTCATCGCCGTGACCGTGGTCCAGGCGCAGACCGCCGCCGAACGACTGCCGGACGAAAAGCGATCATGACCGGCGAGATGCTGCTGCCCTTTCTCGCGCTGATGGGCGTCGCGAGCTACTTCCAGACCGTCACCGGCTTTGGCCTCGGCATGATCGTGATGGGCGCGACCAGCGGCCTAAACCTCGCGCCGGTGGCCTCGGTCGCGGCCGTCGTCAGCCTGGTGACGCTGGCCAACAGCGCGGTCGCGCTGCCCGGCAAGCTGCACCACATCGACTGGCGCGCGGTGCGCGCGGCCACCTTCGGCATCCTGCCGTCCATCGTCGCCGGCGTCCTGTTGCTCGACTACCTCTCCAGCGCCGCCTCCGACCTGCTGCAGCTCTTGCTCGGCGCGGTGATCCTGTACGGCGGGCTCGGCTCCGCGCTGCGCCCCGCGCCGCTCAAAGAGCGCTCGGGCGACGGCAGCTTCTTCGTCAGCGGCGTGTTCGGCGGGCTGCTCAGCGGAATGTTCGGCGTCTCCGGCCCGCCGCTGATCTTCCAGTTCTACCGCCAGCCGATGACCCTGGTCGAGATCCGATGCGTGCTGATCCTGGTCTTCACGGTGACCTCGAGCACCCGCACGCTGTTCACCGCCTACCAGGGACAGCTGACCGCCGACATCTGGATGCAAAGCGCGCTCGCCGTGCCGGTGGTCGCGCTGGCGACGATCGCCGCGCGGCGCTACCCGCCGCCGCTCTCTGCGACGACGACGCGACGCGTCGCGTTCATCGTTTTGATGCTGATCGGGTGTCACCTCATGTTTCCTGCCTTGCTCCAATTGATAGGCGAAGCCACGGGAGGCAGATGACAACACCTAAACCCTGAGAACGTCCCCTACAGGGGAAGGCAATCACCGAACGATGCCCCCACGACCTCAGGGCGATTTCGCATGACTCGGGAGGCAACGATAAAAATGAAAATTTCGCACAAGGTTGGTTTTGCCGCCGCGGCGGTCCTGCTCGTGACGACCGGCCTCTTGTCGCTGCTACAGGTTCACCAGGTGCGCGACAGCCTTCGCAGTCAGGCAGAGTCGAACATCAAGGAGACCAGCAACGCGCTGGCGCGACAGATAGAAAACTGGCTGAACGCCAAGCTGCGGCTGATCGACATGGTGTCGCAACACATCGACGGCGATTTCGGCGCCGCGCAGATCCAGCGGGCTTTCGACCGGCCGCTACTCAAGAACGAGTTTCTGCTCGTCTTCGGCGGGCTGGACAGCGATGGCGCGAGGATCACCAACAACCCGGACTGGAATCCCCCGGGCTGGGATGCGCGGACACGCCCATGGTTTCGGCTGGCCAAAAACGCCGAGCACGCCGTGTTGGCCGAGCCCTACCGCGACGTCGCCAGCGGCGAAGTGCTGATTTCCGCCGTCGGGAAACTCAGCGACAAGGGGCGCTTCATGGGGGCATTTGGCGGCGACCTGAGCCTGAAGACCATCTCCGACGCGGTCAATACCTTGAATTTCAACGGCGCCGGCTATGCGTTCCTGATGACGCGCTCCGGCAACATCATCGCCCACCCGGATGCCAAACTGGTTGGCAAACCCTACAGCCAGCTATTCGGCGGCCAAAGCCCCGCCTTGGAAAGCGCGCTGCGACCGGCAGACGACGGCGATCGATCGCTGCTGGTCTCGTTCGTGCCGCTTGCCGGGATCGAGGGCGTCGATTGGTATATCGGCGTGGTACTTAAAGACGACGCGGTGATGCGGGAAGCCGACGCGCTCAGTTTGCGCGCGGTCATCGGCACCGTTGCCGGCGTCCTGGTCAGCCTGCTGATTCTGGTGACGCTCGTGTCCCGCCTGCTCAAGCCCTTGTCGCGACTCTATGATTCGCTGCAGGACATCAACCGGGGCGAGGGCGATTTGACCCAGCGCCTGCCCGTCGAGGGCAAGGATGAAATCGCCTTGCTGTCCCGTGAGTTCAACAGGCTATTGCAGACGCTGCAGTCGCTGATCGGTGACATTGTGGAACGCTCGTACCAGGTTCGCGAGACCAGCGAACTGACATCGCAGCACGCCAGCCATGCGGCCAGCCGGCTTCATCGCCAGATGATCGAGCTGGACCGACTGGCCAACGCCATGGGCGCCATGACCGTGACCGCCGAGGACGTCGCGCAACACGCCCAGTCGGCAGCGGACGCGGCCATCTCGGCCAACGTTGAAACTGCAAAAGGCGTCGGCGTCGTTTCGCGCTCGACCAAGGCCATCAAGCAGCTGGCGGCTGACATGGATGAAACCCGCCATTCGATCATCCTGTTGGCCAAGCAGAGTCAGGGCATCGAATCGATCCTGTCCGTCATCACGAGCATCGCCGACCAGACCAATCTGCTCGCCCTGAACGCGTCGATCGAAGCCGCGCGGGCCGGCGACGCCGGCCGTGGCTTCGCGGTGGTCGCCGACGAAGTCCGCGCGCTGGCGTCGCTCACTCAGGAATCGACCCACGAGATCCGCGCGATGATCGAGCAGCTGCAGAACGGGGTCAAACTGGCGGAAACGCGCATGCAGGAAAACAGCGACGCGGCCAGCAGGACCGCGGCGGAGGCGAGCTCGGCCAAGGACATCCTCGGCCGGACCCGTCAGGCGATGACCCGGATCAACGATATGAATTTGCACATCGCCGACGTCGCCAGACGGCAAAGCACGGCCACCTGCGAGATCAACCTCAATACGAAGCTCATTCGCGACATCAGCCATGAAGTGGCGGAAGGGGCGGAACTGCAAGCCGGTCATTGCGCATCGGTGGCGGAACAGTTGTGCCAGCAGGACGAACGGCTCCGGCACTTCAAAGTGTGACCCCGAACCGGGGCGATCGAGACCGAAGAGCGCATCCGACGAAACGCAGATCGCCGACCGGCTGGCTGACACCAACCGGTCGGCGATCTCTTTGCCGCGTCTGGCCTACCACCCCAGGAAAGCCGCGCCCCGCTGCGACTTCTGCACGCAAACAGTCTTGCCCCGGATCAGCGCCGACCGCGACCGCCGATCAATTGCACGATCTCGGAGAACAGCGGCGTATCGAGCGGTCGGGACAGGTCCGTCGCCAGACAGCGGCGGTAATAGGGGCTGAGGTCGAGCCCGACGCCGATGCCGAGCACCTCGACGTCGCGCATGGCCTCGTGACGCGCGACCACTTCCTTCAGGTGATTGTCGAGATAATAAGGATCGTTGGCCTGGCCGGTCGCGCCGTCCATCGGGCTGCCGTCGGAGACGACGATCAATATCCGCCGCGCCTCGCCGCGGGCGAGCAGTCGCGAGCAAGCCCAGTCGACCGCCTCACCGTCCACCCCCTCGCGGAACAGGTCGGCCTTGAAGAGCGCCGCGATGTCGGCACGTGCGCGCCGCCAGCTCCGGTCCGCATCCTTGAACACCATGTGGCAGACTTCGTTGAGCCGCCCCGGATTTCTGGGACGGCCACGGGCCAGCCAGTCGAGCCGGGCGCGGCCGCCGTTCCAGGCGCCGGTGGTGAAGCCCAGCACCTCGGTCGCCACACCGGCCATTTCGAGCGCGCGCACCAGGATGTCGATCATCATGGTCACCGCTTCGATATGCGCCTTCATCGAGCCCGAACAGTCGACGAGGAAACTCACGACGCAGTCGGCCTCCATCTTGTACTGCTCGAGACGAAACAGCCGCCGCTCCGCCGGCGAACTGATCAATTGCGCCAGGCGACGGCCGTCGATCCGCCCCTGCTCTTCGCCGAAGGACCAGCCGTCCCGCCGCGGCACCGCGAGGACCGCCGTCAACTGATGCGCCAGCCTACCCAGGTTGACGCCTTGCTCGGCGATGCGCCTGTCGAGACGTTCGCGGTACTCGCGTAACAAGGCCTTGCGAACCAGCGTGCCGGCGTCGACCTTTCTGTCGTAGCGCGTGGTATAGACGCGGTAGCCGTGGCCGGATTCCTCCAGCACACGGCTGCGGCCGGTGGGCGCCGTGGCGATCGTGTCGGGCTCCTCGTCGTCGAAGTCGAGCAGCAGCGAGAACGCCGCGCTCGCGGCGTCCTCTTCGTCGGCCCCCTCTTCCGCCGCCTGCTCCGCGCGGGCCGAGCGGATCATCCCGCCGACGAGCCGCGCCATCTCGAGCGCATGGCCGGCGAAAGCGGCCTGGTCGTCGCGGTGCCGGCGCAGGCCGGCCAGCGCAAAGCCTATCGCCGGCACGATGGCCGCGCGCGTGACCTCGATCAGGTCTTCGGTTTCCTCGAGCACCGGCCAGCCCGTCAGCCGCGACCACGAGATCTGCGCCACCGTATATAGCAGGATGCCCAGATGACCCTCGGCCAACCCCGAGCGATGAAAGGCGCGCGACCATGCCTCGAAGCGGTGGCGAAGGTTTTGCGCCACACCCGGCATGCCGGGTGGCAGCCGGGTCTCGCAGCGCAGCTGTTCCAAGAGCTCGAAGAGTAGCCGCTCGACCGGGTCGCCGGGACAAAGCCTTCGGTGCAGCCCGGCGTCGGAATGGGCCAAGCGCAAGGCCGCGCCGTCGGCGGCGCCGCGGAACGACGTGAAGTCGTCCGACGCCGGGTCGGTGCGCAGGTGCGGGGCGTGAAGCGGCAGCGGCCTGAGGTCACGGCAAAGACGGCCTTGCCGGTAATGCAGCGCGGCGTCGCCGGTCAGCGCGCGCACCGCCGCCGCGCACAACTCCTCAAGCTTCTGCTGGCGGCGGGCCTTTTGCTGGGCGGACACCATCAGCGCGGCCCCGGCTCGTCGATCGGCGAGGCTTCGAGTTCCCGGCCAAAGCATCGCTGGAAGTATTCGGCCACGATAGGCCGCTCGGCTTCGTCGCATTTGTTGACGAAGGTCAGACGGAAGGCGAGCGCGTGATCGCGGAAGATCTGGCTGTTTTCCGCCCAGGTGATCACCGTTCGCGGCGACATCAGCGTCGAGAGGTCACCCGCCGCGAAACCTTTGCGCGTGAGCTCGGCCAAGCTCACCATCGCCTCGATCAGCGCGCGACCGGCCTCGTCGGCGAGTTCGGGCACGCGGGCGAGCACGATGCCGGCCTCTTCCTCGCGCGGCAGGTAGTTGAGCGTGGCGACGACGTTCCAGCGGTCGATCTGCGCGTGATTCAGCACCTGGGTGCCGTGGTACAGGCCGTTCAGGTTGCCCAAGCCCACGGTGTTGGACGTGGCGAACAGCCGGAAGTAAGGATGCGGGTGGATCACCCGGTTCTGGTCGAGCAGGGTGAACTTGCCGTCGCGCTCGAGGATGCGCTGGATGACGAACATCACGTCCGGGCGGCCGGCGTCGTACTCGTCGAAGATCAGCGCGACCGGCCGCTGCAGCGCCCACGGCACGATGCCTTCCTGGAATTCGGTGACCTGGCGGCCGTCGCGCACGACGATGGCGTCCTTGCCGACCAGGTCGAGACGACTGATATGACCGTCGAGGTTGACCCGCACGCAGGGCCAGTTGAGCCGGGCGGCGACCTGTTCGATGTGGGTCGACTTCCCGGTTCCATGCAGCCCCTGCACCATGACCCGCCTGTCGCGGGTGAAGCCGGCCAGGATCGCCAGTGTCACTTCCGGGTTGAAGCGGTAGGCGTCGTCGATTTCCGGCACATGGTCGTCGCGCTCGCCGAACGCGGGCACCATCAGGCCGGAATCGATGCCGAAAAGGCTGCGCACCGGGACCAGTCTGTCCGGTTTGCCAAGCACGATATCTGTCACGTTCCTCTCCTCTTACATCGTCAATCGGCCGGGGCGACGCCCCGGTTTTCATTGCCTCGGCGGGTCAGCCCGCCACTGCGGCATGGCCGCGCATGAAAGAGAGCCCTGCCCGGGCTTTCTTTCAGAGGGTTCGATCGGACGAAGAAGAGGGATCGTGGCTTCGGCTTACTCTGTCTCTTCCGTGTCCCCCCGCCCTGCCGCCGCCTCGGCCTCGATCGCCGCCAGCGCCGCCGCCGCCCGCTGCAACGCCGGCAGGAAGTGCACCGCCTTGTCCGGCGTCAGACGCATGATCGGCGCCTGCAGCGCCACCCCCAGGTTCGACTTCCCGCCGTCCGGTGCCGGCACCAGCACCCCGACGCACAACAGCCCCGGCAGGAACTCCTCGTCGTCCAGCGCGTAGCCGGCGCGCTTCACCCGCTCGATCTCCGCCTCCAGCCGCTCCAGGTCGGTCAGCGTGTTCTCGGTGTAGCGCGCCAACGGCACGTGCGCCAACAGCCGCCGCCGCTGCGCCGGGCTCAGCTGCGCCAGGAACAGTTTGCCGGTCGCCGAGCAGTGCGCCGGCACCCGCGAGCCCGGGTGCAGGTAGAAGCGCAGCGGCGCCGCCGTCTCCACCCGGTCCAGGTACAGCACCTCGCTGCCCGAGAACGCGGTCAGGTTGCAGCTCTCGCCCACTTCCTCGACCAGCTGACGCAGCACCGCGTGCCGCGCGCCGTGCGCGGTGTTGTTCAGCAGCAGGTTCTCCGCCAAGCGCCGCAGCCGCACGCCGGTGCTGTAGTGACGGCCGGCGCCGTCGCGCTGCAGCATGCCGGCCGCCTCCAGTTGCTGCAGCATCCGGTGCAGCGTCGGCTTGGGCAGCCCGGTCTCGTCCACCAGCCCCTGCAGCGTGAAGAACTGGTCCTTCTCGGCGATCACTTCCAGCAGCCCGAACAGCCGCAGCGTCGGCGTGTCGCCGTCGAGTTTCGCGTCGCCCTTGGTGCGCGTGTCGTTCATGGTCGTCCCATCATAGTTCAGTTTCGTTTATAGATACAAATTGTACCGTTTATTGAAATTTGTTGTTGACCGGCGCGCGGCTTCGCCCTACATTCCAATCACAAATCACTTTTCGGAACGTTTGGTTTCGTTTTTTGTTTTTCGTCCACCCACGGAGACAGCGCACCATGAGCGATCACTCGACCCAAGCCCAAGCGGCGACCCCCAGCGGCCCGCAAGCGATGACCCCTTCGGAAGCCTTCGTCGAAACCCTGGCCGCCAACGGCGTGACCGACATGTTCGGCATCATGGGCTCGGCCTTCATGGACGCGATGGACATCTTCGCGCCGGCCGGCATCCGCCTGATCCCGGTGGTGCACGAACAGGGCGCCGGCCACATGGCCGACGGCTACGCGCGCGTGTCCGGCCGCCACGGCGTGGTGATCGGCCAGAACGGCCCCGGCATCAGCAATTGCGTGACGTCGATCGCCGCCGCCTACTGGGCGCACAGCCCGGTGGTGATCGTCACCCCGGAGGCCGGCACCATGGGCATCGGCCTCGGCGGTTTCCAGGAGGCGAAGCAGCTGCCGATGTTCCAGGAGTTCACCAAGTACCAGGGCCACGTGACCCACCCGGCGCGGATGGCCGAGTTCACCGGCCGCTGCTTCGACCGCGCGATGGCCGAGATGGGGCCGACCCAACTCAACATCCCGCGCGACTATTTCTACGGCGAGATCAAGGCCGAGATCCCGCAACCGCGCCGGCTCGACCGCGGCCCGGGCGGCGAGCAGAGCCTGAACGAGGCGGCCGAGCTGCTGGCTAACGCCAAATTCCCGGTGATCATTTCCGGCGGCGGCGTGGTGATGGCCGACGCCATCGACGAGTGCAAGGCGTTGGCCGAGCGCCTCGGCGCGCCGGTGGTCAACAGCTATCTGCACAACGATTCGTTCCCGGCCAGCCACCCGTTGTGGTGCGGCCCGCTCGGCTACCAGGGCAGCAAGGCGGCGATGAAGCTGATCTCGCGCGCCGACGTGGTGGTGGCGCTCGGCTCGCGCCTCGGCCCGTTCGGCACGCTGCCGCAGCACGGCATGGACTACTGGCCGAAGGCCGCCAAGATCATCCAGATCGACGCCGACCACAAGATGCTCGGCCTGGTGAAGAAGATCTCGGTCGGCATCTGCGGCGACGCCAAGGCCGCCGCGATCGCGCTGACCGCACGCCTGGCGAACCGCACGCTCGCCTGCGACGCGTCGCGCGAGCAGCGCGCCGATGCGATCGCCACCGAGAAGGCGGCCTGGGAGAAGGAGCTCGACGACTGGACCCACGAGCGCGATCCGTTCAGCCTCGACATGATCGACGAGAACGCCAATGAAAGGACCTTCAACGGCGGCGAGTATTTGCACCCGCGCCAGGTGCTGCGCGAGCTCGAGAAGGCGATGCCGGACGATGTGATGGTGTCGACCGATATCGGCAACATCAACTCGGTCGCCAACAGCTATCTGCGCTTCGACAAGCCGCGCAGCTTCTTCGCCGCGATGAGCTGGGGCAACTGCGGCTACGCGTTCCCGACCATCATCGGCGCCAAGGTCGCCGCGCCGCACCGCCCGGCCGTCTCCTACGCCGGCGACGGCGCCTGGGGCATGAGCCTGATGGAAACCATGACCTGCGTCCGGCACCAGATCCCGGTCACCGCGGTGGTGTTCCACAACCGCCAGTGGGGCGCCGAGAAGAAGAACCAGGTCGACTTCTACAACCGCCGCTTCGTCGCCGGCGAACTCGACAACCAGAGCTTCGCCGCCATCGCCCAAGCGATGGGCGCCGAAGGCATCGTGGTCGACCGGCTCGAGGACGTCGGCCCGGCGCTGAAGAAGGCGATCGACCTGCAGATGAACCACGGCAAGACCTGCATCATCGAGATCCTGTGCACCCGCGAGCTCGGCGACCCGTTCCGTCGCGACGCGCTCGCCAAACCGGTGCGCCTGCTCGACAAGTATAAGGACTACGTTTGAAGCATGACCCCGGCCGTCGGCGCGGTGCATAGGCGCCGACGGCCACAAAGCCGAGCCCACCCGGAACGACCACGGATCCCAGGCTGCGCACGAACGCGGCCGGCATACACAACATACAAACCGTGGCGTCTACAACCGAGAAGCACAGGAGAAACAACAAGGTGATAAGCAAACCGCAGCATTCAACCGGGCTCCAGCACAGCCTGAAGCAGCGCCACATGACCATGATCGCGCTGGGCGGCGTGATCGGCGCCGGCCTGTTCGTCGGCAGTGGCGTGGTCATCAAGTCCGCCGGCCCAGCAGCCGTCCTCTCCTTCCTCATCACCGGACTGCTCGTCGTGCTGGTGATGCGCATGCTCGGCGAAATGGCCGTCGCGCTGCCTACGGTCGGCTCCTTTTACGAATACGCCCGCGAAGCCTGGCGCGACCGTCCGGCCGTGGGCGAGCTGGCCGGTTTCCTCACCGGCTGGATGTACTGGTACTTCTGGGTCATCGTCGTCGCGCTCGAGGCCGTCGCCGGCGCCGACCTGGTTCGCTTCTGGCTACCCGACGTCCCCACCTGGGCCATCAGCCTGGTCCTGCTGGTGCTGCTGACCCTGACCAACCTGATCTCGGTGAAGTCTTTCGGCGAATTCGAGTTCTGGTTCGCCTCGATCAAGGTCGCGGCCATCGTCGTGTTCCTGTTCCTCGCCGGCCTGTACGTGCTCGGCATGTGGCCGGGCGCCAGCGTCACCGTCAACAACCTCACCGCGCACGGCGGCTTTGCGCCACACGGCTTCGTGCCGGTGCTGACCGGCGCGGTAGCGGCGACCGGCTTCTATTTCGGCGCCGAGATCGTCACCATCGCCGCGGCGGAAACGGCCGAACCGCAAAAGGCCGTCGCCAAGGCGACCAACTCGGTCATCACGCGGGTACTGGTGTTCTACGTCGGCTCGGTGCTCTTGGTCGTCTGCCTGGTGCCGTGGAACTCGACCGCGATCTCGACGCCGTACGTCAGCGCGCTCAACGCGATGGGAATCCCGGCGGCGGCGCAGATCATGAACGCGGTGGTGCTGACCGCGGTGCTGTCGGCGCTGAATTCCGGCCTGTACGCCTCGTCGCGCATGCTGTTCGCCCTGACCAAGCGCGGTGACGCGCCCAAGTCGCTGGCCAAGCTGAGCCGCAACGGCGTGCCGGTCCGCGCCATCCTGTTCGCCACGCTGTTCGGCTACGCCGCAGTGGTGATGTCCTACGTCTCGCCGGACACGGTGTTCGCCTTCCTGGTCAACTCCTACGGCACGGTCGCCATCTTCGTCTACATCCTGATCGCGATCTCACAACTGCGCCTGCGCGCCCGGCTCGAGCGCGAGGCGCCCGAACGGCTGAAGGTGAGGATGTGGGCGTACCCGTACCTGACCTACGTCGCCATCGTCGGCATGATCGGCATCGTCGTCGCGATGGCCTTCATCCCCGACCAGCGCACCCCGCTTCTGCTCGGCGTGGCCAGCCTCGGCATCCTGCTTCTCGCCTACAGGGTGCGTCAGCACTTCCGCAAGCATTCCCCCTTAGTGCCACAGGCCGAAGACCCGCAAACCTCTTGCAACGAGCTATGACACAACTTCTCGTCCCCTAAGCCCTCCACGCAGGCCGCCAAAGGAAACGCTGGCGGCCTGCGGTCTTTCTGCCTCCCCGTCAGCTTCCCCTCCACCAAAATCAATCATTAATCGATACAAAAAGTATCGATTAATGAAATTTACTATTGATGTTTGCGCCGCCAGCCGATAGAGTTGGGTTTAAATTCCATTTATCGAAATGAATTGTACCGGTATTTGTATAAGCAATCACAGCACGGCATCCCGACGACCCTGACCCGGAGACCGACCCGATGATTTCCCAAAATACCCTCGCGCAGCCCGTGATGTTCGCGCAGACCCGCGCCCTGTTCCCCGGTTTCATGCTCTGTGGCGTGATCGGCCTCGCCGCCACCTTCGTCTCGGAACACTACGGCGGCCCGCAATTCCTCTACGCCCTGCTGATCGGCATCGCCTTCCATTTCCTGACCGAGAACGCCAAGTGCCTGCCCGGCATCGAGGCCTCGGCGAAAAAGCTGGTGCGTGTTGGCGTGGCCCTGCTCGGTGTGCGCATCGCCGCCAGCGACGTCAGCGACCTGGGCGTCGCCGGTGTCGCCGCGCTGGTCGGCGCCGTGATCCTGACCATCTCGTTCGGCGTCGTGTTCGCCCGCGTGCTGAAACTGCCGCCGATGCTCGGCCTGCTCTCCGGCGGCGGTACCGGCATCTGCGGCATCTCGGCCACGCTCGCCATCTCGTCGACGCTGCCGCAGACCCATGACAACGAACGCTACACCCTGCTGACCGCCATCGGCATCGCCGCCTTCTCCACCCTGGCCATGGTGCTGTATCCGCTGATCGTCACCCACTTAGGACTCGATACGCAGGAGGCAGGACTGTTCCTCGGCGGCTCGATCCACGACGTGTCGCAGGTGGTTGGCGCCGGCTACATCCTCTCGCCGGCCGTCGGTGACGCCGCCACACTGGCGAAGATGTTCCGTGTCGCCATGCTGATGCCGGTGGTGATGATCCTGGCGCTGGGGTTCCATTCCCGCCGCAAAGAGACTGCCGGTGCCAACAGCGCCAAGACGCCGCTGGTACCGGTGTTCCTGCTGGTGTTCGCCGCCCTGGTGGTGATCAACAGCCTGGGCTGGATCCCACACGCCGTCGTCACCGGCTGCTCGGAAATCTCGCGCTGGTGCCTGGTCATCTCGATCGCCGCGCTGGGGGTGAAGACCTCGTTCCAGAAGCTGGCCGAGCTGGGCTGGAAGCCGATCATCCTGCTGTCCGGCGAAACAGTTTTCGTCGCCGTGTACATGCTGGTGGTGGTCTACCTGCTGCGTACCTTCGGCTGACCCAGCTGCCGCCACTGCCGCTGCGGCGCCGTCCGGGCGCCAGCGGGGCGGTGGCCGGCCACGACGCTCTTTCTACTGCCGTATTTGAAGTTGCTACCGCGTGCCGGCCCTATCCGGCCGCGACCAGGAGAGCCCATGAACGCCGCTACCGAACAATTCCTCGCCGCGACCGCCCACGTCGACAGCGCCGCCATCCAGCCGCTGCCGAACTCGCGCAAAGTCTATGTAGAAGGCTCGCGCCCCGACCTCCGCGTGCCGATGCGCGAGATCTCGCAGGCCGACACCCCGACCCAGTTCGGCGGCGAGCCCAACCCGCCGATCTACGTCTACGACTGCAGCGGCCCGTATACCGACCCGGCCGCCAAGATCGACGTGCGCGACGGCCTGGCCGCGATCCGCGCCGCGTGGATCGAGGAGCGCAACGACACCGAACTGCTCGACGGCCTTTCCTCCGAGTACGGCCGCGCGCGCGAAGCCGACGAAAAGCTCGACCACCTGCGCTTCAACCTGACGCGCAAGCCGCGCCGCGCCAAGCCGGGCTGTAACGTCTCGCAGATGCACTACGCACGTCAGGGCATCATCACGCCGGAGATGGAATACATCGCCATCCGCGAGAACATGAACCGCGCGGCCTACATCGAGAGCGTGAAGGCGGCCGGCGGCAAGAACGAGCGCCTGCTCGAGCTGATGATCCGCCAGCACCCGGGCGAGAACTACGGCGCCGGCATGGTCGACACCATCACGCCGGAATTCGTCCGTCAGGAAGTCGCCAGCGGCCGCGCCATCATCCCGAACAACATCAACCACCCGGAATCCGAGCCGATGATCATCGGCCGCAACTTCCTGGTGAAGATCAACGGCAACATCGGCAACTCGGCGGTGACCTCGTCGATCAGCGAAGAAGTCGACAAGATGACCTGGGGCATCCGCTGGGGCGCCGACACCATCATGGACCTGTCGACCGGCAAGAACATCCACGAGACGCGTGAGTGGATCCTGCGCAACAGCCCGGTGCCGATCGGCACGGTGCCGATCTACCAGGCGCTGGAGAAGGTCAACGGCAAGGCCGAAGACCTGACCTGGGAGATCTTCAAGGACACGCTGATCGAGCAGGCCGAACAGGGCGTCGACTACTTCACCATCCACGCCGGCGTCTTGCTGCGCTACGTGCCGATGACCGCCAACCGCATGACCGGCATCGTCAGCCGCGGCGGCTCGATCATGGCCAAGTGGTGCCTCGCGCACCATAAAGAGAACTTCCTCTACACGCACTTCGAAGACATCTGCGAAATCATGAAGGCGTACGACGTGGCCTTCAGCCTCGGCGACGGCCTGCGCCCCGGTTCGGTGTGGGACGCCAACGACGCCGCGCAGCTGGGCGAACTGAAGACGCTCGGCGAACTGACGCAGATCGCCTGGCAGCACGACGTGCAGGTGATGATCGAAGGCCCGGGCCACGTGCCGATGCAGCTGATCAAGGAGAACATGGACAAGGAACTGGAGTGGTGCCACGAAGCGCCGTTCTACACCTTGGGCCCGTTGACCACCGACATCGCCCCCGGCTACGACCACATCACCAGCGCGATCGGCGCCGCGCAGATCGGCTGGTACGGCACCGCGATGCTGTGCTACGTGACCCCGAAAGAGCACCTGGGTCTGCCGAACAAGGACGACGTGAAAGAGGGCATCATCACCTACAAGCTGGCCGCGCACGCCGCCGACCTCGCCAAGGGCCATCCGGGCGCGCAGATCCGCGACAACGCGCTCAGTAAGGCGCGCTTCGAGTTCCGCTGGGAAGACCAGTTCAACCTCGGCCTCGACCCGGACCGCGCGCGCAGCTTCCACGACGAGACGCTGCCGAAGGATTCCGCCAAGGTCGCACACTTCTGCTCGATGTGCGGCCCGCACTTCTGCTCGATGAAGATCACCCAGGACGTGCGCGAATTCGCCGCCAGCCAGGGCGTGAGCGAGCAGGGCGCGCTGGCGAAGGGCATGGAAGTGAAGGCTATCGAGTTCGTGAAGGGCGGCGCCAAGCTGTACGACAAGGTGTAAGCGCTTTGTCAAAAGGTTGGCCGAGCTTTGCAGGAAAAGGCTCGGCCAACCTAGCCCACTAAGTCATCAACCCTCAGGAGCACGCATGCATACCGTACTAGTCAACGGCGAACAGACCGAGCTGGCCGCCCGCACCTCGGTCCGCGATCTACTGGAAAAGATGGACTTGCTGGAACGAAGGGTGGCCGTCGAACGCAACGGCGGCATCGTGCCGCGCAGCCGGCACGGCGAAACCTGGCTCATCGAGGGCGACCGAATCGAAATCATCGTCGCCGTCGGCGGCGGCTGAGCCGCGACGCACCTTAATACCAATTATTTTCGCAGGGAGTCGACATGCACGATCCGCTCATCATCGCCGGCAAGACCTATTCGTCCCGTTTGCTGGTCGGTACCGGCAAGTACAAGGACTTCGCCGAGACCAAAGAAGCCGTCGACGAGGCCGGCGCCGAGATCATCACGGTCGCGATCCGGCGCACCAATATCGGCCAGAACCCGGGCGAGCCCAGCCTGCTCGACGTACTGCCGCCGTCTCGATATACGCTGCTGCCGAACACCGCCGGCTGCTACACCGCCGAGGATGCCGTCCGCACGCTGCGCCTGGCGCGCGAACTGCTGGACGGGCACAGCCTCGTGAAGCTCGAGGTGCTGGGTAACGCCGACAACCTCTACCCGAACATGCCCGAGACGCTGAAGGCGGCAGAGATACTGGTCGGAGAAGGCTTCGATGTGATGGTCTACTGCTCGGACGACCCGATCCAGGCCAAGCGGCTCGAGGAAATCGGCTGCGTCGCGGTGATGCCGCTGGCGTCGATCATCGGCTCCGGCATGGGCATCCTGAATCCGTGGAACCTGCGGCTCATCATCGACAACGCAAAAGTGCCGGTACTGGTCGACGCGGGGGTAGGCACCGCGTCGGATGCTGCCATAGCGATGGAGCTCGGCTGCGATGCGGTGTTGATGAACTCGGCGATTGCGCACGCCAAGCAGCCGGTCTTGATGGCCGGCGCGATGAAGCACGCGGTCCAGGCCGGGCGCAAGGCCTTCCTCGCCGGCCGCATGCCGAGAAAACTCTACAGTGCATCGCCGTCCTCCCCTACCAGCGGAATGATCGCCCCCTCCGGGGGACAATGAATGCGACGGCCGCCGACTATCGGCGGCCACCAATAGAAGGGCCCTCGCCATGCTCTCCATAACGTCGGCCTCGGCGTCAACGCTGGACGGCCTGTATGCCATCACTCCCGACACCCCGGACAGCGACTGGCTTATGCCTCGGGTCTCGGCGGTACTGGCCGGCGGAGCACGCATCGTGCAATACCGCAGCAAATCGCAAGATACCGGCCTGCGGCGGGAACAGGCCACAGAAACTCAAGCCCTGTGCCGAGAACACCGTGCGCTTTTCATCGTCAACGACGACGTGAGGTTGGCCGAGCGACTGGGCGCCGACGGCGTACACGTCGGGCGCAGCGACACCAGCGTTACCGAAGCGCGCCGCCTGCTCGGACCGCAAGCGATCATCGGCGCGACCTGCCATGACCGGCCCGAGCTGGCCAGACAGGCGGTGAGCGCCGGCGCCAGCTACGTGGCCTTCGGCGCCGTCTTTCCCTCGGGCACCAAACCGGACGTGGTCTCCGCCCCGCTGACCCTGTTTGCTGACATCCCCCCACTGGGCGTCCCGGTCGCCGCCATCGGCGGAATCACCGTGGAGAACGCCGGCCTCGCGTGGGAAACGGGGACAAACATGCTGGCGGTGATAGGGGGGCTTTTCGATACGGCCGACCCTGCTGCGGCCGCTCGCGCCATCCTCGCCGCACGCCGATGGCCGATGCTCTCAAGGAGACTGCCGCAGCAGCACCAGCACGACTCGCTGGCCCGGCGAGGAAAGCCGTGAAGCCAGGCCAGGCCGAACGACAAGGCTCAAGAACCGGAAAGCAAGCAAACCGGACGACTCGGAGATCGCCAATGCGCCCAACCCCGCCGGCGCGGCGATTCTGCGCGGTCATTTCGAGGATGAGGCGATCCACCCTTTCGGCCTGCTGCTCGCCGCCCTGCCGCCCACGATCATCGCGATACTGGCTTTTCGACTGCTCTGAAATACACCGCTGAATGGACCGCTCGTCGAGGGACAGAGCGCAGCTTCCACGACGGCGCCTTGGTAAAGGCCCGGGACAGCCATTCTGCGGGAGGACCTGCATACCAATACGCCCGACAGATCGGTTAATCTGAAACAGCGTTTTGAACCGGCATTCGACACGGAAAGTGAGCAATGAGTACCAAGTTGATCGGCACGATGTGGGGCCAGCTTTTCCAGCAACACACCCAAAGCGGAATGAGCCTGCAGGGAAAGATTCGCCAGATGCTCGTTTCGGCCATCCTCGACGGGCAACTACCGGTGGGCGTCCCGCTGCCGTCCAGCCGCGAACTGTCCGGTCAGCTCGGTGTGGCCCGCAACACCGTGGTGCTCGCCTATCAACAGCTGGTCGACGAAGGCTATCTCGTCTCGCGCGAGCGCAGCGGCTACTTCGTCAACGCAGACATCCTCGCCGGTCGCATGGCGCCCAAAGTCGTACCGCAAGACAAACCCCATACCAACGAGCCCGACTGGGAAAGACGCTTCGTCTTCCGCCCCACCCGGCAACGCAACATCGTCAAGCGCGCAAACTGGCAGGACTATCCCTACCCCTTCATCTACGGACAGTACGACCCCATCCTGTTTCCCACCGCCGACTGGCGCGAATGCAGCCTGAAGGCGCTCAGCGTCCTCGACATCCACGAGTGGGCGCAGGACATGATCCTGCGCGACGACGAATCGCTGGTTCAGCAGATCCGCACCCGGGTGCTGCCGCGGCGCGGGGTGTGGGCGTCGGCCGACGAAATCGTCGTGACGGTGGGCGCCCAACAGGCGCTGTATCTATTGGCCGACCTGCTGGTCAGCCCCGACACCCCGGTCGGGATCGAGGACCCGGGCTACCCGGACGCCCGCCACATCTTCGGCAGCCGCACCTCGCATCTGCTGCCGCTGCCTGTCGACGAGGAAGGCCTCAAGGTCACCGGTGCATTGCATAACTGCGACTACGTCTACGTGACCCCCAGCCACCAATGCCCGACCACGGTGACGATGCCGCTCGCGCGGCGCGAAGCGCTGCTGCAGATGGCCGAAGACGCTGACTTCATCCTGATCGAGGACGACTACGAAAGCGAGAACCGCTTCGAGGGCGACCCGACGCCGACGCTCAAGAGTCTCGACCGCAACAACCGGGTGATCTACGTCGGCAGCCTGTCCAAGAGCCTTGCACCGGGTCTGCGTATCGGCTACATCGTCGGGCCGGCGGAATTGATCGCCGAACTGCGCGGGGTACGTCGTCTGATGCTGCGCCACCCGTCCGCCTACATCCAGCGCGCCTTCGCGCTGTTTCTCTCGCTCGGCCACTATGATTCGCACCTCAGGCGGCTGTCCGCCGCGCATCGGGAGCGGGCACAAGCCCTATCCGACGCGCTGGCCAGGCACCTGCCCGAAGTCCGCCCCGTTCCGATTACCGGTGGCGCGTCGTGCTGGATCGTCGGACCGGAATGGCTGGACGCCGAGGAGCTGAGCCAGCGCGCCGAAGAAAACGGCGTGCTGATCGAGCCGGGCAGCGTCTTTTTCATGTCGACCGCGATGCCGCGCAACGGCTTCCGCCTCGGTTATTCGTCGATTCCGCTGGAAAAAATCGAACCCGGCATCCAGAAATTGGCCGAGGTGATGCGCACATTAAAACCCTCGGCGTCTTCATAAGCGCCGTCCGGGTTCGCGCGCCGGCGAATGATCCCGACGCCCCCTGTCCCGATTTTCCCCTCTAACATCGCCAGCACGACGGCGGTGACGATCGGGCGGTTTCCTTAATCAGCGCCAGACCGTTTTGCAGTGTGTCCACGATGGAATCGGCGCGGCCCCTGATCGACCCTCGCATTCCTTGCCGGCCACGAGGCTCACACTCGCATTTTTTCCCTTGATGCCCCGCCCCCGGCTGCATATCCGGATTGAAATTCTTCAGTCGGATTATTCCTATCCGCAAACGTTTCTCCGGATTTACGCCCATCCAAACTCGTTATCTGGCCCAAACGATTTAAGGGAACTGGTCCTACAGCGCTGTTCTCCGGCTCACTAATCTGATGTCGTAAATCGAATGGACCTGAGCCAAAAGCCGTTTTGCCGGCTGGTCGGCGCAGACCATCAACAACATCGAACGGCAAGGATAACGAGATGGCAAATACACAAGCGACCGTGGAATTTCTGCAGGCTTTCAGCGAAGCGTGGAACCGGCACGACATCGAAGCGCTGATGGACTTCATGGCCGAGGATTGCGTCTTCCATGGCGCAGCCGGCACCGAACTCTTCGGCCGGAGCTTCGTCGGCCGCGACGCGGTGCGCGAGGGCTTCCAGCTCGCGTGGCAGACCTTCCCGGACGCCGCCTGGCTCGACGGCGAGCATTTCGTGTGCGGAGACCGCGGCGTCAGCGAATCGACCTTCTGCGGGACGAAATCCGACGGCTCGCGCATCGAGGCGCGCATGGTCGACGTGTTTACCTTCCGCAGCGGCAAGATCGCGGTGAAGAATGCCTACCGCAAGGACCGTCCGCCCGTCGCCAAGGGCGGCAACTGAGTCCGGGCTCCCACCGAGCGCAAACGAGGAGTCCTGACATGGATGCCATTGCCGAAAAGCGGATCGTGACCGAAGACCACGCCACCGCACCTTCCAAGCCTTATGACCCGGCGTACGACCCGCTGGTCGCCGCGACGCCGGGCCAGGGCCGGGATTACGCACCGACCTATTGGATCGGCACCGCCGGCGACCCGCCGCCCGACGATGGCCCGATCACCCACGATATCGACGTCGACGTCGCGATCATCGGCTCGGGCTTCACCGGACTGACGTGCGCGATCTTCCTCGCGCAGGAGTATGGCATCAAGGCCACCGTGCTCGAGGCCAACCGCGTCAGTTGGGGTTGCAGCACCCGCAACGGAGGCCAGGCGCAATGTGCGTCGGGCCGGCTCAAGCGCTCGCAGTGGATACAGCGCTACGGCCTCGACACCGCCTTGCGCCTGCACGCCGAGGTCTGCGAAGGCATGGAGACCTTCAAGGGACTGATCAAGGACATCGACTGCGACCCGCAGCCTGGAGGTCATCTTTATATTGCGCACCGCCCGAAGGTCATGCCGGCGCTCGAGAAAGAGGCGAAGATCCTGCGCGACGTGTTCAAGTACGACGCCCGCATCCTTGACGCCGACACCGTGAAGCGCGACTACGTCGACGACAAGGAAGCGGCCGGCGCGATGCACGAGCCGGAAGGCATCGGCATCCACGCGGGCAAGCTGGCCTTTGGCTACCTGAAGAAGGCTCGGGCGCTCGGCGCCACCGTCCATCCGTCCAGCCCGGTTCAGGGCTGGGAAACGCGCGACGGCGTCCACTACCTCAAGACCCCCGGCGGCACGGTACGCGCGCGCGCCGTGGGCGTGGCGACCGGCGGCTACACCTCGCAAGGCCTGCATCCGCAACTGAAGAACCGCCTGCTGCCCATCCTTTCCAATTCCATCGTCACCCGCCCGCTGACCTTGGCCGAGCGCGACGCCTGCAACTTCCGCACCACGCAGGTGATCACCGACACGAGGATACTCAGGCACTACTACCGCCAGATGCCAGACGGACGCGTACAGATCGGCAGCCGCAGCGCGATCACCGGCACCGACGCCCCTCAGAAAAAATACGAACAGAAGCTGATCGACGACCTCCACCGCAAGTTCCCTGCGCTGGAAGGCATCGAGATCGACTACTCATGGTGGGGCTGGGTCGACGTCAGCCACGACATGATGCCGCGCATCTTCCAGCCGGACCCCAGGCAGACGATCTACTACGCGGTGGGCTACGGCGGCAACGGCGTGATGTACTCGGCGCAGGCCGGGCGCCGCCTGGCCGCGCTGATCGCCGGCAAGAGCGCGGGGCCGGAGCTGCCGATCTTCCGCTCGGCGCTCCCCTTCCCGAATGTGCGCGAGATGGTCGAATCGCAGGCGTTCGCGCCTTTCCGTCGGGTCGGACAGCGGTTCCTATACCGCTGGTATCACCTCAAGGACGAAGTCCTCTAGTTCATCCCGCAGCGCCCAAGCGCCGCCCGCAGCACAGCAGAAACCGGCAACACAATAACTATTCAAGGAGACTCAAATGAACAGCACGCGCTTTCTCAAAAAGGTTCTCACCCTGTCGGCAACACTCTCGGCGCTGGCGGCAAGCGGCCTGGCACACGCGGAACAGAAGGAAGTCACCATCGCCTACCAGCAGATCGCCGGCCCGCTGTTGACGGTGATCGCCAACGGCGCGGCGGAAAAGGCGACCGGCTACAAGATCCATTGGCGGCAGTTCGAATCGGGCGCCAAGGTGAGCACCGCGATGGCGTCCGGTGACGTGCAGGTCGGCGTGATCGGCTCCAGTCCGCTGACCGCCGCCGTCAGCCGCGGCGTGCCGCTGCAGCTGTTCTGGATCCTCGACGACATCAACGAGGCCGAGGCCATGGTCGTGCGCAACGGCTCGGGGATCAACAAGCCGGCAGACCTCAAGGGCAAGAAGCTCGGCGTGCCCTTCGTCTCCACCACCCACTTCCACACCATGTACGCGCTGAGCCTCTGGGGCATCAAGCCGAGCGACGTCGAAATCCTCAACATGCAGCCCAACCAGATCGCCGCGGCCTGGGGACGCGGCGACATCGACGCGGCCTTTGTCTGGGACCCGGCGCTCGCGCGCATCAAGCAGACCGGCAAGGTGCTCATCACCTCGGGCCAACTGTCCAAGAAGGGCAACGCCACCTTTGACGGCATGGCCGTCAGCCGCCCGTGGGCCGAAGCCAATCCGGCCTTCATGGCGAGCTTCACCAAGGTGGTCGCCGACGCGGACGCCGCCTATCGCGCCAACCCGCAGGCCTGGGGCCCGGATTCCGCCCAGGTGAAGAAGATGTCCAAGATGCTGGGCGGCGACCCCAAGGACGTGGCCAACGCCATCAAGCTCTACGCTTATCCGAGCATCGAACAGCAGGTTTCCGCCAGTTGGCTGGGTGGCAAGAACGGCGGCGCGGTCAGGGCGCTCAAGGCGACCGCCGAATTCCTGAAGAGCCAGAAACGGATCGACGCGCTCGCCCCGGATTACGGCGCCTTCGTCACGCCGAAATATGCGGAAGCCGCGCTGAAACTAAAACAATAAGCGACGACCGTCGTAATGGACTCCCGGTCAGGACCTCGGTCTCGGCCGTGGCAAGATCCAATGGAGCAGCACCAGATCGGAGGGAACTCTCATGGAAGAACTTAACGTCAGAGGTGTCAGCGTTCTCTACCCGGGCCGGCGCCCGGGGGAGCGGGTCCACGCCCTCGACAACGTCAACCTGTCCATCAAGAGCGGCGACTTCGTCGTGGCCCTGGGCGCCTCGGGTTGTGGCAAGACGACCTTGCTGAGCCTGATGGCCGGCTTCATCTCGCCGTCCGAGGGCAGCATCACCCTCGGCGGCAACAAGGTGCTCGGCCCGGGCTCCGACCGCGGCGTAGTGTTCCAGAAGCACGCGCTCCTGCCCTGGCTCAGCGTGATGGAAAACACCGAGTTCGGCCTGAAGCTGCAGGGCGTGAGAAAGGACAAGCGGCGCGCGCTGGCAGCAAAGAACTTAGAGCTCGTCGGCCTGCAGGACTTTCACAACCACATGATCTACCAGCTATCAGGCGGCATGCAGCAGCGCGTCGGCATCGCACGGGCGCTGACCTGCAACCCGGCCATGCTGCTGATGGACGAGCCGATGGCGGCGCTCGACGCGCTAACCCGCGAAACCATCCAGGAATTGCTGCTCGACGTGTGGCAGGAAACGCAGAAGATGTTCTTCTTCATCACGCACAGCGTCGAGGAGGCCCTGTTCCTCGCCAGCCGCCTGATCGTGATGTCGCCCCGCCCGGGGCGCATCACCCATACCTACGAGCTCGATTTCAACCGGCGGTTCCTGGAATGCCGCGACGCGAGGGCGATCAAGTCCAGCTCCGACTTCATCAAGATGCGCGAAACCGTCCTCGGCATCATTTATGGCGACGAGCGCGCCGCGGAAGCGAAAGAGGTGTCCCATGGCTGATTCGAAACACGACCTGAATGCATCCCCTCGCAGTCAACGCGGCTCCATCTCGCTGAGTGGCCACCTCGCCAAACCCCAGCCCCCCACGCCGGGTGTGCTCTCGCGGCTGTTCGCGAAGAAATCGGTCCGGCCCGGCGAGCAGTTCGGCGCGCCGGGGCAAGGCCGCAGCGGACTCATCAGCTTCGCCACGATCTCCCTGCTCTTCTCGCTCTGGGTGCTCGTCACCGCCACCGGCTGGGTGCCGCCGCTGTTCCTGCCGTCCCCACAGGCCGTGTTCGACAAGTTCATCCTGGTGTCGACCGAGGGCTTCGCCAACGCGACGCTGTTCGAACACACCCAGACCAGTCTTTTCCGCGTGTTCGGCGCCTTCGCGCTCGCCTGCGTCACCGCGATCCCGATCGGGGTGCTGATGGGCGTGAGCCGCGTCGCGCGCGGCGTGTTCGACCCGCCGATCGAGTTCTACCGCCCGCTGCCGCCGCTCGCCTACCTGCCGATGGTCATCATCTGGTTCGGCATCGGCGAGTTCTCGAAGGTCTACCTGATCTTCCTCGCGATCTTCGCGCCGATGGCGATCTCGGCGCGCTCGGGCGTGCGCTCGGTGTCGATCGAACAGATCCACGCCGCCTACTCGATGGGCGCGACACGCATGCAGGTCATCCGCCACGTGATCCTCAAGTCGGCGCTGCCGGAGATCTTCACCGGCATGCGCATCGGCATCGGCGTGGGCTGGACCACCCTGGTCGCCGGAGAAATGGTCGCCTCGACGCGCGGGCTCGGCTTCATGGTACTCAACGCGGCCGAGTTCCTCGCCAGCGACGTGGTGATCATGGGCGTGATCGTGATCGGCCTGTTCGCCTTTACCTTCGACCTCCTGATGCGCTACCTGGAGCGCGTGCTGGTGCCCTGGAAGGGCAAGGTCTGACGACCGGGGGCGGGGCTGCCGCCGCCCGCCCCTTCATCAGTTCGGACCATCCCCGCGTCGCCCCCGATTTCGAACCGCTACAGCCCCCACGGCGGTCGCCGTACAGGACGGCGCCGCTCCCTACACACGCCCGCCGCACCCCGGCCGGCAAGGAGACACCATGCTGCATTTGAAACGCCCCGACCTGTTGCGTAACCAGGCCTTCGTCGCCGGCCGCTGGGTCAGCGCCCCCGAAACCATCGCCGTCACCAACCCGGCCACCGGCGAGACTTTGGCCGAGGTGCCCAAGCTCGGCGCGGCCGAGACGCGCGAGGCGGTCGCCGCCGCCAAGCAGGCGATGAAGGAATGGAAGACGCGCCCGGCCAAGGCGCGCGCCGCGGTGCTGCGCCGCTGGTACGAACTGTTGATGGCCAACCAGGAGGATCTCGCGCAGATCCTGACCGCCGAGCAGGGCAAGCCGCTGTCCGAGTCGCGCGGCGAGATCGCCTACGGCGCGTCGTACATCGAATGGTTCGCCGAGGAGGCCAAGCGCGTGTACGGCGACACCATCCCGGCGCCGCAGGCCGACCGGCGCCTGGTGGTGATCAAGCAGCCGATCGGCGTCGCCGCCGCGATCACGCCGTGGAACTTCCCGAACGCGATGATCACGCGCAAGGCCGCGCCGGCCTTCGCCGCCGGCTGCGCGATGGTGCTGCGCCCCGCGTCGCAGACGCCGCTGTCGGCGCTGGCGCTCGCGGTGCTGGCCGAAGAGGCCGGCATCCCGGCCGGGCTGTTTTCCGTGCTGACCGGCGGTTCTACCGAGATCGGCGGCGAGCTGACGTCCAATCCGGATGTCGCCAAGCTGTCGTTCACCGGCTCGACCGAGGTCGGGCGGCTGCTGATGGCGCAGTGCGCCGGCACGATCAAGAAGCTGTCGCTCGAACTCGGCGGCAACGCGCCGTTCGTCGTGTTCGACGACGCCGACCTCGACGCCGCGGTAGAGGGCGCGATCGCGTCCAAGTACCGCAACGCCGGCCAGACCTGCGTGTGCGCGAACCGGCTGTACGTGCAGGCCGGCGTCTACGACGCGTTCGTCGACAAACTCGCCGCCGCGGTCGCCAAGCTGAAGGTTGGCCGAGGCGACGAGGAAGGCGTGACGCAGGGCCCGCTGATCGACGAGAAGGCGGTGCGCCAGGTCGAGGCGCACATCGCCGACGCGCTCGAGAACGGTGCGACGCTTGTTACCGGCGGCAAGCGTCACGCGCTGGGCGGCAGCTTCTTCGAACCGACCATCCTATCCGGCGTGACCGCCAAGATGAAGGTGGCGCGCGAAGAGACCTTCGGCCCGATGGCGCCAGTGTTCAAGTTCGACACCGAGGAGGAGCTGATCGCGGCCGCCAACGACACCGAGTTCGGCCTCGCGAGCTACTTCTACAGCCGCGACATCGGCCGCATCTGGCGCGTCGCCGAGGCGCTCGAATACGGCATGGTCGGCATCAACACCGGGCTGATCTCTAACGAGGCGGCGCCGTTCGGCGGCGTGAAGCAGTCCGGTCTCGGCCGCGAGGGCTCGAAGTACGGCCTCGACGACTATCTGGAGATCAAGTACCTGTGCTTCGCCGGGCTCGACCGCTGAGTTTCATTCGGCACTAAAAAGCTCGGCCAACCTTCAAAGGTTGGCCGAGCCCTCGCCTTCTTTTTGACCAACGTCTCAACGAGAGGTAGCTATGAAATTCCGAAACGTGACTGTGGTTTGTTTGGCCCTGCTGACTGCGGGCATGGCCTGGGCCGGTGGTGCCCCCGTCGGCAAGACGCAGGGCGTGATGACCGACGCGCGCGGGATGTCGCTCTATACCTTCGACAAGGACGTGGCCGGCAGCGGCAAGAGCGCCTGCGGCGGCGAATGTCTTGCCATCTGGCCGCCGCTGTACGCTGAAACGAGCGCGAAGGCAGACGGCGACTTTTCCGTCATCACCCGGGACGACGGCAAGACGCAATGGGCGTACAAGGGAAAACCGCTTTACTACTTCGCGAAGGACATGACGCCGGGTGACACCCTGGGGGACAACGTAAAAAACGTCTGGCATCTGATCAGGGATTGAACCGCACCAGCACTTTTCACCCGCAAAGGGAAAACATATATGCGGCAAAAAAAACGTTTCGTTCTAACCACCACCGCTCTTGTCGCAGGCCTCGCCCATGCAGCACCGGCTTTTGACGGTCAGATCCGCAACAACACCCTCGCCGTCGATCCCGCAGAAACGCTGGCCCTCGTCGCCAAGAGCGACAGCGAGAAAGTCCACGTTTACGACCTCCGCCACGGCAAGCTGTTGCGTACCCTCGAAGGATTCATCTCGCCGCGCAACATCCTGTTTTCGCCGGATGGCAAGCATTTCTACGTATCGGACAGCACCAAGGGCGTCGTTGAAAAATGGGACAGCCCATCGCTGAAACGATCCGCGTCGATGGCCGTTGGACCGGGTGCTTTCGGTACGGCGCTGAGCCGCGATGGCTCTCGACTCTTCGTCAACAACCAGGCCAGCAGCACCGTCACCACTTTCGACCCGAATACGCTGCAGCCGCTGTCCGTCATGACCGGATTTGCCCAGCCCAGACAGGGTATAAAACTCTCACCAGACGACAAGGCGCTGTTCGTCACCAACTTCCTTGGCGACAAAATCACGGTCATCGACCCAGCCAGCTTCAAAACGCTGGCCGAGGTCGGTGGATTCAACAAGATCCGCGCGATCTCCATTTCCCGCGACGGCAAAATGCTGTACGCCGCCAACAGTGGAACGGACACCCTTTCAGAAGTCGACGTCGAGGCTCGACGGGTGCTGCGAAGCGTCAAGGTCGGGAGTGACCCTTACGGCGCGGCGCTGAGGCCGGATGGGAATTTCCTGTATAGCGGCAATCTGAAGGGCAACTCGATGACGATCGTTTCACTTCCCGACTTCAAGGCCACGGGTGAAATCACCGGGCTGAAAGGCCCCCGTCAGGCGATCACGTTCAGCAAGGACAGCAGGAAAGCCTGGGTTCTCAACGAGGACTTGAGCGTGGCGGAAGTCGACCTCGATACACGGCAGGTTATCAGGACGCTTTCGGCAGGAACTTAACCCTAGCCCACTGCCGGACGACCGCGCACACGCGAGGCATGCGTGCCTGACACGTTCTCAGAAAGCATTTGCTAGCAGAGCAGAAGATGAGCACCGATTGTGCGAACTGACTTGTTGCCATGATCTGCGATCAGGTAAATGAGGCTTGGACTTGGTAGGTGACCTGCCCGGAATTTGGATGACTGGCTGCTCTGGTGTCCAGTCCCGGACGATTGGTTACGCGTTTGACGAATAGCTCGGGCCGTTTTTTTCGCCAATCCTTCATCGCTTGAAGCGGCGTTCGGTGCTGCAGCGCCAGCTGCGGCAGATGCTGGTTGTAGAGCCACACATACCGTTCCAGGGTCTGCGCCAAGTCCTCACCGGAGTGGAAATGATGCGTGGCCAGTACCTCGGCAATGCGGCCGTTGAAACGCTCGACCATGCCGTTGGTTTGCGGGTGACGCGGCTTGGTCAGCCGGTGCTCGATGTTCAGCGCCGCACACAGCCGGTCGAACTCGTGCTCGCCGCTGGCTTGTTTCTGCTGGTTGAACAGCCGGTCGGTGAACTCGCTGCCGTTTGAACGGTGCCGCCTTGGCCAGCGCCGCCAGGAAGGCTTTCGCCGCCGTCGCGGTCTTGTGCGGCTTGATCTGGACGAACACCCAGCGGGTGGCCCGATCAATGGCGACGAACAGATAACGGCGCGCCGTTTCGTCGGGCATCTGCGGCAGGTATTTGACATCGACGTGGACGAAACCCGGCGCGTAGTCCTTGAACGGCTGGCTGCGCGGGGAAGGCGTAGCCGGTTCGAGATCGCGCAGCTTGCCGACGCCGTGTCGCGCCAGACAGCGGCCGAGGCCGGCGCGGGACACGGCGGGATTGAGAAACTCGCGCACGACCACCAGCAAGTCATCCAGCCCCAGCTTGAGCAGTTTGCGCAGTTCGACCGCGATCCGCTCCTGGGCCGGCGTCAGCGTGGTTTGCAGCCGGTGGGCGGTATGCGAGCGGTCTTCGACCGACTGGCGGCGGCGCCATTTGGCGATGGTCGAGACACTGACGTTGTAACGGGCGGCCAGTTCGACGTTGGTGCCGGTGGCGGCCTGGATCTCGGCGCGAATGGCCGGGGTGGTGCGGGCTTGTTTATGGAGTCGGACGGTCATGATTGGGACGCTCGAAGGGCAGCCAGCAGCTTAACCATCCCTTCGCGGGCGGTGGCAATTTTCCCGCTGCGCGGGCTGAGATAATCATCCGAGATGCGACATGGCTGGCGGCCGTCAAGAAGTACCTGGGCCTATGAGCGTCTGTACGCCTGGCTACTTCAATCCGAGCAGTTCATACACTTCCACCGGTTTCTGCCGGCCTTTCACCTGGATCACAGTCGCCGGCCGCACGATGACCTGATCCTGCACGCGGCCGTAGATGGCGGCGCTGATCAGGATCTGGTCGACACCGGCATGCTCCTGGATGCGCTTGGCGATGTTCACATCGTCGCCGATCGCGGTGTATTCCATGCGCTGCTTGCCGCCGACCAGCCCCAGCACTGCCTCGCCGACATGCAGGCCGGTGCCGCAAGAGAGGTGGAACAGCGGTGAGATCTCTTGGTGCAGGGCCTGGATGGCCTCGCGGATGCCGAGCGCGGCGCGGAGTGCGCGCATGACATGGTCGGGCTGGGGGAAGGGGGCATTGAACCAAGCCATCACGGCATCGCCCAGGAACTTGTCGATCGTCCCCTCCTGCGCCAGCACGGCGTCCGCCATCACACCGAGATAGCGGTTGAGCAAGCCGAACAGATCGTCCGGATTCAGCTGCTCGCTGATGCTGGTGAAGCCGTGGATATCGGTGAACAGGGTGGTGATCTCGGTGCGCTTGCCCGCCGGCTGCAAATGCTCGGTATCGATCTGCGCCAGGATAGCCGGCGACACCATGTGCTGCAGCAATTGCTGCTGTGCCTCCATCAGCCTCTTTTCCGTCACGTCATCGAGCACGATCGCGATGCCCTGCGGCTGCTGCAAGCCTTTGAGCGTGGAGAGGTTGAAGCGCAGATAGACAGTACCGCGCCCTGCGACGGTGGGAGTGAGCTCAAGGCCGATTACCGGCTTGTCCGTGTGGGCGGTGCTCAGCACGTGCGGCAGCAGGGTCATCCCCAACGGCGGCTGGAGTTCGACGATATTGCGTCCGACCAGTTCTTTGGCTTCCCGATACCCCAGGATATGCAAGGCGGCCAGGTTGCATAGCATGATTTTGCCTTGCAGATCGGTGGTGATCACTCCGCTGACGATGGAGGCGAACACATTGTCGAGCAGATCCTTCAGCTCGGTGGTCTCGGCCAGCGCATGGCGCAGTTGGGCCTGGTGTTCCTGCAGCCGCTCGGCCATCCGGTCGAAGGAGCCGGCCAATTGGCTCAATTCCCCATGCCCCGGCAACAGCCCGGTGCGCGCTTGAAGATCGCCTTCCTCAAGCCGTTCGGTGGCCGCGAGCAGGGCGCGTGCCGGACGCAGGATAAAGACCGCGCCGAACCACCAGGCCATGGCCAGAGCGAGCGAGGCGACTGCGCTGAAGAACAGCAGGCGGTAGGCGAAGGCGCGGTTCACCTGTGCGAACGCCACCGAGGTCGGGATGCCGACCGCGAGGTACCCCTGATTGGTGATGACCACCCCGCGCGTGCTGCGCAGCGGCGCGAACGCGAACAGGCTGGTCACGCCTTCCAGGTTGGGGAGCTCAACTGTGCCTTCCTCCTGGCGGGAGAGAATGGTTTCGACCAGCGGGTTGCCCTCCGCGGCAACCCCCATCCAGCGTCGCCAATCCGGATGCTCGAAGAGGACGGTGCCGTGGCGGTCGAACACGATGAGCACGGCATCGGGCGGCAGACGCGCCTCGATGGCCAACTGCTCGAGCCACCTCAGGTCGAGTGCGGCGTACACCACGCCTTTGGGGAAGCCGGTCTCATCGAGGATCGGATAGCCGAAGTTCACGCTAGCTTTGCCGGTGATGCGGCCGATCTGGTAATCCCCGATCGCCAGGCCTTTATACTGCAGCGCGCGCTGGAAATAGCCACGGTCGGCGAGATTCACCGGTTCGGCCAGGCGCAGCCCGCTGCAGTACACATTGCCTTCCAGGTCCGCAGCGCCCAGATTGGCGTAGAAGGGATATTGCTTGAGAAAATTACCAAACAGGGTACTGCAGGCCGCCTCGGAACGATCGCGCACCACCGGAATCTGGGCCAGCGCGATGAGCAATTGTCGTGACCCCTCGATGAGACGCTCGTGCTGGCTGATCGTCAGGTGGAGCAAGCGTACGGTATCTTCCTGGACGCGCTGCTCCGCTGCATGCCGCTCCTCGAGGTTCGTGGCGAGGATCAGCAGGAGCATCGGCAGAATGGCCAACAGCACCAAGAGGAGCAGACGAACCCGCAGGCTTCCCGTCTTTGCACTGACGAGTGCCGGCGCGTGGAAGAGTCTTTTGAGGCGCGTTGCGGACATGAAATCACCCCATCCGGCTTGGGCTGCAGCAATGCCGGAGCCATTCCAGTGCTTGTGTCACGGCGAACACCGTTTGGTAGGCCTGCTGCTGGGCTTGCCCGACTATGCTCGATGACGCCCCGAGACATCCTGGGATGCGGGGGCGGCACTGGGAGATCGGCTGGGTTGCGGTGACATCCCGCATGGCATCCTCGCCCCTGCTCACATGAAGGTGTCGGCGATGTCTATCGACGAGCGCCGTCCCAGCGCATCGAAGTTCACGGTCAGCCAGGCATCGGCGCGCTCGCGCCCCAGCGCGAAGACTTCACGCAGGAAGCCCCAGTCGGCGTTGAACTTGCTCGATACCCCCAGTCGGGTCATCTCAGCTTCGGCATCGATGCTGTGGATCAGCACGCGCCGGTAGCTCGCCGGGTCGAGCGCGCCTTCGTCGATCAGTCGGGTGATGAAAGCGATCGCGCGCATCTCGCGCATCAATGACGAGTTGAAGCTTAGCGTGTTAATGCGATCGAGGATCTGGCGCGCCGTGGTCGGCACATCGGGGATGCGGATCGGGTTGATGCGGATGATCAGCACATCGCTGCTGTCAGTGTCATAGATCAGCGGATAGATCGGCGGATTGCCCATGTAGCCGCCGTCCCAGTAATACTCGTTGTCGATTTCTACTGCCTGAAACAGGAACGGCAGGCAGGCCGAGGCCAGTACCGCCTTCACGCAGATCTCGCTGGTGGTGAACACGCGGATGCGCCCACTCAGCACATTGGTGGCGCACAGGAACAGCTTGACGCTCCGGCTGTTCTGCAACACTTCGAAATCGACTACCGAGACCAGCACATCGCGTAGCGGGCTCAGGTTGCACGGGTTCAGTTGGTAGGGCGAGAAGAAGCGGGTGAGATAGTCGAACGCCAGCCACGCCGGCGACAGGTCCATATTGCCGCTGCCCATCATCCTGTCCAGCCAGGAGGGTTGCAGCGGACTCAACCGCGCCGATTCGGAAATCTTTCCCCAGAGCGTTTCAAGCGCCCGGCGTGCCCCCGCGCCCCCGCCGCTGGCGAGGCCGTAGGCCAGCACGGTGGCATTGATCGCGCCGGCACTGGTGCCGCAGATGCCGTCTATCTCGATGCGACCGTCTTCGAGCAGGCGGTCGAGTACACCCCAACTGAAGGCCCCGTGGGAGCCGCCCCCCTGCAGCGCTATATTGATGCGGCGAATCGCGGGCGATGGCTTCGCTTTCATGGTGGGCCTCCTCAGTGTGCAGTCTAGCCGACGTCAACCGCCAGGCCAGTGCACCGGGCCCTGCTCGTTGATGCGATGGGATCGCGGCACATGAGGCTGCTCCTCGATTGATTGCGTCTGAAGGGGTTAGCGCGGCGCAGGCTGGGCGAGCCGCCACGCCAGATTGACGCGGGCGCGGGCTTCGCAGCGGGTACGGAAGAAATCCGTATAGTAGATGTAGGGGCGAGCCAGCAGAGCGCCCAGGAAGGCCCGTTCTCTGGCGTCGTAAGCGACATCGTCCAAGTCGGGTCGCTCGGCCCGCAGGCGCGCTTCGTCGCGGCGAAAGTGGGCGCGGTCATCTCCCAGGTTCACCAGGTCGATGTCGACGGTAAAGCGGCCATCGAGATCGGCCGGCGCAACGTCATGCGTCGTCGCCAGGATCATTCCGGCGATGCGTCCGGCTGCGGCGATGCGGCCCTCGGCGCAGCGCTCGAACCACTCGGCGCTGCGCCGCTCGTTGTCTTCCGCACCGGGAATGTAGATCACATCATGGCACCACAACGCGAGTTCCACGGCATCAGGATCGTGGATCGCTGCGCGCGCGCAATCCAGATCGCGCATGCAGCGGCGGATGTGGTCCAGGGTGTGATAGCGGCGCATCGGCTCGGCGTAATGTCGCACCAGGTCGGCGTAGACAGCTTCACCATGTACACCGCCGCAGCGCGACCACAGCGCCAGGAAGCGCGCTTCCATTCGGTTCATCCTGACTCCTCTGTCCCACAGAGCGCGTGCCGAACGTTCTGAGGTGTCCTGACAATCCCGGACACTCATGTTTCAAGCGGCCTGCTGCTGGCTGAATCTTTGGGCAAAGAAGCAGGAGCCAGATTGCCAAGGCGTGAATGACGCTGCTGGTGGTTGTAAAAGACTTCGATGTACTCCCGAATCGAGGATTCAGCCTCCGTGCGGGTCGCGTAACGGCGATGATGAACCAACTCGTTCTTCAAATTACCCCATAAGCTTTCCATTGGCGCGTTGTCATAGCAGTTCCCCTTGCGTGACATGGAGGCGCGCAACCCGAACTGTCCTAATTGGTCTGTCTCGGGCTCAGTGGACACTAACTTAAGGTGGATGGACTACCCCGGGTATCGTGGACACCTCGGGCCTATGATTGGACTACCCCGGGTATCGTGGACTGTCGGGTTTTATGGAGAGCGTTCGATGCTTCCATCATCACATCTGGATCGCCGTTGTGTGCTCCGCACCCTGCTGGCCATGGGGGTAGGCAGCCTGCTCTCGCCCCTGGTCCGGGCCGCGCCGCAAGGCGCCATCCTGACCCGGCCCATCCCCTCCAGCGGCGAAGCCTTGCCCCTGATCGGCCTGGGTAGCTGGATCACCTTCAATGTGGGCAACGACCGCGTCGCGCGCGATGCCTGCGCGGAGGTGATGCGCCACTTCTTCGGGGCTGGCGGCAGGCTAATCGACTCTTCGCCGATGTATGGCTCTTCCCAGGAGGTCATCGGTTATGGTCTGAAGAAGCTGGGCAAACCGCCACGCCTTTTCTCGGCCGACAAGGTGTGGATCTCCTCGGGCACACGAGGCGAGGGCCAGATCGAATCGTCCCGACGCTATTGGAATGTAGCGCGCTTCGATCTGCTCCAGGTCCACAATCTGGTGTCCTGGCAGGAGCATCTGAAAACGCTGTTCGCGATGAAGGCGGCCGGTCAGTTGCGTTATGTCGGCATCACCACCTCGGAGGGCCGCAGACATCGGGAGTTCGAGAAGATCATGCGCAGCCAGCCGCTCGATTTCGTGCAGGTCTCCTACAACCTGTTCGACCGCGAAGTCGAAGCGCGCATCCTGCCGCTGGCGCGCGAGCGCGGCATCGCGGTCATCATCAACCGGCCGTTTCGGCAGGGAGCGCTGCTCGAGGCGCTGGCGCGTTATCCGCTGCCTGCCTGGGCGGCTGAAATCGACTGCGCCAACTGGGCTCAGTTCGCGCTCAAGTTCATCGTTTCGCACCCGGCCGTCACCTGTGCCATTCCGGCAACCAGTAGCGTCGCGCACGTTCGCGAGAACATGGGCGCTGCCTATGGCCGCCTGCCGGACGAGGCGATGCGGCGCCGCATGATCGCGCATATGGAGAGGCTCTGATGTCCGAGTTGTGGACCTATACGCCGTCGGATTTCCTGATGTTCTCGGCGCGGACCTACTACCGCCTGTTCGAGCTCTACAACAGCGAAATATGGCCGGCGCAGATCCTGGCCTTGACGTTCGGCGTCGTGATCCTGGTGTGCCTGTTTCGTGCCAGAGCTAGGCAGGGGCAGATCATCTCGGTGCTGCTCGCGGCATGCTGGTTTTGGGTCGCCTGGGCGTTTCATGCCCAGCGCTACGCTACCATCAACTGGGTTGCGACCTATTTTGCGGCCGGCTTTGTGATCGAGGCGCTGCTGCTGATCTGGACTGGTCTGGTTCGCGACCAGTTACGGCTCCGGCCGACGGACCACCCGGTCAACCTCGCCGGCCTGGGCCTGTTCCTCTTCGCGCTGTTCGTTCAGCCTCTGCTTGGGCCGCTGATGGGGCGGCCATGGCTGCAAGTCGAGTTCTTCGGCATTGCGCCAGACCCTATGGTAACAGCAACGCTTGGCATACTCTTGCTCGCAGCCAATCGAAGCCACTGGCTGCTCCTGCTTGTTCCGACTCTGTGGTGTGCAATCAGTGGCACGACACTGTGGACGATGGGATCGCCCGATGCCTTGATGATGCCGCTTGCGGCGCTGCTGGTAATGGTCCTGGCGCTGAAGAAGACGCTGTCACCGTCTGCGCGGCACCTTCCTTGAACGACCCACGCCACCTCGCCGAATAGTCGGTTGCCGAGCCACGAGTGAACACTCAGAACTGATTACATAGGCCGGCGATTCACTCCTTCTGCAACAGCACGCTCACGGGGAAGTGATCGCTAAACCCCGATTTGTCCCGTTGATTGGGCTTAATACCAAAGCGGTGTGGTTCACCCTTCTCCCCTTTCGCCATAATGTCACGCGCCTCTATGCGGGCCTCACCTGCTAACTTCCAGCCGCTCTTGCCGGTTGCGATGCCACGACTCACCATGATCTGGTCGAGCGTGTTCCAGCCCTCGTAGTAGTGCGTACCCTGACCGGTGCCCAGCAAGGGCCACATCAGGTTCAGGAGGTAATCATTCTGGTTTCTGGTAGAAGAGACCCGCTTCACATCGTTCAACGCCAGGGCATATTCGGTGATAGAGCGGTTGAAGGGCTCGTCGTTGAAGTCGCCCACCACGACAATCCCGACGTCGTCTCCTTGCTTTTCATGAATACGCTTTATCCAGTAGGCCAGGGTCTCCCCCGCTGTCATCCGATAAGGCTCTGATTCGTACTGACCGGCCGTGCGCGACGGCCAGTGGTTGCCTACGCAGACTAGCTTGCGCTCGCCCAAGGTAAAGTTCACTTGGAACAGCTCCCGAGTGGCGTAGCGCTTCACCACCCAGTGCTGGAACATGTCGTCCTTAGAGGTCTTTGCCACATCGCCGTCATACAGGAAGGCCACATCGATACCCCGATTGTCACTAGTGTCGGCGTGCGCCACCTTGTACTTCCGACCACCATCCGACTCGATTCGGCCAACCAATTGTTGCAGGACCGGCTCGTTTTCCACTTCGCAGACGCCAAGAATGTCCGGCCCCTTCCCTTTATTCATCGACCGGATGACCATGGAAAGCTGGCGAAGCTTGGCATCGAGCAGTTCAGCATTCCAGCCAACTAGGTCCTTTCCGACGATGGCCTGGATTTTTGGTAGCCGCACAGCAGTTTCAACGTCAAACAAGTTCTCAACATTCCAGAAGGCGATATGCAGAGGGGTTGGCATGGCTGATTCCTTTCTAGGGCTGAACAACACCATGAGCTCTACGGATTAGGCGAAGCGAAACGTCTGACATCAGGGCTGTTTGTCGGAATTGATATCACGTTGACGCACAATGCCTTCAAAATTGCGTGCCGCGCCTCACATTCAGCATGGCATATAGCTATGTAGAAAAGTTGACAATTGACTTTTTTGCAAGAGCAATTTGCTTGAATGGCATGGCGAAGAGCGTGGTCATCACGTCGCTCGCTTGCATCTGGCGTGGGCTGCCAAAGAGTCCTGTCCTGGCCATAGGCGATGAACCAGGGCCAAAATCGCCCACGAGCTCACCGCCAATTTGCGCGGCGATAGTACGGTGAACCGGCAGAATCGAGGAAGCGTGCGCGCCATGCTGCGGCTGGTGGAGAAACGCATTCTGCGCGGCTACAGATACCCCCGGACCAACAGGAAGAGGCCGTTCAACTGGCGCTACAACAGATGGAGAGGCTCGGAAAGGATTGGTGTGAGGGGGGGTTGCCTCTGGCACGAGCGAACACGTCCTACAAGCTGCGCAGAAGGCCTTCAATCGCCGATCTGTTGAACGTTATTTTTTATATTTTATGCAAATTATTTTGCATAACAGGCACTTCAGAAAATTGCAGCGTGGAGGAAGGGGGACTACCGGGAAAGATGGAAAAAAATTGTCCCCTCCCCCTTCTTTTTGACAGACTGCCCAGCAACTCAGGCAGGTACAGCAGGGGAGTTTGCATCCATTCGGCCTGACAGGCAGAAGGAGAGGCAGTCGGTGAATTTTAAATTGATGCTAGCCCAATGCTAGCCCAGCCCCAAAATGGAAGCGGCCCCCATCGCTGGGAGCCGCTATTTTTATGGTGCCGTTGAAGTGAATCGAACACTCGACCTACTGATTACGAATCCGATAAATCAGACTCAAATCAACGGCACTTTTTCAATAAAATCAACAAACTAGCTTACCCTGCATTACTTCATATTACCTGACTTTACCGGACCAACTGCAGCAAAATTGCAGCAAGCAAACGTCATAACCAAAGTCAGCCGCAGGCACACATTCCCAAGCTCCCTAGCATTTCCTCTCTGCGGCCTGGAGCATTACAACCCGTCGAGCTCTCAGCCTCAGCTCCTCCATGATGCCGCCCAAGCGTGATGGCTACCCTCGGCAGGTCTGAGGGGACACAGTCGGCTATCGGGCGACAGGCAGGACGGAACGTGGCAATTCTGCAAGCCAACAAAAATGTTGAAGTCATAAATGATAATTGGGTAAAATAAAACGTTTATGCCCGATGCTAGAGAGCACTATGACTTCGCTCGAGAAGTTGACTGACCCGAGTTGGCCGTTCCTGCAATCGCTGATGAGCCTTTACTTCACCGACAAGGTGACGCCTTACACCGGCACAAATGAAGTGAAAACGCTCCCGCCCATGGAAGCGCTCGTGCTCGGCATGATGTGCCTGACCAAGACGTACAACAGCCGCCATTTCAACAATCTGCTCTACCGCAAGTACAGAGTGTTTGATGAGCGTGAGTGCGGCATCTTCACTGAAGCCGGCATCCTTGGCTTGATTCAACGCGGCTACCTGGAGCCAGCCTGCGAAGAGGCTGAAAAAGCACTCCAGGAAAGAGATGAGAAAGTCTGGGGCCTTGGGAATGTGCCATTCGTGGTGACCGAGGAGGGCGCAAAGCGCATCGGGTATCTGGTAGCCAACCTCACGGGCGAAGACGTCAAGGACGTCGTCAAGAAGTTACAGGCCGAGTCGAAGGAAGCCGCGAAGGCTTGGGGCACCTACTGACCGGCGCAACAGCAGCCGTATCGGTTAGACGGTTGGCCAACTCAGCGGGGTGGTGCGTTTCGATGGTATCGGGCCTTGTCGGCGTAGGGCCATACGGCCCCTCAGGGCCCTCGAGTTCCAAGCCGGAACGCTTTGTATGCGGCCATAGTGAATCCGAATAGGCTAACTATGCCCGCTTCCCTTCCCGATAACGTTAGGACAATTCGGTCGATTGCCTGCTCGCGGCTTGCAGGCTGTAGAGGGTGGAACGAGACACCCCGAAGTGCCGACCAATTTCAGCGACCGACATCTCCCGGTTTTTCATCATTGCCAGTGCGGCGCGCTGCTGTTTGCTGTCCAATCGCTGCGGACGGCCGCCCTTTCGGCCACGGGCCCTGGCCGCCTCGAGGCCTGCCAGCGTCCGCTCTCGGACCAGTTCCCGTTCGAACTCTGCCAGCGCCGCGAACAGGTGAAAGACGAGCTTGCCTGCCGGACCGCTGGTATCGACCGCCTCCTTCAGCGACTTGAACTTGATGCTGCGGGCCTCCAGGTCGTTGACGATGCGGATGAGGTCCTGCAGGTTCCGCCCCAGCCGGTCCAGTCGCCATACGACCAGCGTGTCGCCATCACGCAGCGCCTTCAGGCAATGGACCAGTTCCGGCCGGTCGGCCGTTTTGCCGCTCGCCTTGTCCTCGTAGATGCAAACGGCTCCTGCCTCGTGCAAAGCATCGCGCTGCAGGTCGAGCGTCTGTTCGAAGGTGCTGACCCGCGCGTATCCAATAACTGCCATCCCATACCCTTTTCCGAACGTTGATTGTTGGAGCGGATGTTGAACATCCGAAGGGGTATAGCGCGGCATGGCGACGATGAAGTGGCGCGAGTCCAGAAATCCATCGTTTTCTGGATACTTAGAACGCGAAAGGATACGTTCAGAAGCCTCAACCCTGCTTCTTGCGCCTCGGCTTGCTGGCGCGCTGGCGTGGCTTGGCCGCCCTGGTCAGCATCAGCGGGTTGATAGTCGCTACGGGGGCGATGGTTTCTAACCATTGCTCGCGGCCGAGTGCGCGAAGCACTTGGATGAGCGTACGCAACGACGAACCGCTGCCACTTTCGAGATTCCGCAACGTACGTACGCTGATACCCGCTCGCTCTGAAAGCGTGAGCTGGTCCAAATTGCGATGCACGCGGAGCGTCTTCAGTCGGTTGCCCAAGTCCGCCTCCATCTCCTCTGGTGTTTGATTCCTTCGAGTATGGTTCTGCATTTGCATCATCTTTCCCCCGATATGGCTCTCTGAAGTCTCACACAACTACAGGCAGTATCTTGCCTCTAAAGCAACATCGGCGCATATAATAGGAAAAATAATGCCTGTAATCACAAGGATTTTTTGGGGTTGAAGACCAACGGATTGGGGTGAATTGAGGTGGTGCCGAATACAAGGCCACCAGAATTGTACGAGGCGGGGCAAGGACACAGGAATTGTCCGGTCTGACAGGGTCAGTTCAGTATGCCAAGAGAAAGGTCACCAAATTTGTACGGCAAGGTCACCAGAAATGTGCGGGGAGCACCTTCCCAAGGAAGAAAGGTCACCAGAATTGTCCTGACAGCCGTCTTTGCAGGGGGTGACACTACCGAAATCCGTGGCCTAGCGCCGGTTGCACAGCCCAATCCGGACAATTTTAGTGACCCTGCCTCCCCTGCTAACAGGGGGCACAGTCGATGCCGGACAAATTTTGTGACCTTTCCCTCGCTCAGATTTTCTCGTCCTAGCAAGCTGCATCCCACCACACCACTGTGCGCCAGCGTCGAGATGGGCGCGCATGCTGTTGCCGAAGAAGTTCGAGGAAGTGCATGCGTGGGAGTGGCAGGCGCCAACGTGGGAGCAGGCACTTCGGCTGAAATAGGCACACTTGCGCCTCACGTGGTCGATTGTTGCAACAGACTACCTTACTACTAGCAGCTCATCCCAACAGGTCGTCCATCGTGACGACCTCTTCTCTTGCCGCATTGCGGGCTTTAGCTTTCGGGATTGGTGGCAAGAAGGTCGTTGAGCGACCTCCCAGACGCCAATGCATCCTTCACCCACTTGGGTTGGCGACCACGGCCACTCCAAGTATTGCCTGCTCTATCAGCGTATTTAAGTGCAGCAGCGCCGTCAGTAGCTTTGCTTGCCTTCTTAGCAGAACGGAAGTCCTCCTTGGGCGTGGCATCGATGCCAATCACCCGCAGGTAGACAGAGCTGTCAGCAACCTCCTTCTCCCGAGCCTTACTCTTCAGGATGCTTAGGAGCTCATCAAACCCGATTGGCTTGCTGTCCGGTCCGTCCCATGTGCGCTGTTTCTGGAGCACAACAACGAAGAAGCCAATGTTCGAGTCAGGCGCCTGCATGTACTGCCCCTGGAGTTGCTTCTCCAGTGCCTCAATGTAGTCCGCCAGGGTCCACCTGAACGACATCTTTAGCTCGACAGTTGCCCTTAGCGAACCGGTCTGACACAGCACATCGCGGCGCGTCCCCTCTGGGAGGATGGACTCGAGCGTCACTACGTAGCGGCTACCCGCGGCGTGGTTTAGCTCACTCCCCAGCAGCGCCTGGAAGTCCTCTTCGAGCGCGAGTCCGTCGTTGTCGGTCTTGATACGGGTAAAATTCAGCGAATTGAAGAAACGCCGCAGGCTGAAGTCCCCTGTCTCAATCTGGCTCTTCACGGTGAGCAAGTCCGTTTCCACGGCCATAGCAAAGGCCATGTACTCAGACACACTCGACGCGAAGCTCCTCTCGAACTCGTGGTAGTCGGTCTGCGCAATTGGTTTCCTGGTGTACTGCTCCTCGCGCATCATGAACTGCACGTAGCGCAGATACTTGGCGCTAGGGCCAGCTGCTCGCTGCCGAAGCTCCTCGAGAACCACGTAGGCCAGCTCGGACTTGGCGTGCGAGATGGCCGGGACCAAGGCATCGCGCAGGCACTGAGCATGGTCTCGCTCACCCGGTGAATAAACGCGGCCGTCCTCGCGCTTTATGTCGTCTTCCTCCCTAACCACTGAGCATACCCACTCGTAGAGCATCTTGATGGTGTTGAGGCCAACACTCCCCTTCTCGACCACCTGCTTGAGGCCAGCGCCATGGTCTTCGCCTAGGTCTGCCGCCAGCGCAAGCATGAAGCCCTCCGCCGCCCGTGGGTTGCACGCTCGCCATGATTCCCACCGCTGGCTAAAAGTGCCTGGGCTGGACCACAACCAGAAGCCCCCCCAGACCACTGCGTTGGAACGCTGGTGCCTAAGTTCATGAACCCGCTTCTCGAGCTTCTGCCGCACCTTCTGAGCCTCGGCGTCCTTCACGTCCGGCGTGTCGCCGAGCGAAGGAATCTCCTCATCGAACGCTGAGCCTATCCGGCGCCAGGCTTCCACCTCGAATGTCGCTTGGTCGATTACACCTGCCGCAACCTTCAGAGCAGCCTTGGATGTGTACTCGGCGAACTGGGGGTTACTCAGGACGAAATCCCAGGCTGCGCGAGCAAGGCTCTGCTGGACGCCTATCGGCGCTTCGTGGAGATGCCGAATGAGCGTCTCGGCCTTGTCCAGCGACACCTGCCCCTTGTTGGCACTTGCCAGGATGACGCTGAGCTCCTGCGTCGCAACTTGCTCGTGGGCGCGTACCAGGCTCCAGAACCACTTGGGGTAGCCGTTTATCTCGAACTGGGCGTAGCGAATGGCTCGCCGGACGTCCTGCTCGCTGAGCGCTAGCAGCCGAGAGCCGTCGCCCAGGTCAAGGTGCAGCCCCTGCAAACCTGCGATGGTGATATTGTAGGTGGAGTTGGGCTCGTTCTCATTCCAGGTCGGGTCCTTGCTACGCCAGAGAGTGCTAAGGCCTTCGCGAGCGGCGTGGGCAATCTCGTTGCCTGCAGCCCGCACGAAAAGTTCAAAATTGCACTCGCTGTATCGGGGCTGCTGAATCGTGAGACTGAGCCATTGTGCCACCCAGGCCAAAGCGCCCTTCTCCGAAGCATCCTGAAGCCCATCGAGCATGCCTAGCAGCGACTTCTTGGACTTACCGTCGACGATGAGGCCCCGGTCGCGTCGTTTCGTTGGCTTGCGGGGTGACTCAGCGGCGCTCTTCTTCCACGTTTCAATCAGCTCTGTGAAACCAGGCTCTCCAAGCTCCACCTCGTCGCCATCGACCAGCGGGTAGATTTGGCGGAACCAAAACACCGCTCGGAAGATGGCGTCCATCGTCTTGTCGGTTGGGTGGATGAGCCCCCGCAGGAACTCCAGACGGACCTCCTTGTTGACTTGGAGCGCGGCTCGCAGCTTGACCGTGTCCGCGCTACCGTAGTGGCTCTTTTTGACGAAACGGCTGAGCACCAGACAAAGCTTAGCCGCCTTCGAGGGTTCCACCGCAGAGCGCTTGATGACCAGCGCGAGCAGGTCCATCACGAGTTCTATAAACTTCCGGTCGTCAAAATATTCCCCCGTACCGCTTCCTGGTCCGACCTTGTAGTTCACCAATCGCAGCAGCAACGAGCGAGTGAGCCGGTATAGGTCAGCATCGCTCGCCTCGACCGCGACATCACGCGTAAGCACCCAGTCAATCGAGAAGCCAACCGCCCCCCTGCGAAGCTGCTCCGCCGCAATTTCTGCCATGGACCTAGCATCAAGAGCCTTCCACGCGAGCTCAGCCACAAGACGAGCCGCACGTGACTCGGACAGACCAGATTTGCCCCGCAGAGCGGTGCCTAACTCGGTTAAGTCGTCCTCTCGCCCCAAGGACAAGATGTAGTTCAGGTCGAGTTGCTCATCCAGCAGTTTGGAATAGTCCCGACCGTGGGCATCCAGCACTATGTTGCGAAAGGCCTCCAGCCGTGCATGCCCGGCTATGTCTAGGAGCGCGTCCCTGGCGTGCAAATCAGCACCATACTTCTCGAACAGCCGCTTAAGCGCTGGCTCGATGCCAGGCTTAGCGGCCTGCCAATAGTTCTCATCCGTGAGGGTGTAGTACGAGCGCCCGAGCGAGTCTCCTTCCGAGACGAGACGCTCAATGGTGCGTTCAAGCGCAGTCGAAGCTTCGGCAAGCTGCACCTGAGGGCTCCTCAAGTCGCCGAAGAATGCGACTGCCTGAGGCTCCACGTTCAGGAGTTCCTTACGGCAGTGTACGCTGAAGGCCGCCAGCCAGCCCGCCAAGGGAAACAGCGCTCGGTAGACCCCGCACTCACCGGTGGTCGAGCGCCAGGTGAAGTTGGCGAGCAACCGGTGAGCGTGCTCTGGAGACTTCACAAGAGAGGCTAGGCGCTTGGCCGCCAAGAACGGCAAGAGCTCATCCGGGTAGAGCTTGACCTGGTGTTGACCTGAGTCAATGAAAAGGCGTGAGCCCAACACGTACGCCAGAGATTGCTCCGATAGAAGGGAGGCAATGATGGGGCGTGCTGAGAGCACACCTTCGCGAATGCGCAGTGCCTTGGGGGAAATCTCGATGTTAGGTAACTGGCACACAGCCGAGGCGCTCGCAAGGCGCTCAATCGCCTCCTCTAGGTTCTCGGGAGGCGGGCTACCCACACGGCATTCACGAGGGTCGGTGCGCTGTTGCTGCTGCACAGCCTCGACCATCCTTTCGAAAACCTGAGTGAGGTACTGGGGCGGATTCTGAACCGGGTCGATATAGGCAAGGATGTCCAGGCCCCCAGGTCCTTCGGCAAGGCGCCCGAGCCCATACTGCCTAGCAGCACTCAAAGTCTCCTTCGGTTGAGGCATACCAAGGTGACTTCCCAGGTAAAGCTCTGCTCCAGCCTTGTCCAGCGGTTGCAGCGCATACACCTTCATCTGCTCATGTGCAGGCGCTTTGTTCTCAGTCTTGCTGGCCGCGTCTGCGGACGCAACGTCGCCTATCGCGGTATCTGGCTGCTCAGCCTCAGATGCCTCCTGCTCGTCTTCGCTGTCTTTTTCGGAGGCAGCTACTGTTTCAGCAAAGGCAGAGTCAAACTCATCCTCGTCAGACGAGCTCTGTCTGTCGCCCACATAGAGCGTGGTGCGAAGTTCTGCCTGGAGCAGTTCGAGGACATCCTCAGTGAGCACGGCCGGCCGGGAAGATAGGACCCACCTGACGTCTGAATTCGGCCAGTCAAGCGCCTTACTCAACCGCCGCAACGCTTTTCGAATGCCATTCTCAGTCCCCAGGGAGGCCTCGTCTAAAGAGTCGACGAAAACTGTCAACACTCCGTCCGACTGCTTCCACTCCATCAGGGCTGCGAGGTCACATGCATCCAGTGCATCCTGGAAATCGTTCTCTCCCAGGACATTATGCAGAGCAACATAGACAGCAGAATGCCCTTGGGCGCGAAGAGCCTTGCTCTTGGCCTGGAGTTCCATGGTCTTGCCAAAGTTGGCTCGGCCCACGATGACGGAGAAGCGCCCCTCCAACACCTTGTCCCAGGTCAGGCGCTTACCCAGAACATCAGGTACGAACAGTTCGGCTGCTGTGTGCTTCGTCAGAAGACCAAAGCTTCGGTGTAGGTCAAGATATTCGCTCATACCACCCATGATATATGCGCGGCACAGCCTCTTCAAAAATGACAAGTGCCCTTTTGTACGATGGCGCCCACCGCACATAGGCAAAGTCCCCAGAATTGTGCGCGAAGTATGCTTTGGGAAGGGCAAGGCCACCAGAATTGTCCGGAGCCCCTGTGTAACGGCAACATCCATTGAGAATCAGAGGCGCTGCACCGTCACATAGCCGAATTCGTACAATCTTGGTGACTTTGCCTACCCCATCTGAATGGCCATGGGGCAGGCGGACAATTTGGTGACCTTTCACCACAGACATTTCCTTGCCTTGACCCGCTAGTCAGCCAATATCTTCTTTTGCAAGATTTTCATGGCCTATCGCAGTAGGTGGCGGTAACACGACTCTATACTGAGGGCAGTCATGTGACTGCGAACTCAGTAGCATGACTCATGGAACAACTCCTCTCGCCCAAGATGCTCGCTGCCTACCTTGGCCTTGCCGAGCAGACTATCTACAACCGTCACTCGACAGGCGGGGACCTCCCCCAAGCCATCAAGCTAGGTCACCTGCTGCGCTTCAGCCTTGCTGACGTCGAGGCCTGGCTGGAGACAAAACGCCAGGCCAACACGGCGCTGCTACCCGCTCAAGTTCAACCATCCACTCCGCGACGGCGCGGCCGGCCAACCAAAGCTGAGCAAATCGCAGCGCGACGTACGTGCTGACCCATCACTCATCGCACCCCAAGTAAAACGCCCCGGCGGGAACCGGGGCGGGGTGCGCCCAACGGCGCGTCGACACTCTCTTAACAAACGAGTATAGGCGCAGAAATGACCATCCCGCCGCTCAGCGCGGAGGACAGATATTTCGTTGCAGTACAGAGGACACAGCTAATCAGCTGACGCGGCACACGCACGAGGTGTGCCCTTGTCTCAACTCAGCTCGGTCGATAGTCGACCCATCCCGTCTGCCGCGTCCGTTACCCGGTTCGCTGAACTTGTCAAAAAGATTGAAACAAGTGCGACGCCGTCAGCCCGGAAACGGAAAACTGCCGCACGCAGGAAGCTGAGTCGTGTCATTCGGGAGCAACGACGCGACGCGAAGGCAGCCAAGCGGCGCGCCGTTGTCGTCACGCTGACCTATAGCGACCGTGCTACATACACCAAGAAACACATCAGCGCCTTCGTGGACGCTCTGCGCGGAGTCCTCCATCGTCTGGGGCATCGCTTTCCTTACGCGTGGGTGTTCGAAAAGGCCGGTCAGTTGCACTACCACCTGATGCTTTGGTTGCCACGCGGCTACAAGCTCGACTTCGCCCGCCTGGAAAAATGGTGGCCGTGGGGCAGCACCTGGGTCGAGAGCTGTCGCAGCGTCAAAGCCTGGGAGCGCTATATGGCCAAGTTCGATAGCATGGCCAAGCTCCCCAAAGGGGCCCGTTTCTGCGGCCACGGCGGGCTGGACGAGGCAGGCAAAACGGCGGTAGCGCGTGCAGGCATGCCGCGCTGGCTCACCATGTTGCTACCCGCCGGCCATCGCGCTCGCCGCTGTCCGGGTGGCGGCTGGGTGGATAGCGTGACGGGCGAAATCTACCGCTCCCCCTACGTCTGGACGCCACGGGGCGCTGTTCTCGCTGCCATCAGCCCGCCAACATGCCATCTGGGATAAAATCACTGATTATTTCTTGCTGACAATATGCTGGGCATGACGCCCGGCCACAGCGGTTCTCGTGAACGGATACCTCAACGCCGATGCTTGACGACATCAAAAAAACCCTCTGGGCCACGGCCGACAAGCTGCGCGCTAACATGGACGCGGCCGAATACAAACACCTCGTGCTCGGCCTCATCTTCCTGAAGTATATCTCCGATACCTTCGCCGCCCGCCGCGCCGAGCTGACCAAGCGTTTTGCAGACGAGGCCGACGACTACTTCCTGCACGATTGCGACGACGAACTGCTCGCCGAAGAACTGGAAGACCGCGACTACTACAAGGAGGTCAACGTCTTCTGGGTGCCCGAGACTGCCCGCTGGGAAAACCTGCGCTCAGCCGCCAAGCAGACCGACATCGGCAAGCGCATCGACGAGGCGCTGGCGGAAATCGAAGGCGAGAACCCCAAGCTCAAGGGCATCCTGGACAAGCGCTACGCCCGGGCCCAGCTACCCGACGGCAAGCTGGGGGAACTGGTGGACCTGATTTCCACCATCGGCTTTGGCGAAGACGCCAGCCAGGCCCGCGACGTGCTGGGCCAAGTCTACGAATACTTCCTCGGCCAGTTCGCCAGCGCCGAAGGCAAGAAGGGCGGACAGTTCTACACCCCGGCCTCCATCGTCAAAACCTTGGTCGCCGTCCTCGCCCCTCACCATGGCAAGGTCTACGACCCGTGCTGCGGCTCCGGCGGCATGTTCGTCCAGTCGGAGAAGTTCATCGAGGCCCACGGTGGCAAGCTGGGCGACGTGTCCATCTACGGCCAGGAGTCCAACCCCACCACCTGGCGCTTGGCAGCGATGAACCTGGCCATTCGCGGCATCGATTACAACCTAGGCCGGGAACCGGCCGACACCTTTACCCGCAACCAGCACCCGGACCTGCGCGCCGACTTCATCTTGGCCAACCCGCCGTTCAACATCAGCGACTGGTGGCACGGCAGCCTGGAGGGCGACCCGCGCTGGGCTTATGGCACCCCGCCGCAGGGCAACGCCAACTACGCCTGGCTACAGCACATGCTGCATCACCTGCGTCCCAATGGGCGGGCCGGCATCGTGCTGGCCAACGGCTCGATGAGCTCCAGCCAGAACAACGAAGGAACCATCCGCGCCGCCATGGTCGAGGCCGACGTGGTGGAGGCGATGATTGCCCTGCCGGGGCAACTGTTCTTCAATACCCAGATTCCGGCCTGCCTGTGGTTCCTGGCCAAGCAGAAGACCACCCGCCAGGGCGAGGTACTGTTCATCGACGCGCGCAAGCTGGGCTCAATGATTAGCCGCGTCCAGGCAGAACTGAGCGACGACACCATCGAGCGCATCGCCCAGACCGTAGCAGCCTGGCGTGGCGAAGCCGATGCAGGGCAGTACGAGGACATTCCCGGCTACTGCCGCAGCGTCAAGCTTGCCGAGATTGCCGAGCATGGCCATGTGCTGACTCCGGGGCGCTATGTCGGCGCTGAGGAAGTCGAGGACGACGACGAAGCCTTCAGCGAGAAAATGCAGAAGTTGACCGAAAGGTTGGCCGAGCAGATGGCCAAGGGTGCAGAACTGGACGCGTTGATTCGTCAGAAGCTGGGGGGGCTTGGATATGAGTTCTGAGTGGCCGACTGTGCAGCTTGGTGATTGCACTGAGCTAGTCACTGGTTTTCCGTTTAAAAGTGCTCAGTACTCGGAGTCCCCAGATGCAATTCGTCTCCTGCGAGGGGACAATATCGGACAAGGCGTCCTTCGCTGGGATGGTGTAAAGAGGTGGCCGCAACAAGCATCGCAGGAGTTAGGCGGTTACGACCTAAGGGAGTCGGACATCGTGCTAGCTATGGACCGTCCGTGGATTCCGGCAGGGTTAAAATTTGCTCGAGTAAGAAAAAGTGATTTGCCCTCACTTCTCGTGCAACGAGTTGCGCGCCTGCGCCCGATGGACTGTATCAGAGCGGATTACCTTTATTGTGTGATTGCGAGCCGCGAATTTACCGAGTACATCCAGAACGTAACCACTGGTACCGCAGTTCCTCACATCAGCGCCAAGCAAATACGAGAATTTAAGTTCAAGCTTCCAGACCTTGGCACACAGGTTTTAGTTGGGCAGTTCCTGGCTAACCTCGACGACCGCATCGCCCTCCTGCGCGAAACCAACGCCACCCAGGAAGCCATCGCCCAAGCGCTGTTCAAGTCCTGGTTTGTCGACTTCGACCCGGTTCGTGCCAAGCAGGAAGGCCGTGCCCCGGAAGGCATGGACGAAGCCACCGCAGCGCTGTTTCCGGATGAATTTGAGGAGTCGGAATTGGGGTTGGTGCCGAGGGGGTGGAAACCCATTCGCCTTGACTCGTTCATCGAGCTTGCTTATGGCAAAGCGCTGAAAGCAGAAAATCGAAATCCTGGAAAAGTACCTGTGTATGGGTCAGGTGGCATTACTGGCTGGCATGACACCGCGCTAGTTAGCCAAGCGTCCATAATCGTGGGACGTAAGGGTACTGTAGGCAGCATCTACTGGGAGAGCCGCCCCTTCTTTCCTATCGATACGGTGTTCTATGTCAAAGCTCAACGCCCATTGACTTACTGTCATCAGCTGCTGAAAACACTCGGCCTGCATGACATGAATACTGACGCTGCTGTACCCGGCCTGAACCGCGAAAACGTTTACCGGCTGTTAGTACCCGATGCGTCTTTATCGGTTATCAATGCCTTTGATGAAGTGGTGAAGGGCTTGCGACAAGCAATCGACCACAATGAGTACCAAGCTCAGACTCTCGCCACTCTCCGCGACACTCTGCTCCCGCGCCTGATTTCCGGCCAACTCCGCCTGCCAGAGGCTGAGTCTGAGGCCACCTAGGAGGAAGCTACCGCATGATGACGCTTGACATGTTGGACCGCTGGCTGACCTCGGCCCCTGAGAGCGAGCACCTGGAATTCAAGGAGGCCAAGCAGCAATACGACACGACCAAGCTGCTTCGCTACTGTGTTGCACTGGCCAACGAAGGCGGCGGGCATCTGGTGCTGGGTGTCACGGACAAGCGGCCCCGGAAAGTGGTTGGTACGCGAGCCTTTTTGAATACGGGCGACATCACGGCGCGGATTTTGGAGGTCTTGCGCATGCGAGTAGATGTGCAAGAGCTGCTACACCCTGATGGCCGTGTGCTCGTATTTGACATCCCGTCCAGACCAGCAGGTACGCCCCTACATCACGAAGGCGCCTATCTGATGCGCGCCGGAGAAGACCTGGTGCCCATGTCAGCAGACCAGCTCAAGCGCATCCTGGCCGAAGGTGGGCCGGACTGGTTTGAGCTGCCCGCTCGCGAGGCCGCCAGCCCGGACGATGTGGTGGCTTTGCTGGACACGCAGTCATTCTTCGAACTGATGGGTTTGCCCTACCCGACCAACCGCGACGGGGTTTTGGCCCGCTTGGCACAGGAACGCCTGATAGAAGACAAGGCTGACGGGTGGTGCATCACCAATCTAGCCGCTGTATTGCTGGCCAAGCGGCTGGACGCCTTCTCACCCGAACTGGCACGCAAAGCGCCCAGGGTGGTGATTTACGAAGGCGTGAACAAGCTGACCACCCGTGAGGACAAGCCGGGCGTACGAGGCTACGCGGTCGGCTTTGAAAGTTTGATTGATTTTGTGCACTCATCTGCTCCGCTCAACCGCTTTGTGGAACAAGTAGTGCGCGAAGAGGTCAAGATGTTCCCTCGGCAAGCCATTCGTGAATTGGTGGCTAACGCGCTGGTGCACCAAGACTTTGAAGCCACCGGCCAATCGGTCATGGTCGAGATGTACGCGGACCGGTTGGAGGTGTCCAACCCTGGCCTGCCACCCATCAAGGTGGAGCGCTTCATTGACGAGTTCCGCTCCCGCAACGAGCGACTGGCCGAGCTGATGCGGCGCATGGGTTTATGCGAGGAAAAAGGCAGCGGCATCGACAAGGTGGTGCACTTGGCTGAGGTGTACCAGTTGCCTGCGCCCGACTTTCGCACCAGTGAGACACGAACCACGGCCATCATGTTCGCCCACCAGGACTTTGCAGACATGAGCAAGGCCGACCGAATCCGGGCCTGCTACCAGCACTGCGCACTGAAATACGTCAGCAACGAGCGCATGTCCAACCAGAGCCTGCGCGAGCGATTCAAGCTGCCAGAGTCCAAAGCGGTGACGGCCTCCCAGGTCATTGGTGCCACCAAGGATGCCGGGCTTATCAAGGCGGACGAGTCGGAAACGACGTCCACCCGATATGCTCGCTACCTACCGTTCTGGGCATAGCAAGTGCTTAAACGCAAACCTTCACGGCGAAACCTGTTCAATAAAATATCAATAAATTCAACAAATTAAGTGCTTAATCGCAAATCAATAGGCAGCACCAGGAGGGGGAAATGACCGAAGACCAACTGGAGCAGGAAACACTGGGTTGGCTGACCGAAGTCGGCTACACCCAGTTGTTTGGCCCAGACCTGGCCCCTGAGGGCGCTAATCCCGAGCGGGCCGACTATCGCCAGGTGTTGTTGCTGGAGCGACTGCGCGGCGCCGTCGCCCGTCTCAATCCGACCATTCCCTTGGTGGCCCGGGAAGATGCCCTGCGTCAGGTACAGGAACTGGGCATCCCCGCCCAGCTGTCGGCCAACCGGCGCTTCCATCAACTGTTGGTCGGCGGTGTGCCGGTGGAGTACCAGAAGGACGGCGAGACCCGGGGCGACTTCGTCCGCCTGGTCAACTGGGCCAACCCTGCCGCCAACGAATGGCTGGCGGTGAACCAGTTCTCCATCAAGGGGCCGCACCACACCCGGCGCCCGGACGTCATCCTGTTCCTCAACGGCCTGCCGCTGGTGCTGCTGGAGCTGAAGAACCCGGCCGACGAGAACGCCGACATCTGGAAGGCGTACGACCAGATTCAGACCTACAAGGAACAGATTCCGGACGTTTTCCAGTACAACGAAATCCTGGTGATTGCCGACGGTTCCGAAGCGCGCATGGGCTCGCTGTCGGCCAATGGTGAGCGCTACATGCAGTGGCGCACCATCGACGGCATCACCCTCGACCCGCTCGGCCAGTTCAACGAACTGGAAACCTTGGTGCGCGGCGTGCTGGCGCCGGCCTACCTGCTCGACTATCTGCGCTTCTTCGTCCTGTTCGAGGACGATGGCACGCTGGTCAAGAAAATCGCCGGCTACCACCAGTACCATGCAGTGCGGGCCGCCATCCAGCAGGTTGTCTCGGCCTCCCGCCCTGGAGGTAGCCATAAGGGCGGCGTAGTGTGGCATACCCAGGGCAGCGGCAAGAGCATCACCATGACCTGCTTCGCCGCCCGGGTGATGCAGGAGACCGCGATGGAAAACCCCACCATCGTGGTCATCACCGACCGCAACGACCTGGACGGGCAGCTGTTCGGCGTGTTCTCGCTGGCCCAGGACCTGCTGCGAGAGCAGCCGGTGCAGGCGGCCACCCGCCAGGACCTGCGCGCCAAGCTGGCCAACCGGCCATCCGGTGGCATCGTGTTCGCCACCATCCAGAAGTTCATGCCCGGGGAGGATGAAGACACCTTCCCGATGCTGTCGGACCGGCACAACATCGTGGTCATCGCCGACGAGGCGCACCGCACCCAGTACGGCTTCGAAGCCCAGCTGAAGGGCAAGCCCGGCCAGGAGAAGTATCAGGTCGGCTACGCCCAGCACCTGCGCGACGCGCTGCCCAACGCGACCTTCGTCGCCTTTACCGGCACCCCGGTGTCGAGCGAGGACCGCGACACCCGGGCGGTATTCGGCGACTACATCCACGTCTACGACATGCAGCAGGCCAAGGAGGATGGCGCCACCGTGGCCATCTACTTCGAGTCGCGCCTGGCCAAGCTGTCGCTCAAGGCCGAGGAACTGCCCCACATCGATGCGGAAGTCGATGAGCTGGCGGAGGACGAGGAAGAAAGCCAGCAGGCCAAGCTGAAGAGCCGCTGGGCCGCGCTGGAGAAAGTGGTTGGCGCGGAGCCTCGGGTGGCGGCCGTGGCCGCCGACCTGGTGGCCCACTTAGAGGAGCGCAATAAGGCGCAGAGCGGCAAGGCGATGGTGGTCGCCATGAGCCGGGAGATTTGCGTTCACCTCTACAACGAAATCATCAAGCTGCGCCCCGACTGGCATGACGCCGACCCGGAGAAAGGCGCCATCAAGATTGTGATGACCGGCTCCGCCAGCGACAAGGCGCTGCTGCGGCCCCACATCTACAGCAATCAGGTCAAGAAGCGCCTGGAGAAGCGCTTCAAGGACCCGGCCGACCCGCTGAAGCTGGTTATCGTGCGCGACATGTGGCTGACCGGCTTCGATGCCCCCTGCGTGCACACCCTGTACGTCGACAAGCCGATGAAGGGCCACAACCTGATGCAGGCCATCGCCCGGGTGAATCGGGTGTTCAAGGACAAGCAGGGCGGCCTGGTGGTGGACTACATCGGCATCGCCAACGAGCTGAAGAGCGCCCTCAAGGAATACACCGCCAGCCAGGGCCGGGGCCGCCCCACGGTGGATGCCGCCGAGGCGTACGCCATCCTGGCGGAGAAGCTCGACATCCTGCGCGGCATGCTGCACGGCTACGACTACAGCGATTTCCTGAGCGCCGGCCACAAGCGCCTAGCGGGGGCGGCCAACCATGTGCTGGGCTTGGAGGATGGCAAGAAGCGATTTGCCGACACGGCGCTGGCCATGAGCAAAGCCTTCACTCTCTGCTGCACCCTGGACGAGGCCAAAGCAGTGCGGGAGGAAGTGGCCTTCATGCAAGCGCTGAAGGTCATCCTGACCAAGCGCGACCTCAGCCAGAAGAAGCGTACCGATGAAGAGCGGGAACTGGCCATCCGGCAAATCATCGGTTCGGCGGTGGTGTCCGACGATGTGGTGGATGTCTTCCAGGCGGTGGGCCTCGACAAGCCCAATATCGGCATCCTGGACGACGCCTTCCTGGCGGAAGTGCGCAACCTACCGGAACGGAACCTGGCTGTGGAGCTCTTGGAGCGGCTGCTGGAGGGCGAAATCAAGAGCCGCTTCGCCGGCAATGTCGTCCAGGAGAAGAAGTTCTCCGAAATGCTGGCCAACGTGGTGAAGCGTTACCAGAACCGGGCCATTGAAACCGCCCAGGTCATCGAGGAACTCATCGACATGGCCAAGAAGTTCCATGCCGCCGCCAGCCGCGGGGAGCAGTTGGGGATGACTGAGGATGAAGTCCGCTTCTACGATGCGCTAGCCAACAACGAATCCGCCGTGCGAGAACTGGCCGATGAGACCTTGAAGAAGATTGCCCATGAGCTGACGGAGAACCTGCGACAGAACATCACCGTGGACTGGTCGGCGCGCGAGAGCGTCCGGGCCAAGCTGCGCCTGATGGTGAAGCGGATTCTGCGGAAGTACAAATACCCGCCGGACCAGCAAGAAGGTGCGGTGGAGTTGGTGCTGCAGCAAGCCGAAGCGTTGGGTGAGGCTTGGGCCTGACGGAGTGCCAAATCTTGATAAAAATTAGGGGGATAGATTGACGCACACGCTCACTGCAAAAGAACAGTCGCTGGCCAAAATTTTCAGCGATGATTATGTGTTTACCATTCCTGGCTACCAGCGCCCCTATGCCTGGGGCAAGGAGCAAGCACAAGAGCTTCTGGACGATTTGCTGGGCGCATTGAATATTGCACCTGAACAACTCAGCGAGGCGGCACCGTACTTTCTGGGCAGCATCGTGCTTATCAAGGGAGAAAGCTCAGCGGAAGCAACAGTAGTTGACGGCCAGCAGCGGCTGACCACACTGACGCTGCTGCTCTCGGCCATACGGGCTTCAGTGCACGACACCGCCGTACAGACCGGCATCACCAAACGTATCTACGAGCATGGCGACGTGGTGTCGGCCACTCAGGCACGCTATCGACTCTCGCTGCGCGAACGGGACCGCGACTTTTTTCGCAAGTACGTTCAGCATGAAAACGGGTTGCCAATAGTAGTACAGCTCAACACTCCGCTCCCCGACGCACAGTCGCGCCTGCGTGCGAACGCGCAAGTTTTCATGGAAGGCTTGACCAAGCTGACACAGTTCGACTTGGTACGCCTTGTGCAATTCATCATCACGCGCTGCTACCTTGTTACAGTGGCAACACCTGACCTAGATTCGGCCTATCGCATCTTCGGCGTACTGAACAGCCGTGGCCTGGACCTGAGCGCAACCGACATCCTCAAGGCAGAAATCATCGGCGGTATTGCGCCGTCACTACGCGACGTCTACACGGAGAAGTGGGAAGACGAGGAAGAAAACCTAGGGCGGGATGAGTTTGGCGACCTATTCAGCCACATCCGCATGGTCTATCGCAAGGCCAAGCCGCAGGGCACTTTGCTCAAGGAGTTCAAGGAACATGTCACTCCAGCCAAGCAGCCGCGTGAGTTTGTCGACGAGATTCTGTTGCCGATGGCCCATGCTTTCGGCGAGTTGCGTGACGCCGACTACTCCAGCCACAAATATGCTGAACAAGTAAATGAGCACCTGCATTGGCTCAATCGACTGGAGTTCAAGGACTGGGTACCACCAGCCCTAGCTTTCTTTGTAAGACATCGAGAACAGCCGGACTTGGTGCTGACATTCTTCCGCGACCTGGAGCGTCTCGGCTATTCAATGCTGGTTCGCAAGACAGGCGTTAACGACCGGATTGAACGTTTCTCGGCCCTGACCGGAACCGTCGAAAGTGGCCAAGACCTGTTGGGCAAAACATCGCCACTTCAGCTCTCGCCACAGGAGCAACACGAAACCTATGCTGCGCTGAGTGGCCCGCTATATGACACCCATTCACCACGAGCCCTGGCCCTCCTGCTACTACGGCTGGACCGATTGATGTCCGATGGGAGCGCCAGCTACCAGCATGACGTAGTATCCGTCGAACATGTCATGCCTCAGCAACCCGCACCGAACAGTCAATGGGTGGCATGGGTGCCTGAGGCGGCGGCACATCAGCAATGGGTACATCGCCTCGGCAATCTTACATTGTTGAGCCGCAAGAAGAATAGCGCGGCAAGCAACCGCGATTTCGCATGGAAGAAATCGGCCTACTTCACCAAGGGCGGGGTATGTAGCTTCGCCCTTACAACGCAAGTGCTCCAGCATTCAGACTGGACCGTCGAGGTGATGCAGCAACGGCAGGAAGCCATGCTGAAGGCGCTTGAGTCGCACTGGCGCCTAGAAGACCGTAAGAGCAAGGTAGACATCGCCGAGGCTTTGCTGGCCGACCTGGTCCAAACCAGCGACGGTGCACTCTTTGAATTGGAAAGCGCCAAGCACGGACTTAGTGCCATAGCTCGGGAAAACGGTCAGGCTTTCACCGTGCAGACCGGCTCGCAGGCCAAACTGGATTGGACAGGGCAACCGCACTCCTATCTGCAATTGCGTGAAGAATTACGCAGTGAGGGCACTTTACAGCCGTCCGGAGATGGCACTCACTTGGTATTCACTCGGGATGTAGCCTTCAGCAGCCCCAGCGCAGCATCCGCCACGGTACTCGGGCGTACAGACAATGGCCGCAATACCTGGCGCCTCAAGGGAACGTCCATTACTTATGCCGCCTGGCAAGACAACCTGCCGGCAACTCAGCCCACCACTGGCCGTGCGGATTCCTAAATGCTCAAAAGGCCACCCCTCTGTGAGAGGTGAGCAGACAGGAGTCTTGACTAATCGTCTCCCTGACTGTTGAAGCTACACGCCGTCGTTCATCAGGGTGTGGAATGTGGCTGACCTGGTGGTCACCGCGCCCATTCCCTAATGAGTTCCGACGTATTGCTTCCCTCTGCGCTTGAGCCACCAACCAGACAAGAGCCCTCTGGGTTTGCCCTCGGGCTCTTTCTCTTTCGTGGTATTCAGGCCGCCAGCGGCTTGGGGTTAGAGCAGAGTTAGGCAGCTTTGCATGCGAGGGAGACCGCCAGTGTACGGCTGAGGATGGGAGGCGAAAAAAAAATGAAAGCAAGGATTTGCGATTATTGAAGTAAACCACCCATCCGAATTAGGTCAGGTATTATGCAGTCTCGTTACGGTTCTTTTTTGTCTGTCTGCATGGACTCAATCAGGAGTTTGATGCGCTTGCGCTCAGACCTATCCACTTGTCCCCAGGCGAGGACTACGTTGGCAAGCTCATCATCTTCGCAATAAAAATACGCAGTAGGCACGCAAAGCACTTGGGCCAGCTTCACGGCAATGCCAAACGGGGGCTCATGTGCTCCCGTCTCGTAGCGGCTCATCCGCGCGCTTGCCGTTCCCTCATCAAGACCAATCTCGACACCTAGTCGGTCCTGCGGAATAGCAGCCCGTAACCTTGCCTCACGCAGGCGACGGCCAAAGACAGTGGTTGGCTCCTTCTTTACCATCCTACGATATTCGTAGGATTCCCTTGCCCTCTCTCTACGTAATTCGTAGAATCTAATGTCATACACGGACTATCCACAGAGCGTGGTCAGCGGACTTCCGTCAGCCCTATCCTGTTTAAATTTTGGAAAGTATTGAGTGAAACGATATAGGACTGGATTGATTCTGGGGCTGATGGCCCTGAGCGCCGTTGCACAAGATGGAGTGCTGAATCACACCAAAACCGAGCAGACAGAAGTGCAGCTGCCGGAAGGCGTGACGACCGAGAAGAACCCGCTCAAGCAGGAATTCCTGGCCAAGGCGTCATCGAAGCCGGCGCTGTTCCGTCCGAGCGAGAACATGCCCGAAATCGTGAACGAGGACCTGCTGCGCGGGATGTCCGAGTCCGGCAAGAAGCCCGGCAACGTCTCCCAGTTCATTGGCTACATGCCGAAGCTGAAGGTGCTGCCGTGCGCCAAGGGCTGCGAAGGCTCGGACTACGAGCGTGCCGTGAAGGAGTTCATCAAGGGCTACCGCGGTGACGGCAAGTACTTCAAGGAGCGTGGCGAGATGATTGTCCAGGTCCGCTGGTACAACACCCGCCCGTTCCTGATGCGCCAACTTCCGTACGGCGCCGATACCTTCGGGGTGTCGTTCATTCTGGAGGGCAAGCTGGTCTCGCTCGGCAAGAAGTCTGGCGTCGGTATCTCGGTCAGTTCGTACGAACTGGCGCGTGACATCGGTGCGCGCATGGCCATGGAACTGGCCTACACGCTCGGTATGGGCGTGAAGCCGACGTACGTGTCGACGACCAACAATGCCAGCGCGGGCGTCGGTGGCGCCATCATGGCTACCGGTGCTGTCGTCGATGGGTTGCTGGGTGTTGAAGATGTGCGTCCGCGCATCGAGCCGGCCACCGAAGCCAACAGCAACCTGCTGCCGGCCATCGACGGCATCAAGCCGGGTGAAATCGAGCCCATTACCGAGATGCACTACATCAACTCTCTCTTTTTCTAAGCCGCGGTAAATCAGCTGCGTAGGCGCAAACCAGTATTCAGGACCAACTTGAATTCAATACGGCCTGGTTCGAGCTTGTGTCACAACATCATATCGCTTGCGTATCAACTGGACAGTTTTCTCTCGCCAACACAATGCCCCAAACCACCTTATTATTAGCCTGAAAATGAAAAAATTAAGGTACTCAATGGCGATTTTGTCATTCATATTGACGTTGTCGGGATGCAGTGACAAGCCTTCGGACACGCAAACAAAGCAGGATTCGATTGACTACGCTCTGGCAAATATCGTCGTGGACAAATCTTTTTTGGAGCTAACTAAGGCGGAGCGAACAAACGGCTGGGAGAAGGATAAAGCCTACTTCGTGCACTATGACCTAGAATTTAAGACAACTGAGAACTACGCGACCATGCTGACCGCAAAAGCTGAGAATATTGAAGCTCAGCTTGCGGCCCTTAGTGAGCTTGAGCAGGCTACGTACCTGATGAAATTATCACTTGAATACAATGACAAAACGTATTTGCAGCCGTTTACCGACTGGTGGAAGGGGAATCAGGATACCGCCGAATACCAACAGACAGTTGGCCGCTTCCTGAGAAAAACGTCGAACAATGACATGAGGGAGCGCCAGCTTATGCTGGTTGCCGCCTACGCGGAATTGACTTCAAATGGAAGTTTTCCCGTCGGAATGAAGAAAGGCGACACCTACAAGTACTGGACGGAGCTTTCTTACATCAAGACTGAAAAAGGATGGATGCGCCAACAGTAGCCTCAGCTCTCGCAAATATATTTATAGACTTCATTTCTCATTTTTTAGCCATTGCTTGCCAATTAAAAATTTTGATGCCTTAAATGCATTCTTTCTGTCCAGCACCCTCCTTAGCCAATCTTTTAATATCGTTGCCAATGCCGATTCAGACATTAAAACTCAGGAAAATGTCAGAGTCTATTCTGGCTCGATGAGACAGCAAGCTCCTTATGGCGTTGAAAAATGCCAATATGGTGGCGTAATGGCTCAATACGCTAGAGACTGGGAGGAGACTCAAAAATCGACCGGCGACATTTTGCTACCTGAGCCTGACAAGCCTGTTGGCTACGCGCTTATTTTTACCAAGGAGAAATGCCCTGGCAAAGAAGAACGTCCCATTTTCAGTACAAGCAGCAAGCTTTTCTACCCATTCTTTGGCAGTGATTACGTTATTCGCGAAGGGCACCGTATGGATGAAGTTGATTACGCGAGCCAGTCTGAAAGACTGCGTCCAAAATTGATGCCGCAAGTATTGAAAACCATTGAAGCAGATACGACCAAAAACATAGTAGCTCAAAATTTATTGGCAGAGATGAAAGCTCGTTCAGACGCTGCACCAGCTCGCTAGACCAAGGCGATAGAGTAGACATCGACGACGCGTATGTGGAGCCCCCCCCAAAGGGACTCGTCTCTTCCACCCGCTAGGCATCACAGGGTAAAAGGCGATTGAAATCGCCCTCCGTTAGCAGGTATAAGCCAGGCGCTGGACGGCAATATGGGTCACTCACTACCGGTGGATTTACCGTTTCGACGTCCCTTCACTCGCCAGCGCCTGCGCACAGACCGGCGAAGCCCGACGAGATTGAGTTTTCAAAGGTAGATAAGTGCCCCCCGCGCATAACGAAAACTAACCGCTACAACAAACTTAGAAACCATGAAGAATAAACACAGAATCAACATTTTCGATGGTCTTGTGTACAACGGGGACTGGCATACTGAACTTCTGCGTGCAATCTCGCTTGCGGAGCCGGGGATAAAATCTAAGCACATCAAGTCCGCGATAGCTGACTTGAAGCATATGCTGGCCGAGACAGATGAATGTCTTCACACCGTTACCGTGACAGCTTCCCTACCCGTGGGTATCGAGCCCAACTACCTGCTCAAAGTGCTAGCTGCCGAGGTGGAATCCGAGGCCACGGTAGCACTATCCCCTCCCGACCAAGTTGCGCTGACTATGGCTCATAGGGGCAGTCATAGCTACGTTGAGCAGCTTGCCAGGAAACGGCTGCAGGATGGAATTACAGGAATGATGTACACGCTTACGCGCCAAAATGGAAACGGACTCGCGAAAGGACTGCCTTCCTTGACCTTGCAACCAAACGAGCAACCGGGAAAAACTTAATGTGTCAGACGTTCGCTCCACCGGCTATTTGGACTTGAGAATAAGTCACATCAGGCACCTCCCGGTGCCTTTCTTGCGCATTCCGCCCCTTATTATGATTGGCTGAGACGTCATGTAGATAGGTAGACGACTACCTATCTACATACCTATCTAGCGGGGCGTCTCTTCGCACCTTTGCCGGTTGCAGGATATTCATGAGTCGGGAGCACAGTCAGATGGATTTTTTCCTTATGCCGGCATTTAGGGAATCGGCTACAGCCCAAGAATTGACCATATGGTCCAGTCCTCTGCACCATAAATCCCTTGCCGCAGACCGAACACACGCGGGACGAATCGTCCTCGCCATCAAGGTTGAGCACTTCGAGCTGGTTATCTTTCACCAGTTCGGCAATAAAGGAGGATTCCTTGTGAGCCAAAGTAATCAACGTCACCGAGGTCCTCGCACGTGTCAGGGCGACATAGAACAGACGGCGCTCTTCAGCATCTTCGAATGAGTCCCCTCCAGGCATCGCGAGCTGTAGCACTGGGTCATCTTCGATGCGGCTCGGGAATCCAAGGGTCTCTGAGGTCATCCTCGGAACTATGACATGGTCAGCTTCCAGGCCCTTTGAGGAATGTGCCGTCACGAACTCAACCTGAACCCGGCTATCGGCAATACCAATGGAAAGATACTCCCGTTCCTTTCTGTAACGGCCGAGAACGTAGATACGGCGCGGTTTTCCAGGTGCCCCATATTCGTTCGCAAGCTCCTGAATGCGCTTGGCCACTGCGGCTTGAATCTTCGTCTCGTCGTCGACCCGAATAATCCGTACTGGTTGCTCAACGTCCGGCTTAGCGGACCTGACTCTCTTCCGTAGCTGCTTCGGATTCTTCTGAACGAACGAGCTACTGATGTCACACAGTGACTGCGGGCATCTGAAAGTCGTTTCCAATTTGAGAGTGACCGCACTGCCGAACTTGGCTTCAAAGTCGGTCATCACATCCAAATCGGAACCTGCAAATCGGTTGATGCTTTGCCAGTCGTCACCTACGGCGAAGAGACATCGCCCAGGAGCCTTCAACAAGCTGGCCACCAGCCGAGCCCGTGATTGGCTGACGTCTTGGAATTCATCAACCATCACGAGCTCGTACGGACTCTGCCACTGGCCGGACTCAACGCAGTTGGCCGCCAACCCAAGCATGTCCTCAAAATCGATACAGCGGTCTGCCTTGAGCTTCTCCTCCCAGGCGGCCCACACCTTCTCGAACAACTCCAGGAAAATCTGATGCCGGAAGTGGAATTGTCCCGCAACGCCGGCGTCCAACCGCTGACGGAGCGCGGTTACCGATAAACGATTGCTTTTGGCATGAGTTAGAAATGCCCTGAAGGTTCGTGCCAGCCTCGGGTTTTCGATGGGCTTCCTACCCTTGGCAGGTCTATCAGGGTTAGGGTCGAGCGTGACGCCGAGACGCGTCAGCTCCTCTGTCAAATACCGGAAGGCCTTGCCACTCCAGAGGTCGGCCATCGTTGTTTCGAGGAGCGTAGTGCCATGCTCTGCGTGTAGCTTTCGCTTCCAAGCCATCTCCTCCTTATAGCCCTTGAATTCAGGTGGCGGTTCGCCGCTCCGGTCCACGCCCCAGTGCTCAAGGTAGGCATCAATATCCGGGAGGTAAAAGTCAGGCTTGTACTGACGATGCTGGGCATTTGCCGTCTCTACCGGGTAGGCGGCTTCGTACTGGTACTGAACACCGTTGTAGAAGAGCCAATTTGCGATGAGCTGTTCACCGCGACTCTTCACAACCTCGCCGTTCAATGTCCAGAAGCCCTCTGTTTTGCGCTCCCGGTCCCATGAGTCAGGAGATTCATGCTCCTTGCCAAACTTGGGCAAATCCTGACCAAAGACCACGCGGAACAAATCCCAGTTTGTCCGGAAGGCCACGTCGCGGTCCTTCAGGTCATCCACCAGTTCGAGAAGGACTTCCAGGTCTTGGCCGCTTTCCAACCAGGAAGCGACCGATGGACGCTTTCCGGTTGCCGCCCCGATAACATCCAAACCAAATGCGTGAAAAGTTTTGGCTACCACCCTGTCCGCCGGCAGGCCAAGCGGTTCGAGGCGAACTTTAATTCGCTCTCGCAACTCGGCCGCAGCATCCTTGTTGAAAGCGAGGAGCAGTATCTTGTCGGCGTCGAAGTACCCCTTCTTCAAGGCATAGCCGGCTTTGGCTACCATAGTTGAGGTCTTGCCCGAGCCGGCCGAGGCAACCAGTAGTACCCGGTTGTCAAAACAAACAACGGCCTTAGCCTGTTCCTCGGTCAGAGGAGACTTCTCAACTTGTTCGAAGAAGGATTTGAACTCTTGAATCTCTCTGGCCAGATGCTTTTCATTGATGCCATCGGCGACCTCACCAAATTTTTTCTTCCAGAGTGAAACAGCATCCTTCAGAGGCTGGCTTTGGGCGTCAAGGTGCTTTACAAACTCTGGTACTGATAGAAGTTCAGCCAACCCCTGTGGTTTGAGGTTTGATTGTGCATCCTTGAATTCCTGAGTCAACCAGCCTTTACTGTTTAGTTGAGCTTTGCAGGCACCCCGCACGCCACTCACCCAGCGTAAAACAGGCTGCATCGACTCCTCGAAATTCTTAATGAGTTCAGCAACACGGATTTTTCTGACAGCTAGGGCAACCGCCTGAGCCAACATCTTGGCTTCCGCATTAGGAATACCATCCAGCGAAGCTGCCCCCCCGACCGGTAGAGGAATATTTAGGGTTGCCCAAAATGTTCCAGCTGTAATTTGTAGGCGTTCAAGGTCGACCAGGTTACCTTGGTAGGCCTTGCTACTGACGATAAGCTCATAGCCTTCCGTGAAGAGCTTGAGTTTCCAATCTGGTGAGCGGGTAAACAACCTCCCCAGTGCTGAGGGGCCCCAAATCTTAAGCTGCACAATCATCATATTGTCATTGTGGTGTGGGTTGAGATGGCCAAACCTCTTGTTCTTCACAGAGGAAGTTCTGACTCCTCTGGCCGTTTGGTTACGGAACAGGTGGACAATTTCGGTGACCTTTCTCCATAGAGATTTCCTTGTCTTAACCCGCTGGTACCGTGTCATTCGGTACTTATTATTCCATTTTTCTCTCGTTTGGTTGCGTCTGTCATTAGGCTAGGTCGCTGTATAGCGACTCCAGTAGGAAATCCATTTTGAATGTGCTATAGGTCAGATAATGCGGAATGAATGCCGCAGGCTCACAGGGAGAATGAAATGCGAAAACACGCAGTATTGCTTGCTTGGCTGCCCCTGGTCCCATTGGCATCAGCCTTTGCGGCTGATGAGTCATCCAACACGACCGACATCGTCGGCGCGGTGCTGAAAGAGGAAACTAGGGTATACCTCGGCCAGTGCCTTGACCCAGAACGTCCTGCAGGAACGGAGACCAGCAAACCGCCTGCGCCGACTACGGACAAGCCTAGTACGGAATGGGAGGCAGACCTTGCAAAGGTTAGGTCATTTGCGTTACCTGTGGGCATTGCTAAGCCGATTATCGACACCGCCGTCAACTTCGTAGCTGCCTCATTGCAAGTAGCGGCGCAAGAGCAAGAAGCACATGCCCTGTCGGCGTTCCCAGCTAATGGGTGGTTTTATTTAGCAAAACCAGACGGGAAAGGGAACGTGAATCTGAACGTCAACAGTCGGTGTGTCATTATGATATCGGGCTCATTCCGAACGGAAGCGCGCTCCTGGGCCTTGCCCGACAATCCGAAGGCTAGCGAACTTGCTCGCATGTTCACCCAACTGAAATCAGCGTATCCGGAAGTGGGGTGGGTGCGACTCCTCTTCCAGGCGGCAGTCGTACCTGACAAGACCAAGAACATGTTTACGCTTAAACCAACCACGCTGTATTACGAGAAGCCGGTGGAACCAAAAATGCTCTCCTCGGATACCCGCAACTTGGCAGTCAGTATTGCAATTAGCAAGGCCGGGGACCCCAAATCGGTGATTGCTTCCACGCTTTTCCCATTCCGGGAGGTGCCACCGAAAACCTACCTTGGCAAGTTCTACTTTGCCGGGTCTGAATCCCCTGCATACCTGGCGCCGACCTTGACCGATAAGGAAAAGGCGAATCTCGCCAAACTCGCCGAACAACCGGACCCTCCCTCACCGTGGACTGACCGAAACTACCAAGCTAAAGCACGGACATACTGTGCCAAGGTCGCCGCCTACAACAACAAACTCAAGAAAGGGCTTTCACCGATAGCCGCTCCGGAGTGTCCAGTGGATGCAAATATTGCCAAATTGGAGCTTACGGCTGCTCAGGAGGCTTTCCAGCAGCGGTTGAAAGACAACGACCCGCCGCAAGATGCTCCTACTGCGATAGACATGGGCCGGGTAACGGTAAGCGCTTCTGTCACTGAAATGAAAGAGCCGCGTAAGTTTTTGACCTTCATCTCTAAGGTTGCCGTGGCAGCGGCTCCGGGCATCAGTGCTGCCCTTGAGGCCAAACTGCCAGCCAATCGGGCGGCGGCCGGTGAGGCGGAAAAGCAAGACTACGAGGCCTACCAACTAGCTGTCTCTAATGTTCAAGTCGCACAGGCGAAATACGACGCCGAAACCGACCCTGTGGCCAAGTACCAGAAGAAGTATGACCTCGACCAGGCCAAGGTCGCGGCGAATCGCGCAGCACGACAAGCCGGCCGGGCTGAGCCATACACTATCATGTAAGCCGCTTGCCGAAGGACCCGACCGCCAGGTTCTTCGGCAGCAGCAAACATCCCGCTAGTGCTCTACAACTGCCCTCCTATTGACGCTCGATGACGAGGAAAGAGGTGCTGCTGGAATCGAAGAGGCTGCCAAACCAGCTCGACTGCGCCACCGCGAGAGCCTGACAGATACCATCCGTCAGCGACCGAAAGTCCGAGCAGGCCGCAATGGAAACCACCCGTCCTAGCGACTAGCTCCCGGCCACCAAGGTCCGAGTTGTGTTCCATCATCACCCGCTCTCCGCACTATACCGAGAGCGAGCAGATTAATGCCTGCATTTTTTTCTACCGAGCCATACCTGCAGCTTTGCCTCCTTCTAATTTTAAAGGAGAGGCAAAGTGAGCAAGGACATACACGATAAATCAACAGGTTACATCATTGGCAGGTATTTCACTCCGTCGTCTCTAACTGCATCGCAGACGCCGAAAGAGAAGAAAAAGCGGGCCCATGGAAGGCTCATGCCCCCTCTTACTTACCAAAGTCTACTGGACGAGCAAACCCGAAAAGTGCAGTTGGACGGCCTGAACGAGCAGACCGCCGCCAACCGGGCAACCGCCCTGCGCAACTTCCTACGCGCCAACAAAATGCGCCTCGACGATGTCGTCGGCGACGAAATGCGCTTCAAGCATCCAGAAGCCATTGAACGGCTCATTCGAATGCTGGAAGAGGAAGGACGTTCACCACGCTCCATCTCAAACACTCGTGCTGCCTTTCGCCCTTGGCGCGACGCCGTCATCGAATACGATACCGCACTGGCCCTAGCCACGGAGAAAGGCACTCCGTTCGTCCAGGCGCTTAAGAGTGTCATGGCCGACTCCCCCGTGAAGCGCGTTGCCAAGCAAGCCGGTGTTCCTCAAGACATGCTCAGGGGCTGGCTGTTAGGCAAGCAACCTCGACCATCCAGCGCCAAGTACCTGATGCGCATTGAAGGGTTCTTCGGCTTGGAACGAAACAGCCTCATTACCCTCGCTGGCGTTAAACCGCGTGGTTACAAAGCCCAGCTTGGTGGGCCGCCCGCCCCGATTCAATACAATCAAACAGTCCTGGCACTTACCCAACAGCATTATTGCTGCAAACCGGGGCCGGATTCACCCTTGCGCCAGCAATGGCTCGAATATGTAACGTATAAGACTTGTGCTGTCCCCAGGTTAAAACGGACCAAACGTGGTAAGTGGCGACTCTCGCCTTGCCCGCTTTCCCCGAGCACAGACGCAAATTGGTGGGCGTTTCTTGATGGGAAAGAGGTGGCATCTGCACGCATCGCTTGGTTCAAGACATCCTCCTATCTTGGCTGGCTGTCCCTTGCTCAAGAGCGCGGTGGCAAAGGGCTTTCGGTAGACAGCGTCCAGACGCTGGCATGGTTGGCGGTCCCCGACTTCCTAGAAGAATATCTGGACTGGTGTAAAGAGCGTGTAGGAAAGCGCAACCAGGGCACAACCCAGTTTCTGGCTTTCGTAGCCTCGCTTGTCCGCCCGCGTTATGGTTACCTTTGGCAGAGTCCCGAAAAACAAGCGACTCTCCCTGCTGCGTACTCCACTGAAGAGTGGACGAAGCTCTGCGAACGGCAGTTTGACCTGACCGAGCAACTGGTGTCTGCCTACCAGGGAGAAATCGACGTTTCCCGGGACTCGTTTGAGCCCATCCGCACGCTCGTCGAACTGCGGCAGCCCATGGAAGCCATCGTGGATATGATTCAACGGATGCGCGCCAACCGTCCGGTGGGCTCCCCTTCTCTGGAGGCAATCTGGGCCAGAGACCTGGCTCTCATCAAGCTCCTCATCTCAAATCCGCTTCGCCTGAGAAACCTGGCGCACTTAACGTGGCGCCCCGACAATAAGGGTGAACTCTATCAGCGAGCAGACAAGTCTTGGTGGATTCGCATCTCCAAACCCAAGTTTAAAAACCGAAACGGTGCAGCGGGGGACTCCATCTATGACTGCGCGGTGCAGCCCTCCGCCTGGCAAGACCTTGAGCGCTACCTGTTCATCTATCGGCCCAAGCTTTTGCGATTTCCTTCCGACCTGGTCTTTCTGACAAGGCTTGAAAAAGGGTCGACACACCATCGCCCTTGGGCCGAATTGAGCGCAAAGGTGCGCGAGCTGACAGCAAAGTACATTCCCCAGTGCTCTGGCTTCAGGGCCCATGCTTTCCGACACATCGTGGCCACCTCCATTTTGAAGGCCGAAGGAGGCACCCACAAAACGGCAGCACGTGTACTGAATGACCGAGTGGCGACCATCGAGAAGCATTATGACGGCCTGACCAGCAACGACGGGGCAATGGAAATGGGACGGTTGCTCGGGCCGCAGTTCAGCCGTATGTGAGCCGATAAGGTTTGGAGCCGCCGTCTTTTCAATCTCATCATCCTGTCAAAAAAAGCCCAACACTACGTGTTGGGCTTGCTGAGAGTTAGCTGGCCTCGTCTAGCAAGAAGGGCTATTCGCAAAACCGTGTGGGAATGATGCGACCCATGAAAATTCAAAAACCGTAATCTCGTGTAAAGGAAAATCCTGATTGACGTGAAAATTGACTATGCGACTGTCGATACCTATGTCTCTGCACAGGTATGGTTAGACACCATCGCCCCAGTGGTCTCCATCAATCCAGTGAATAGGACGAAGGTGGCTAAGCCTCGTCAGCGAGCCACTCGTCGTCGTCCGCCTAACCCTGAATAAACAGGCCTTGCTGCCACTTCTTCATGTGGCTGGCCCAGAGTTGCGACATCGCATCACATTCCGTATGGGCGAACTGGGCGCCCTACTCCAGCAAGGAAATAGGCAACCTCAACCATCGCCCAAGTGTCCTGCCTGCAATAGTGCCGCAAGTTCGATTCTGTTTCAGCCTTCTGTTGAGCGGGTACATGCGGCTCCAACGCCGCTTTTAGATAAGCAACCTGAGCACCTGTGCCATCATGCACTTCATCGAGTGAACCATAGTCCAAATCCGGCGCTATGACCGGAAGAACTTTCTTGATTGAAAAGGAGCCTTGCATGCTGGGGTGGTAAAAGTGCTGTTTAACAATTGGGAGCAAGTCAACAAGGCGGTCAATGTAGGGTTGCAGCAAATCTGCATATTGAGGGTGGCGTTGTTTTAGCTCCTGTAAGCGGCCACGTTCGTATGTAGCAAAATAGACAAAAATAGGACCATTATCATATTGGTTTATAACTTTCTGCATTTGCTGGATACATGCTAGCGAAGGGTCATTGCCACTTAGGTCAAGAAACTCACCATGGTCGAAGACTCCCGGAGCACGTTCGATGTGGCATGACCATTGAAATGGAATTTGCTCATAAGGACGCACACCTGTCCAAAGTGGTACAGGGAGGTCGATACCCTCGAAGTCAAAGTAGTAACGTGGATAGCCGTATCCGGCCAATACCTCGTCAGCACCAGGGACGACGATTTGTTGCCCCGTGCGGTGTGCTTGCTGAATTCTGAAATAAAGGTCAGCTTGCGCTCCCTGAAGTTCGTCTGAGGTGGGGTCCAGGATTGAAGTGTAACCCTTGGTCAGGTGCAGTTTATTTGCCAGCTTTTTTCCCGCCGCATCCGGAAGTAGCTCGATAGGGTGCTCCGGCCGGGGTGGGTCAAGCGGTTCACAGAGCGCCTTGTAGGGGCAATTGTAAGGGGATGTGCATTGTTTGCCCGTCTTGACATCGGGCATTGAACCGGCGAGTACATCTTCTGCTGTTTGAAGCCAGATGGGTACTTTTGCTAGTCTCCTATTTACCTCTTCTGTCACATCCAACTGTCGAAACAGCCCTGCGTAATCCCCCCACCAGGGTATCGCCACCGATTGTTGAGCAGGTTCAGCTCTGTATGAGCAATGGGTAGACCACTTTTCCACATAATCCAGGCTTGAATTGCCAAATCATCCAGGTGGTGTTCTTGTGGCTTATCGAGCGTGATTTTGTCGTCTTTCAGTGGAAAACTAGATGCTTTGGTTTCCTGAAGCACATATGAGTTACCTAAAGGTATTAATGCATCTGCCCGAGCATAAAGACCATCATGTTCCATTGGTACTTCGACAGCCGGTATGTCAGGATACTGGGCTAGTAAATGACGCGCATTGGCTGCGGCTTCTGAAGGATGGTCACTGGATTGGGGCCAAAGGATGTTCCGGCCTAATTGTTTCCGTGCTTTTTCCCCAACCTGGTTTCCGTCCCGTACTCGCCGATAGCTTTGGGGGTCATCTATTGGAGCTAGGCCGGGATGATGATGTTCCAACCACAGTTTGCGTGGGCATTGCAGCAACGATTGCAAGTCTGACTTCGACAGCATGTCCCCCTCCCCCAATGGTCATGTGTAGTCATGTGACATCGGCGATGCTCATGACCATTGATTGATAGCATTGGCTGGCACTGGATGCAAAATGTCATTTGTATGGCGCTTAAGCTGTGATAGGCGTGGCTGGAGCCTACGTTTGCCGAAGAAAATTCTCATCAGAGAAAGGGGATTCACGGCATGAACTACGGCATTCACTAACATTGGCATCAATCCGCCGCAATGAATTCTGTCTCGCCCACCGGGTTCAACCCTTTCGGACTGTCGACCGGCGTGACCAGCAACGGCCGGCGCAGTCGCGGCTGCAGCAAGTCGGCGAAATCGTCGACATGGCTAAACTCGGGGCTCAACCAGGTGTCGAAATCTCCCGGCTCCAACAGCAACGGCAGGCTTTTTTCGTGGATATGGGAAAGTTTGGGATGGGGCGGGACGGTGATGATGCTGAACGCGGGTACCAGCTGCTCGCCGTATGGCCACAACTCGTAGAGACTGCCGAATGCAACGGCCCCCGGTTGCGTAATCGCGTAGCACTGACCGTCTCGCCATTCGTGAAACGCGGTGGCCGGGACGATGGCACGCTGACGCGGATAGCGCTCGCGCCACGACTTGAGGGTCATCAGGTTATCGCTGCGCGCGTTCAACGTGCTGTATTTCGGCTTGGGCCGGAACCCGACGCCGCTCGGGCGGGGCTCGATGAGTAACGACCACATCCCGTTCAACAACTGGCGCTCGCCGTTACGCTCGATGACGAAGTGAGCGTATTGACCCGGACAGATGTCGCGCCGGAACTCGGGCAGCGCCTGGACGCCAAGCCGCTGCAGTAGCTCCCGCAGTTCCTGTGTATCTAGAGTGTTGAAACGACCGCACATCGCCATGCCTCCGTTCCTGAGCGGCAAACCGAGTCCAGTCTGCCGCCGCTCATCGGGTGATTTAGCACGGTGGGTGCCCGGTGTGCAGGCCTTGCGGTGGCCAGTGCTGCCCCGGCGCCGCGGCGCGACACGCCGGCGGTCTAGAATGACAGAAACCCTGCCGTATCGACCGTACCATGGTTCAGCCTACCTCCCGCCGTCCCTTGCCCCTGTCCCGTGAGAAATTCATGCCAAGCCGTCACCGTCAGCAACCATCGGTCGGTGTTGATGTACTAACATAGGCATCAATCCGCAGGACTGGTCTCAGCCTCACACACCGGGTTCAACCCCACTGGACTGTCGACCGGCGTGACTAATAATGGCCCGCTGAATTGTTGCGGCCGGAACTCGGCTGCACCGGTTGGATTCGGCTCAAAGTATCAAGAAGTATCATCGGATTTGACACTTCTCAAACTCGATGATACTTCGTGATAGAGAACCCAAAACTCCCTTGCCATGCAGGCACTCCGCGCCCATGTCAGATGACATGACTCCACCAAAAATCGGGAACTGGCCAACCAGGAAGTGGCGATTCTGCGTGAAGCAGTAGCAAAGCAACTGAGAGGTGACACACCGAAATGCCAGCATGCGGCGCTGCTGCAGATGCCCATCAAGCCATGCGACATGGTGCTCGAGCACCTCTATGAAAACGGCTCCGGGCATTGACTGCGGACGCTGTGGAACAGCGAGGCCATCACCGACCTGGAGCGCGACAATCTGCACCGCGAGACCGTACGTCTGCGCGGCCGCCAATCGGGACACCTGAGCCAACGCCGCCAGTACGACCCCTTATCGCGCCTGACTGCACTGCAACTGCATAACGGCGCGGGCGCCATTGACGATGGCACTACAGTGCCTGTATGGCGACAACATCGAACATCATCGTCTGAGCAATGCCAATCCGCTTGATGATGGTGAGCGAGGGACAACCACAGACGTAGGTTTTGTTGATGAGCGACCTAGAGGCTTTGCTTCGTGAAATAGCCCGACAAGGACTACAGAGCGCGCCCCATGCGCTATTGAGGACGGTCGCGGAGCGTATCTGGTACCACATAGACATCCCAGACCTCTCGTTGCTGGAGCCTGAACTACGTCCGGTCGTCGGTTATCTCGTCTCCCGGCTCCTGCGGGTGAACACACTAGACAAGGAACGGAAGATGCAGCTGATGGCCGCGATTGAACCATTCCTGCCCGAGCACCCATTGCCAACCAGAAGCCGGGACCCTCTAGCGGTGAGCTGGGGTATTACAGACAACTTCTCACCGCGATTTGGAGAGCTCCTTCCCTACCAAACCCGACATTACGCCGCCGAATACCTGGCCAGGAAAAAGGGCAAGCCGCCAGCTGCCTAGTCGAGCTACAGGCAGCTGCCATGCAACAGCTGCCGGACAACATACTTACGACAAGAGCGTCGAGCTCCGCCCAGGCCAGATTGTCGTGGTGTTCGGGCAGCCGCACCGCCTGCTGCGACACCGTGAAAGGTGAGGGTTTTGGGCCAGTTTTGTCGCCATTTCAGCGCGGACAGCCGCCCAGCCGGCTGCGGCACCGCGAAAGGTGAGGAGTTTTCGGCCGGTTTCGTCGCCATCCCGGGGCGGACAGCCGCACCGCCGCGGCGCGACACGCCGGCGGTCTAGAATGACAGAAACCCTGCCGTGTCGACCGTACCATGGTTCAGCCTACCTCCCGCCGCCCCTTGCCCCTGTCCCGTGCCCATCCTGCGCCGCAGGAAGAGTTCCCCGACTTGCTCCAGCCGGTGTCGCCGCCTGAGCCAGAGGTTGCCGAAGCGCGCACTACCGGCTTCCCGTCGCCTGCCACAGATTACCGGAAGCGTCGACTAGACATCACCGCCTACCTGGTGCGAAACCCCGCCGCGACCTTCCTGTTCAAGGCCCGGGGGGACGCGCTGGCTAGGTCCGGTATCCACGACGGCGACATCCTGGTCGTCGACAAGAGCGTCGAGCCCAGACCAGGCCAGGTTGTCGTGGTGTTTGGGCACGGTGAACGGCTGGTCAAGCGTCTCGTCGGCCGCGCCGGCCGCCTGCTTCTGGTCAGCGACGACCCGCTCACCCCGGCGCTGGAGCTGAGGCCGGATGGCGAGTTTACCGTTTGGGGCGTCGTCGTCGGCACGTTCAAGCGGGTCCCCGCTTGAGGGCTTGACCATGCTGTTCGCGTTGGTTGATTGTGACAATTTCTACGCGTCGGTCGAGATGCTGTTCGACCCGACGCTCGCGGGCCGGCCGCTGGTGGTGCTGTCGAACAACCTCGGCTGTGTCATCGCCCGCAGCCGCGAGGCGAAGGCGCTGGGCATCCCGATGGGCGCCGCCTGGTTCCAGCTCGAGCCGGTCGCCCGCCAGGCCGGCATCGTGGCGATGGCGTCGAACTACACCTTATACGGCGATTTGAGCGACCGCGACGCCGAGGTACTACGTCAGTTTGGCCCGATAGAGCGGTACTCAATTGACGAAGCATTCCTGGACTTGAGCTCGGTGGCTAATGTGCCAGGGGCCGACCTGACCGCGTACGGGCAAGAGATACGCCGCCTTATCGCCCGCTGGCTCGGCCTGCCGGTCTGTGTCGGCATCGCCCAGACCAAGACACTGGCAGAACTAGCCAACCGCAGCGCCAAGAAGGGCTGGGCCGGCGAAGACGGTGTCTGCGACTTCACCCAACAGGCCCAAGAGGCACTGGACGAGCTGTTCGGCAGTATCGCGGTCGACGAGGTGTGGGGCGTCGGCCCGCGGATTGCGATTCGGCTGCACGACCTGGACATTCGCACCGTGCGCGAGCTGCGCGATGCGGACAGCGAACTGGTCCGCGCACGCTTCGGAGTGCCGCTGAAGCGGACGGTACTGGAGTTGCGCGGCATCTCCTGCCTGGGACTCGACCAAGCCGTGCACGAGCGTCAGCAAATCATGTGCGGTCGAACATTCGGGCATACCGTCTACGACCTTCCCAATCTGCGCGAGGCGGTTCGCTGTTATATGGCAAGGGCCGGCGAGAAACTGCGCGCGCAAGACTCGTTGGCCGGGGCCGTGCACCTCTACCTCCGCACCAAACCGTCCAGCCCGGAAGATAAGCCGCGTATGCACGGCTCTATGGTGCCCTTGCCGGAGCCCAGCGCCGACACGCGAGTGCTGACCGCCTGGGCGCTTAAACTGTTGGCGCTGCTGTATCGACCCGGCTACGGCTACCAGAAAGCGGCGGTGATGCTGTCCGAACTGCGGCCGAAACGGTACCTGCAGGGTAGCCTGTTCGGCCCGTGCGACGACGCGCTGTCCGACGCGTTGATGCAGGCGGTCGACCGGCGCAATCGGCAACTAGGTCGAACGGCGCTACAGCAGCTGTCCGACGGGCCGGTGCGGCCGTGGCACCAACGGCGTGGCCGCCGCTCGCCGGAGTACACCACCAGTTGGGACGACCTGCCGACCGTCATGGCCCGCTGAGCCGTACAACTACTAGCAAGGCCACCAAGATTGTCCGGCGGCTGCACAAGAGTTCAAGGAGTTTCATTTCTGATGAAACTCCTTGAAACTTCGCGGGAAGTGAGACTTGTTCATGCAGCAGCAAGCATCCTTTAGGTGGAAAGTTGGGTCATGGCACCGAAATTTCATCCCTTTGGCTGCCCTCAGTGCAGGACTTGTTACCACTATCGACAGCGATAGGCTCAGCAGCGGGTTAAGACTGGGAAATGTCATGGAGAAAGGTCACCGAAATTGTCCGCTTGTTCTCATGACTCGCCAGGCAGAGTAGGCAAAGTCACCAAGATTGTCCGGATGCGGCGGTGTAACCAGTGCTAAACCACGTATTTCGGGTGGTTTTGCTCACACCAGAGGCGGCAGTCAGGACAATTCTGGTGACCTTGCCTATGTACGGTGCACTCCATCGTACAAATGTAGTGACCTTGCCTTTGACGTCGCCTCAAGCCGCACAAATCCGGTGACCTTCAACCCCAAAAAGCCCTGTTATTACAGGCAATATCTTTCCTGTTATGGAACATTGGTCGCTTTACGGGCAAAATATTGCCGTTAGTTGCACTAGACTTCAGAAGCATATCGAGGGAGAAGAGAATGCAAATGCCGAACCATACTCGAAGGCATCAAACGCCAGAGGAAATGGAGGCCGCCCTGGGCGACCGGCTGAAAACGCTACGCGTGCATCGAAATCTTGAACAGACCACGCTTGCGGAGCGCGCTGGCATCAGTGTGCGGACATTGCGGAATCTTGAAAGTGGTAATGGCTCGTCGTTGCGTACACTCATCCAGGTACTTCGTGCGCTCGGGCGCGAGCAATGGTTGGAGACCATTGCTCCTGTAGCGACTATCAACCCATTGATGCTGACCAGAGAGGCCAAACCGCGCCAGCGCGCCAGCAAGCCAAGGAGCAAGACTCAGGACTGAGGCTTCAGCGTATCCAGAAAACGATTGTTTGTTGGACACGCTATACGCAGACAGGACCGCCGTGTTGGCAAGGGCAGGCACCACGGCGAAGGCCGGGATGACTCGCAAGCACGGTGGCCTGCTCGGTGAACCTTCGGACGCAAAGCAGAGGGTCCAGCTAGCAGGCCGCCAGTCTGCAAACACACGCGCCCGAAAGGGCATGTCGGGTCGCCACCCCGGCAGGTTCCAGGTCGCCAACCTGGAGCCGAGCAAACGCTGTAGCCGCATGCCTCTAATAGGGCTGGTGCGGCTGCGAAGGGCGCTGGAGGGTGCCCCCCCTCCTTCGACCCAATCAGCCGTCTCCCGCCGGCAGGACGTTGGGCGACACGGAAACGGCGTCAGGCAGGAAATGGCCTGGCGACCTGTTACCTGGTGAAAGCCGGTTCAAGGCCGGCTCGGGGGACGTACCGCAAGGGCGCAACCCGTACCGCACACGTAGGCTGATGAGCGTGCAGCGATGCACGAGGGCTGCAAAAGGAAACCTAGCGCAGTCGGCACCACGGGAAACCGGGGGCCTCTGGATAGCTCAAGCGTGTAACGGCGCCCCTCGATGGGCGCTGTGCGGAGCAACGCGGAGCCATAGGCATGAAGCCGTGGTTCGTAGTCGATGAAGCATGACCTGAGTACCTGAGCCGCTATGGAACATCGGGCCGGGGAAACCTGCGGGGAGCCGGAAGGCTAGGGGAATGTGGAGACAGTGGCGCCACGTTGCGCAGTAGCTGGTAACTAACGTGGGAACCTCTCTCCGTACCGTGTCGGGTGGCACCGCACGGGTCGATGGCAGAGAGTGGGAGACTGACTGAGTAGGGTTTGACTCATGTGCGATACGACCGAAGCACCTGGGGAGCCATGAAAATGGCGGCACGGCTGGCGCCGTGTTCCGAAATGTTGGAGCGTTTGCGAAAGTGTGTGGCTGGGCTTGGCGGTCCGTTGCAGTGAAGTGCCGCCCTCCCCGCTTGGCGGCGGGAAGGACGACTTCTGACCTTGGCCGGTCAGATAGCGAGATGAGGCAATAGCTCGTAGGGATTGTTCGACTCAAGACCGAGCGTCATGCTCGATACCCGGTCTTTCTCTTGAGTAGTCAACACCCTTTACTGTTGCCAAGTGAATTGCCCCTGGCAGCCAAATCTTACACAGCAGCTAAGAGGAACCAGCCGGCAAGTGACCTCATCGGGCTGGAAGCAAGGCCCTTTGAATGGCCCACGTCACCCTGCCCTTGTCTTACGTACGGCATGGACCAGCTCTGCATCGGTCGGATTGTAGTAGCGCATCGCCATCTGCAAAGTCTTCCACCCAATGACTTTTGCCAGCGTTGCGACTTCCATCTTCGGGGCTATTCTGGAGGCCGCTTCATGCCGCAAATCGTGGAAACACAACCCTTCTATGCCCGCTCGCGCGCAATCCCGCCGAAAGGCTGCAGACAGACCGTTCGAGTCATGAAACGTCATGAGCCGCGTACCGCGGCCCAGCGAACATGGAAGAGCGCGTAGCAACCTCTCAGCCTTCTTGGACAGGGGCACGACTCGTGCTGCACCGTTCTTGGTCTTGGGCAATCTGATGACTTTGGCGGCCAGGTCAATTTGCCACCATGTGAGCTGCACAATTTCCCCAGCGCGCATCCCGGTTTCAATGGCGAGTTGGATTGCGAGCAAGAGCGACGGAGTCATGCTATCGCTCGCTGCGGCAAGCAGGCGTGCCTCCTCATCGCCGACCAGGCGGCGGTCTCGTCCTGGCGGCAGCTCCGGTTTGCGAATAGACGTAATAGGGTTATCAATGGGGATACTCCACTCGCCGCGCAGCGTCGTGAACAAATGCGATATGAGCGCCAGCTCAAGACGCACCGTGTTCGCGCCTACTTCTTTCAGTCTAGCATCGCGATAAGTAGCAAAGTCCACACTCCGGAGCGAAGCCAAGGTTCTGGCCGCCAGGGGATGGGCAAGCCATTTGCGAAGGGTGCTGAGCTCCTTTGCCGCACTCTTCTTTCGAGGGGTTACCTCCCGGGCGTAGCGCTGAAGCGCCTCCCCCAACGTGGTGCGCTCTGCTTCTGAACGGTCAACAAAGACACCTCGAGCCATCTCCGACTCGATGGTATTCGCCCAAGCTTGCGCCTCCCGCTTGGTTTCGAACGTCTTGGTTTGCGTAGGAAACCCTTTGCGACGGATGGTGACTTGATACTGATGCGGACCGCGATGATTGATGGTTGCCATGTCCCTGTTCCTTGGTTGGATACAGGGTATAGCTCGGGAAGTGCAGCATAATTGCAGCAAAAACCCGAGAAAAGGCGAAAGGGGTTAGCGCATGAACGCTAACCCCTTGATTTTAATGGTGCCGTTGAAGTGAATCGAACACTCGACCTACTGATTACGAATCAGTTGCTCTACCAACTGAGCTACAACGGCAAACCAACTTGGCAAAAAAGCCTTGACGAGAAAGGATCATCAAGGCTTTTTAAATCTGGTCGGGGTGAGAGGATTCGAACCTCCGGCCTCTACGTCCCGAACGTAGCGCTCTACCAGGCTAAGCTACACCCCGAAAACTTCATTTGCTGCGAAGTTGCGAAAATTTAATCTATTTTCCGCGATTTTGCAAGCTCTTTTTGGAAACTCTGGTCGGAGTGAGAGGATTCGAACCTCCGGCCTCTACGTCCCGAACGTAGCGCTCTACCAGGCTAAGCTACACTCCGATTCTTCCAACTTCCCTCAAACGGCATTCGTACCCGGTGCCGCTTATGCGGTACAATCTTCGTTTCAGAGGACGCGCATTATCTAACAAATATGTGGTTTAAGCAACTATCTTTTTATCGCATCGAAGGGGATGCCATCGCCGACGCGCAAACGTTGGCCGAGGCATTGGCTAAACGACCGTTCCATCCTTGCGGGGGTCTCGACTGGTCGAGCGTCGGCTGGATATCGCCTGCGCCGGGCACCGGCGAGTTCATATTCTCGGCACGCGATGCCTGGCTCGTCGCGCTGAAACGCGAGGAAAAAGTGTTGCCGGGCGCGGTGGTCCGCGACTTCGTCGACGCCCGCGTGACCGAGATCGAAGACAAGGAACTGCGCAAGGTCGGCCGCAAGGAAAAACAGGCGCTGAAGGAGCAGGTCACCGACGACCTGTTACCGCGCGCCTTCACCAAGACCGGCCGCACCACCGCCTACTTCGACAATGCGCGCGGCTGGCTGATGGTCGATACCGGCACCGCGAGCCGCGCCGAGACGCTGATCTCGGAAATCCGCGAGGGCATCGCCGGCTTCCCGGCACGGCTGCCGAACACCGAGCTGTCGCCGTCGACCGCGATGACGAGCTGGCTCGCCGACGGCGTGGTCGGCAACGGCTTCGAGCTCGACAGCGAGTGCGAGCTGAAGGCACCGGGCGAGAACGGCGCGGTGGTGCGCGTGACGCGCATGGATTTGACCAGCGACGAGATCCGCCAGCATATCGCCAACGGCAAGCAGGTGACGCGCCTCGGGCTGACGTGGAACGAGAAGATCAGCTTCGTGCTGACCGACTCGCTGCAACTGAAGCGCATCCAGTTCCTCGACGTCTTGCAGGAAGAAGCGAGCCAGGCCGGCGACGACATGGCGGCGCTGTTCGAGGCGACCTTCATCCTGATGAGCGCCGAACTGGGCGAGCTGGTCGACGCGCTCGTCGAGCAGCTCGGCGGCCTGGCGCCCACGTAAGCAAAATCCGCCCCATTCACACGCCTCCAATAGGTTCTACAATCAAATCAGCACGATATGGGGCTCGGCCAACCGTGATGGCCGGGCCCTGCGTGCTAGAAAGGAGGTGTGTGATGCAAACACAAACCCAACCCGCCCTGTTCATCTCGCACGGTGCCCCGGAGCTGGCGCTCGAAACCGGTCCCGACGCCGAACATCTGCGTACGCTCGGCCGCACGCTGCCGACACCCTCGGTGATCCTGATCGTGTCCGCCCACTGGGCGACGCGCAGCCTGGTAATCAACCAGACGCCGCAACCGGCCACCTGGCACGACTTCTCCGGCTTTCCACCCGCCCTGTACGACATCCGCTACCCGGCCAGGAGCGATACCGCCCTCGCCGCCCGACTGCCCGCCCTGCTTTCCGAGGCGGGCTTCGAATGTCAGGTCAGCCACGACCGGCCGCTCGACCACGGCGCATGGGTGCCACTGTCGCTGATGTACCCGGACGCCAGCATCCCGCTGGTTGCGCTGTCGCTTCCGCTGTCGCTCGGCGCCAAAGGGCTGCTGCGACTCGGCGGCGCCTTGGCCTTTCTGCGGCAACAGGGGGTTCTGATCGTCGGTTCGGGGGGCTATATCCACAATCTGTGGGCGATGGAAAGCGACGGCGCGCCGCCGGCCGAATGGGCGGACGCCTTCTCGCGCTGGGCCGATGCGCGGCTGCACGCGCGCGAGGACGAAGCGCTCGCCGACTGGCAACAAAGCGCGCCACATGCCAAGCAGAACCATCCGACCCCTGAGCACTTCCTGCCGCTGTTCGTCGCGCTCGGCGCGGCCAGCCCCGGTGCGACGCCGGTCAAGCTGTACGACAACTGGCGCTACGGTTCGCTGTCGATGGCCTGCTGGCGATTCGATTAAGGCCGTGAAGGCCTGAGCACACCGCGGGGCCGCCCCAAGCGGTCTTGCGGTTTTTGCTGCCCAGTTTGATAAATAAAATAAATCACAAATCAATTATCAATTTAACAAAGCAATAAACCTTTCCCATACTGCGTTCATCACCCGGCGGGAGACTGCGATGAACACAGAACAACGTTGGCGAGACGCCCAGTATGAAATCCTCGCCGGCTTTGCGTGGCTGGCATAGCCACAGCGCCGGAACTAACATTCCAAGGTCTTACCCACACTCGAGGAGGAAGGTCATGAGCGAACCCGCCAAACTCACCACCGCCGCCGGCGCGCCGGTCGCCGACAACCAGAACAGCCTTACTGCCGGCGCGCGCGGCCCGGTACTGCTGCAGGACATCTGGCTGCTGGAGAAGCTCGCCCACTTCGACCGCGAGCGCATTCCGGAGCGCGTGGTGCACGCCAAGGGCTCGGGCGCCTACGGCACCTTCACGCTGACCCAGGACATCGCCCGCTACACCCAAGCCAAGCTGTTCAACGGCGTCGGCAAACAGACGCCGGTGTTCCTGCGCTTCTCGACCGTGGCCGGCGAGCGCGGCGCGGCCGACGCCGAGCGCGACGTGCGCGGCTTCGCGCTGAAGTTCTATACGGAGGAAGGCAACTGGGACCTGGTCGGCAACAACACGCCGGTGTTCTTCATCCGCGACCCGCTGAAATTCCCCGACTTCATCCATACGCAAAAGCGCGACCCGAAGACCAACCTGCGCAACCCTGACGCCGCGTGGGACTTCTGGAGCCTGCACCCGGAGAGCCTGCACCAGGTCACCATCCTGATGAGCGACCGCGGCATCCCGAAGAACTTCCGCGAGATGCACGGTTTCGGCAGCCACACCTTCAGCCTCGTCAACGACGACGGTGAACGCTACTGGGTGAAGTTCCACTTCAAGAGCCGCCAGGGCATCACCCACTACACCGACGCCGAGGCGGCGACGCTGGTCGGCCACGACAGGGAAAGCGCGCAGCGCGACCTGTTCGACAACATCGAGCGCGGCAACCATCCGAAATGGCGCGTGTGCGTGCAGATCATGCCCGAGGCCGGGGCGGCGACCTACCGCTTCAACCCGTTCGACCTGACCAAGGTGTGGTCGCACAAGGACTACCCGCTGATCGAGGTCGGCGAGCTGGAGCTGAACCGCAACCCGGAGAACTACTTCGCCGAGGTCGAGCAGGCGGCGTTCAACCCGGGCAACGTCGTGCCGGGCATCGGCTTCTCGCCCGACCGCATGCTGCAGGGCCGGCTGTTCTCCTACGGCGACACGCAGCGCTACCGGCTCGGCGTCAACCACGGCCAGCTGCCGGTCAACGCGCCGCGCTGCCCCTTCCACGGCGCGCACCGCGACGGTGCGATGCAGACCGCGCCGTACGGCGGCTCGGCCAACTACCAGCCGGGCACGCGGCCGGACAGCGCGGTCGACCAGCCGTCGCTGACCGAGCCGCCGCTGGCGCTGGCCGAAGCGGTCGCCTGGCGCTTCGACCACCGCGCCGACGACGACGATTACTACACGCAGCCGGGCGACCTGTTCCGCCTGCTGCCGTCCGACGAGCAGGAAAGGCTGTTCGGCAACATCGCGCGATCGCTGTCCGGCGCACGGCCCGAGGTGCAGGAACGCCAGCTCGCGCACTTCGACCAGGCCGACCCGGCCTACGGTGCAGGCGTCAGGCGCGCGCTCGCCGCGCTCAAATAACGGCTCCGGCAACGCAAAACGGGTGGCTTTCGCCACCCGTTTTTTTATTGCGTTCCCTTGAGCACAGTTGGCCGAGCCTAGCCCTGGCCCCGGTCTTCCAATTGAAGACGCGCGAGTTCGCCCAGACGACGCAGCGCCGCCTCGCGGCGCGGCGTCAGCGGGAAACCGCAAGACAGCCTCAGGCAACGCGAGAATTCATCGCGTGGAGAGAACAGCTGGCCCGGCGTGAAACCGATCCCCTCTTCCAGCGCCGCGTCGAACAGCGCGCGGCTGTCGGCCCCCTCTGGCAACTCCAGCCACAGCAAGAACCCGCCCTGCGGCTCGGCCAACCTCGTGCCCTCGGGGAAGGCGTCCTGCACGACTTCCAGCGTCTCGCGCACCTGGCGGCACAGTGTGCGGCGCAACTGGCGCATGTGGCGGTCGAAACCGCCGGCGGCGAGGAATTCGGCGGTCACCGCCTGCATCAAGGGAGGCGTACAGAAGCTGACCGAGAACTTCTGCATCTGCAACTGCGCGTGGTAACGGCCGCCGGCGACCCAGCCGACGCGCAGCCCCGGCAACGCCTGCTTGGTAAACGAGGTGCAGTACAGCACATTGCCCGAGCGGTCGAACGCCTTGGCCGGCAACGGGCGCTCGCGGCCGAAGTAGAAATCGCCGTAGACGTCGTCCTCGATCAGCGGGATATTGCGCGCGTCGAGCATCGTCACCAGGCGACGCTTGTGGTCTTCGGGCATCAGCGCGCCGAGCGGGTTGCTGAAGTTGCTGGCGACGATCACCGCCTTCACGTCGCCCGAGCGCGTCGCCAGCTCGAGCGCCTCGAGCGACATGCCGGTCAGCGGGTCGGTCGGGATCTCCAGCCCCTTCAGGCCGCGGTTTTCCAGCAGCTGCAGCACGCCGAAGTAGCACGGCGACTCGATCGCGACCACGTCGCCCGGCTGCGTCACCGCCTGCAGGCACAGGTTGAGCGCCTCGATGCAGCCGTTGGTGATCAGCACGTCGTCGGCCGACAGCGCGTGCCCCCAGTCGAGCGTGCGCCGCGCGATCTGCCGGCACAGCTCGGGCAGGCCGTCGCTGCGGCCGTACTCGGCCAACAGCCCCGGCTGCTGGCGCATCACCTGCGCGAGCAGGCTGTTGAGCGCGCGCGCCGGGTACAGCTCGGCTGCCGGCGTCGCGCAGGCGAAGCTGGTCTCGCCACCGGAGGCGGCGACGTAGCGCAGGTAGCGCCACATCAGTGGGTTGGTCACCACCGGCTGCGGCTCGGGGCACGGACACGACACCGCCGGCGGCGCCGGCTGGCGCGCGCGCACGAAAAAGCCCGACTGCGGCCGCGCCTCGATCAGGCCGCGGTCTTCGAGCAGTCGGAAAGACTCCTGCACCGTGGTCATGCTGACCTGCCGGCGCATGCGCACCTCGCGCAGTGACGGCAGTCGCTCGCCGGGACGGAAGGTGCCGGAGGCGATCATGCCGGCGATCTCGTCGGCGACTTTTTCGTACAGCGGGAGCGTTTCGGGTTTCATGGTTCCATCTTGCCGCAGGCCATTCATGACAGTCAGGTACAGTTCCGGGTCTTCCCGGGCGGTACAGCGCCCTTCTGTACTCTAATGCACCGGTTCAGATAGTGCAGCGCTGTGTCTGTTACGCGCTTGACCGCGCTCGTATCCTGACGATTCGCTGTGACTCGCCAGGAGATGTGCCATGAACACCCAGCTCAGTCTGACCCCCAATGAAGTCATACGCCTGCCCACCGGCAGCCGCTGGGAGTGCGTCGGCGGCATCGGCTGGCTCACCCAGCACGGCCAGGACGTGAAACTGCGCTGCGGCTTCGCGATCGACATCACCGACCCGGCCGGCGCGGTGGTCGAGGCGATGGGCGGCGCGCTGCAACTGCGCCTGTCCGACAGCGCGCCGGTCGCGTTCGGCCGCCTCATCGAATCGCGCCGTCGCCTCGCCTAAAGGCTTCCCCTCCCTCGGCCAACGTCCGCCTCTGGCGCCCTGGCCGAGCCTGCGTCCCGACGACGCCTCGGCGGCCCGGCGCGATCCGCCCTGCCGAGACGCCATGGACAACGCCCCTGCCGGCATGCCGCGCAGGGGCGCTTTTTTTGGGACAGCGCCTTACAGCGTCTTGAGCTTGCCGCGGAAGTCGTCGAGCTTCTGGTAGCCCTTGGCCGCCATCAGGTCCTTCAGTTCCTGCGCGATGCGGTCGAAGGCGCCGACGCCCTCTTCATACAGGCAGGAACCGACCTGCACGGTGATCGCGCCGGCCAGGATGTGCATGAAGGCTTCGGCGCCGCTCTTGACGCCGCCGCAACCGACCACCTGCTTGCCCGGCAAACGGCGCACGAACTCGCGCACGTTGGCCAGCGAGGTCGGCAGCACGTAGTCACCGCCGATACCGCCGAGACCGTCCTTCGGCTTGATCACCACCGACTCGGCGTCGACGTCGATCACCAGGCCGTTGCCGACCGAGTTGATGCAGGTCACGTACTTCAGCAGATCGAAGCGGTTGAACACCTCGGCGGCCTGGTCGAAGTGCGACACGTCGAAGTACGGCGGCAGTTTCACGCCGAACGGACGGTCGTAGAATTCACAGATCTTTTCCAGCGCGTTCTGCGCGGCCGGCAGGTCGTAGCCGAGCTGCGGCTTGCCCGGCAGGTTCGGACACGACAGGTTCACCTCCAGGATGCACGGCAGTTCGCGCTCGTGGAAGGCCTTGATGATCGCCAGGTTGTCGGCCAGCGTCATGCCCGAGATCGAGATGAACAGCGGCTTGTTGTTTGCGTAGTCGTACTGCTCGGCGTAGTCGAGGTAGTACTGGTAGCCGTAGTTCGGCAGCCCCATCGAGTTGATGGTGCCAAGCTTTGTCGCGAAATAGCGCGGCTCCGGGTTGCCCTCGCGCGGCTCGAGCGTGCAGCTCTTAGTGATCAGCGCGCCGGCGCTGGAGGCGCGCATCGCCTCCAGGTCTTCGACGCTGCGGCACATCACGCCGGACGCGTTGTAGAGCGGGCTCTTCATTTCGAGCCCGAGCCAGGAGACGGAAAGATCGATATCCATGTAAGCCTCGGGAATTGCGTAAAAAAATCTGACGCGCCATTTTAGCGCAGGCGGGCCTTATGCGCCGGTCCGGCTCTGCTGGTAGTTTTCCAGGCCGGTCAGGTCGATCAGCTTCAGCTGCTGTTCGAGCCAGTGCGCGTGGTCGTTCTCGGTCTCCTCGAGCAGCACCATCAGCTGTTCGCGCGTGACATAGTCCTTCTCGGCCTCGCAGACCGCGATCACCTTTTTCAGTTCGTCGGCGACGCGGTATTCGACCTCGAGGTCGAACTTCAGCATTTCCGGCACGTCGCCGCCGACCTTGATCGGCAGGCGTTTAGCCACGTCGGGCTTGCCGCCGAGGAAGAGGATGCGGCGGATCAGCGTGCGCGCGTGTTCGAGCTCGTCCTCGCGTTCGTGGTTGATGCGCTCGAACAGCTTCTTGAAGCCGAAGTCTTCATACATCTCGGCATGGATGAAGTACTGGTCGGCGGCGGACAGTTCCTCGGCGAGCAGATCGTTCAGGAGGGCGATGATTTGCGGATGACCTTGCACGGGGTTTTCCTTATGGTTCGAAGCACGAGTTCCGGGGGCGGCGCCGTCGGGCGCAGGCCAATCGCCCCATTATAAGACGGCTGGCGCCCGCTTCGCCGCCGCGGGTACAATCGGGCATTGCGATTTGCCCCGAAGGTCAACGAATGAGCATCAAGTCCGACAAGTGGATCCGCCGCATGGCCGAGCAGGACGGCATGATCGCCCCGTTCGAGTCGAACCAGATCAAGTCCGTCAACGGCGAAAAGGTGATCTCCTTCGGCACGTCGAGCTACGGCTACGATATCCGCTGCGCCGACGAATTCAAGGTGTTCACCAACATCAACAGCACCATCGTCGACCCGAAGAACTTCGACCCGGACTCCTTCGTAGAGGTGTCGGGCAAGGGCTACTGCATCATCCCGCCGAACTCGTTCGCGCTGGCGCGCACCGTCGAGTACTTCCGCATCCCGCGCTCGGTGCTGACGGTGTGCCTCGGCAAGTCGACCTACGCGCGTTGCGGCATCATCGTCAACGTCACGCCGTTCGAGCCGGAATGGGAAGGCTACGTGACGCTGGAGTTCTCTAACACCACGCCGCTGCCGGCCAAGATCTACGCCAACGAAGGCGTCGCCCAGGTGCTGTTCTTCGAATCCGACGAGGTGTGCGACGTGTCGTACAAGGACCGCGCCGGCAAGTACATGGGCCAGAGCGGTGTCACGCTGCCGCGCCCGTAAACGCCGCCTGACCGCCTTGCCAACCGCCTCACGGCGGTTTTTTCATGCCTGATAAACCGCGGGTATTTTCGCCTGCGGGCGGCATAAAGCTGAACTAACATGAACATGTGCCGCAGGGCACTCAGGGTTACAGCTGTTTTGTTTGGGGCGTTGCGGTTCCCCCTTGCCGCAGCGCTCCTTTTTTTTCTTCCGAGACGCGACGCGCCGGGATTTCCTCCTAAACTGACGGGAAGATTCCCCTGGAGACCCGCATGAGTGCCCGACTCGAAGACTTCCTGACAACCCTGCCGGCGTTGAACGGCCTGCCGCTCGACCCGGATGCCTTCGCCGGCCGCGTCGTGCTGGTCGTCAATACCGCCAGCCGCTGCGGCTTCACGCCGCAGTACGAAGGCCTCGAGGCGCTTTACCAGCGCTACCGCGGCCGCGGCTTGGTGGTGCTCGGCTGTCCGTGCAACCAGTTCGGCGAGCAGGAACCGGGTGACGCGGCGGCGATCACCGTGTTCTGCCAGAAGAACTTCGGCGTGACCTTCCCGATGAGCGAAAAGATCGACGTCAACGGCCCGCACGCGCACCCGCTGTGGCAGTGGCTGACCGCTGCGAAGCCGGGTTTCCTGGGCACGCGCCGCATCAAGTGGAACTTCACCAAGTTCCTGATCGACCAGAACGGCCGCGTCGTGCGCCGCTTCGCGCCGCAGACCAAGCCGGAACAGCTCGCCGCGCGCATCGAGAAGCTGCTCGGCTAGCCATCGCGCGATAAAAAAGCTCGGCCAACCTTAGAAGGTTGGCCGAGCTTTTTTATTCGATCGCCGAGTCACCTCACTCGTCGTTGACGTCGCCGTCGCGGTAGACCCAGCGCCCGGCGACGCGCTCGAAGCGGCTGGTTTCGCTCATCCGCTCTGCGCGGCCGCCGACCTTGTAGCGCGCGACGAATTCGACGGTACCAACCCCGTCGGCCTCCCGTCCCTGTCCGGTGGCCTTGATCTCGAGACCGATCCACTTGAGCCGACCGGCGTCTTCGGCCAGATCGAAGCGTTCGGGACGCGTGTCCGGGTGCCAGCTCGCCAAGAGATACGCTTCCAGCCCGAGCGCGTAGGCGCTATAGCGCGAGCGCATCAGCGCCTCGGCGGTCGGCGCCGCCGCGCCCTGATGGTAAACGCCGCAACAGGTCGCGTAGGCACGACCGCTTCCGCACGGGCAGGACGTTGCTACAAGCTTCTTCACGGACGGGCCACCAGCGGCGGCAGGCCGAACACCCTCATCAGGTAGTTGGTGAACGCCGGGTTGCGCGGCCGGTTCGACAGGCTTTGCCAGCCGCGCTGCCATTCGACGAGCTTGGTACGCATGCGCGCCTGCGCCGCCTGCGCGCCGAGCTTGCCCGACTCGCGCGCGACGGTACCCGCGCGGTAGGTGGCGAAGGTGTCGTCGTCGACCGGGTTGCGCCCGACGCGCTTGATGCGGAACGCATCGAGCTCGTCGGCAGCCTCCACCTTGTTGATCTCGCCGTTCCGGACCTTGAGCGCGAGGCGGTTGGCTTCGTTGAGGATGGCGTCGGAATCGGACATTTGCGAGGAGCCGGCCGGCTGGCCGAACCCCGGCACCTGCATCACCGAGCAGCCGCTGAGCATGGCGGCGACGAGCGCCGCGCTGAGGATGACTTTCTTCATGAATGTAAAATGCCCGGCCAGGCCGGGCAGGTCAACCAAGAATGCTTAAAGAGTGTGAACGGCAAGGGCCTCGCCAGGGCAAACCGGGCCGCTCGGGCCAAGAACTCAGGCCAGATCCTCGAACAGCGCGGTCGACAGGTAGCGTTCGCCGAACGACGGGATCACGACGACGATCAACTTTCCGGCGTTCTCGGGCTGCTTGGCGAGCTGGACCGCCGACCACACCGCGGCGCCCGACGAGATGCCGACGAGCAGGCCCTCCTTGGCCGCCATCGCGCGCGCGGTGACGAAGGCGTCGTCGTTCTTCACGCGGACGATCTCGTCGTAGACGGCGGTGTTCAGGATAGCCGGCACGAAACCGGCGCCGATGCCCTGGATCGGGTGCGGGCCCTTGGCGCCGCCGGACAGCACCGGCGACGCCTCTGGTTCGACCGCGACGATCTTGACGCCGGGCTTCCTCGACTTCAGCACCTCGCCGACACCGGTGATCGTGCCGCCGGTGCCGACGCCGGCGACGAAGATGTCGACCGCGCCGTCGGTGTCTTTCCACACTTCCTCGGCGGTCGTGTTGCGGTGAATTTCCGGGTTGGCCGGGTTCTCGAACTGCTGCGGCATGAAGTAGACGTCGGGCTCGGCTTCGACCAGCGCCCTCGCCTTGGCGATCGCGCCGCCCATGCCTTCGGGCCCCGGGGTCAGGATCAGCTCGGCGCCATAGGCCTTGAGCAGCATGCGGCGCTCGCGGCTCATCGTCTCCGGCATGGTGATCGTCAACTTGTAGCCACGCGCGGCGCACACCATCGCCAGGCCGATGCCGGTGTTGCCCGAGGTCGGCTCGACGATGATGGTGTCGGGGCCGATCTTGCCGGCCTTTTCGGCCGCGTCGATCATCGCGACCGCGATGCGGTCCTTCACGCTGTGCGCCGGATTGTAGAACTCGAGCTTGGCGACGACCGTGGCGACACAGCCCTCGGTGACACGGTTGAGTTTGACCAGCGGCGTGTTGCCGATCAGATCGGTCACGTTGTTCGCGATGCGCATGTGTTCTCCTTGTGCCAGGTAAAACCGGTATTAAGCCGGCTATCGTAACCGCTGCCGCACCGCGGCTCCACCTCGACGCGGGATTGACGCCCCGTTTTCATGGGATTCAGCCAACGTTTATCCGTTTCGAATCGTCATTCTGACGCCACGGGTCAAGCCATGATCCATGCTGAAATATAAAAATGGTTATTAACTTCTAATTTTTCATTACTTTTTAATCTTAAAAGCCGGTCTTATAGTCCGAGACATCCCCCTCGCTCAGGAGCTCAGACATGACCACGCACCGCCGCCATTTCCTCCGCCTCGCCATCCTCGCCGCGCTGTCCGGCCTCGCGCTGCCGGCCTTCGCCGCCGACGCGCCTATCGGCATCGCCTACCAGACCGTCGTCGACCCGGCCAAGGTCGCGCAGGCCGACGGCCGGTACGAGAAGGCGATCGGCAAGCCGCTCGCGTGGAAAAAGTTCGAGAGCGGCGCCGAGGTGATCGCCGCGGTCGCGTCGGGCGACATCCAGATCGGCTACGTCGGTTCGAGCCCCTTGGCCGCCGCCGTGACGCGTCAGCTACCGGTCGAGACCTTCCTGATCGCATCCGAGATCGGCAACGCGGAGGCGCTGGTCGTGCGCAACGGCAGCGGCATCCGGAAGCCGGCCGACCTGGTCGGCAAGAAGGTCGCCGTGCCCTTCGTGTCGACCGGCCACTACAGCCTGTTGGCCGCTCTCAAGCACTGGAAGATAGCCCCTTCCAGGGTGAACATCGTCAACCTGCGCCCGAGCGAGATCACCGCAGCGTGGCAGCGCGGCGACATCGACGCGACCTACGTCTGGGACCCGGCGCTCGGCAAGGCAAAGGCGAGCGGCAAGGTGCTGGCGACCTCGGCCGACGTCGGCCGCTGGGGCGCGCCGACCTTCGACGCGTGGATCGTGCGCAAGGACTTCGCCGCCAAGCATCCGGACGTCGTCGCCAAGTTCGCCAAGGTCACGACCGACGCGTACGCCGATTATTTGACAAACGGCAACACTTGGGCCGCCAATTCGGCCGAGGTCGCCAAGATCGCGAAGCTGACCGGCGCGGCGCCGGCCGACATCCCTGCCCTCTTGGCCGGCAACCACTACCCGAGCGCGCAGGAGCAGGCCTCGGCCGACCTGTTGGGCGGAGGCGTGAGCAAGGCGCTGCAACAGACCGCCGGCTTCCTCAAGGAGCAGAAGAAGGTCGACGCGGTGCTGCCCAGCTACCAGCCCTACGTCGAAGCGAAATACCTGAAAACCGCGCGCTGATCGGAGGTGACGATGAGCAAGCTCAGCGCCGACGCGGTCAGCGTGTTCTATGAAGGTCCGGCCGGCCGCGTGCAGGCGCTCGACGCGGTGTCGCTCGACATCGCGTCGGGCGAGGTCGTCGTCGCGCTCGGCGCGTCCGGCTGCGGCAAGTCGACCTTGCTCGGCCTCTTGGCCGGCTTCCTGGCCCCCTGCCGCGGCCGCGTGCTAAAGGACGGCGTGCCGGTCGCAGGCCCCGGCGCCGACCGCGGCGTGGTGTTTCAGGACGACGCGCTGATGCCGTGGCTCGACGCCATCGACAACGTCGCGCTCGGCCTGCGCTTTCGCGGCGTGCCCGAGGCCGAACGCCACGATCGCGCGCGCGAGGTGCTGTCTTGGGTCGGCCTGTCCGGCTTCGAGAAGCACCGGATTCAAGCGATGTCGGGCGGCATGCGCCAGCGCGTCGGCCTCGCCCGCGCGCTGGCGGCCGACCCGGCCTTCCTGCTGCTCGACGAACCGCTCGGCGCGCTGGACGCGCTGACGCGCGAGAAGATGCAGAGCCTGGTGCTCGACATCCGGCAGAAGACCGGCAAGGGCATCTTCCTGATCACGCACAGCATCGAGGAGGCGCTGTTCCTCGCCACCGAACTGATCGTGCTGTCGCCGCGCCCCGGTCGCGTCGAGAGCCGCCAGCGTCTGCCGTTCGCGCAGCGCTACGCCGCCGGCGAGCCGGTGCGTTCGATCAAGGCCGACCCGGATTTCGTCGCGATGCGAGAAGCGGTGCTCGCGCAGCTGTTCCGCCACGAGGAGGACAAGCATGCCGCCGCCGTATGAACCCGAACTGACCGAGACGCGCGAGCTCGGCCTGCCGCTCGAACCGATCGACGCGCCCTCCCCGCGCCGCCTGCGCGCCGCCAGGCAGCGTCTGCCGGTCCTGATCAGTACCGGTGCACTGGTCGCGCTGTGGTGGGTGGTGGGGGCTGACCGCCGGCGGCCTGGTGCCGGCGCTGTTCCTGCCGCCGCCCGACCGCGTGCTCGCCAGGTTGGCCGAGCTCTCCACTTCCAGCTTCATGGACGCGACGATCTGGCAGCACGCCGGCGCCAGCCTCGCGCGCGTCGCCGCTGCACTAGTCACCGCCTTGCTGACCGCGCTGCCGCTCGGCGTGCCGATCGGACTGAACCGCACCGCGCGCGCCGCGCTCGACCCGCTGATCGAGTTCTACCGGCCGGTGCCGCCGCTCGCCTACCTGCCGCTGACCGTGATCTGGTTCGGCATCGGCGAGGCGTCGAAAGTCTTGCTCATTACCGACGTCGTCATCGCCGGCATCCTGGCGATCGCGCTGATCGCGCTCGTGCTCGAACTGGCCTTGCGCGCGATCGAGCGCCGCTTCGCCGGCTGGAGCCGCTAGAAATCAATAGGAATCCGCATGAGCAATATCCGTATCCAGGCGCTGAGCCCGACGCTCGGCGCCCTCCTGACCGGCGTCAACCTCGGCCAAGCCCTGGGCGACGCAGACCGGCGCACGATCCACGACGCGCTGTTGAAGCACCAGCTGCTGCTCTTCGAGAACCAGCCGCTGACGCCGCGCCAGCAGCGCGACTTCGCCACGCGCTTCGGCGACCTGCACGTGCACCCGGTCTACCCGAACGTACCCGATCAGCCCGAGATCATGGTGCTCGACACGCACGCCGACAACCTGCCCGACAACGACAACTGGCACACCGACGTCACCTTCATCGAGACGCTGCCGCTCGGCGCGGTGCTGTCGGCGCGCGAGCTGCCGCCCGTCGGCGGCGACACGCTGTGGAGCAGCAGCACCGCGGCCTACGACGCGCTGTCCGAACTGCTCAAGGCGCTGCTAGCCGGGCTGACCGCCGAACACGAGTTCACCCGGTCGTTTCCCGAGCACCGCTTCAAGGGCACGCCGCACTACGAACGCTGGCGCCGCGCGCGCGACGACCTCCCTGCCGTCGTCCACCCGGTGGTGCGCACCCACCCGGTCACCGGCCGCAAGGGCTTGTTCGTCAACGAAGGCTTCACCAGCCGCATCCGCGAGCTGTCGCAGAGGGAAAGCGACGCGCTGCTCGCCTTCCTGTTCGCCCACGCCGCGCGACCCGAGTTCACGCTGCGCTGGCGCTGGAAACAGCACGACCTGGCATTCTGGGACAACCGTACGACGCAGCATTACGCGGTCGCCGACTACCTGCCGGCGCGCCGCATCATGCACCGCGCGACCATCCTCGGCGACAGGCCGTTCTGAGCGTAGTCCAATAAAAAGGTTGGCCGAGCGTCCGAAATGGCGCTCGGCCAAGCTCCTGAACGGCTTCAGCGCTGAGGCACAGGCAAGCGGCGCACGTGCGATCCCCGCAGGGCATGGCTGAAGAATAAAAATGGGAATCGAGCCGAATAGTCCAAAGGAATCGGGAAATTGCTGAGAAATGAAAAAAGCCGCTAAAAGCGGCTTTTTCTTAAAATGGTTGGTCGGAGTGAAAGGATTCGAACCTTCGACCCCCTGCACCCCATGCAGGTGCGCTACCAGGCTGCGCCACACTCCGACTCGAAGAACAAAATTATACCGTGCGATTCAGGCTTTGCCAATCCCGGCGTTCAGCCAGTCGAGAATCGATTCGAGCTCGCGACGCACCTCTTCGGCGGTCGCCGGAACCGGCTGGCCGTCTTCGACCGTCATTCGCTGGCGCGCGCCGCTGATGGTGAAGCCGTCGTCATACAGCAGGCCGCGGATGCGCCGCACCAGCAGCACCTCGTGGTGCTGGTAGTAACGGCGGTTGCCGCGGCGCTTCACCTGTTTGAGTTGGGAGAATTCCTGCTCCCAGTAGCGCAACACGTGCGGCTTCACTCCAGCCAGCTCGGCGACCTCACCGATGGTGAAGTAGCGTTTGGGCGGGATAGCAGGCAGCTCAAGCTTGTTTGTCGTCGCCATGGTGTTGCTCAACCATTCCCTTGAGTTTCTGGCTGGCGTGGAAGGTCACCACGCGCCGTGCGGTGATCGGAATCTCTTCGCCGGTCTTCGGATTGCGGCCCGGCCGCTGCGGCTTGTCGCGCAGCTGGAAGTTGCCGAAGCCCGACAGCTTCACGCTGTCACCCGACTCGAGCGCGGTACGAATCTCTTCGAAGAACGTCTCGACCATGTCCTTGGCTTCGCGTTTGTTTAAACCCACCAGGTCGAACAATAGGTCGGCCAACTCGGCTTTGGTCAAAGTCATGACTACCCCTTAATACAGCAACTAGCTATGGAACGCAACGACGGGCCCGGCTGCAACGGCCGGCCCCCGCCGCCCAACAAATCAATAGTTTACAGGCGAAGCGTCGCGCCGTGGTCGGCTTCGACCGCCTCGAGCAAGGCGGCGATCGCGGCGTCGACTTCCTCGTCGGTGAGGGTCTTGGCCGCATCCTGCAGCTTCACGCCGAAGGCGAGGCTCTTCTTGCCTTCGGGCACGCCTTTTCCGCGGTACACGTCGAACAGAGCGATGTCGACGACGATGGCCGCCGCGACGCGCTGGAACGACGCCTGCATCGCCGCGACGGTCACCGCCTCGTCGACGACGAGCGCCAGGTCGCGGCGTGCCGCCTGGAACTTCGACACCGGACGCGCGCGCAGACGCTCGGTTTCGAGCACCACGTCGAGGTCGAGTTCGAACAGCACCGGCGCGTTCGGCAGGTCGTAGGCCTGCACCCAGCGCGGGTGCAGTTCGCCGACGAAGCCGACGACCTTGCCGTCGAGCAGCACTCGCGCGCAACGGCCCGGGTGGAAGGCCGGGTGTTCGGCGCGCGCGTAGGACGCGACGCGCGGATAGAGCAGCGCCTCGACGTCGCCCTTGGCGTCGAAGAAGTCGACGCGTTCGGCCTTGCCCGCCCACTGTTCGGGCTGGCGCGGACCCCAGGCGAGGCCGGCGATGCGCTCGGGCTGCTCGACGCTACCGTCGTTTTGTTTCAGGAACACGCGCGCCAACTCGAACACGCGCACGCGCGGCTGCTTGCGGTTCAGGTTGCCGACGAGCACGTCGACGAGGCCACCGATCAGGCTCGAGCGCATCACGCTCATCTGGCTGGCGATCGGGTTGATCAGCTTGACCGGGTTCGCGTTGCCGGCAAAGTCCGCCTCCCACTTCTCTTCGACGAAGGCGTAGGTGATGACTTCCTGGAAGTCGCGCGCGGCGAGCTTGCGGCGGATCAGTTCGCGCGGCTGGCGCGCTTCCGGCAGCGGCAGCATTGCGACGCGCGAGCGCGGCGCGTCGGCCGGGATCGCGTCGTAGCCGAACACGCGCGCGATTTCCTCGATCAGGTCCTCTTCGATCTCGACGTCGAAGCGGAAGCTCGGCGCGGCGACGTCGAAGCCGTCGACGTTGGCCGAGGCTTCGAAGCCGAGGCGCGCGAAGATCGCGGCGATCTCTTCGTTCTTGAGTTCGAGGCCGAGCACCTTGTTCACGCGCGAGGTGCGTACCTTCACGGTCGCACGCTCGGGCAGTTGGCCGAGCGTCTCGGTCACAGGGCCCGCCTCACCGCCGGCGATGTCGAGCACCAGGCGCGTCGCACGCTCGATCGCGTCGCGGGCGAGCACGAAGTCGACGCCGCGCTCGAAGCGGTAGGACGAATCCGAACCGAAGCCGAGCGCGCGTGCGCGGCCGGCGATCGCGCCGGGCGCGAAGAAAGCCGACTCGAGGAAGATGTCGCGCGTCTCATCGGTGACGCTGGAGTTCAGGCCGCCCATGATGCCGGCGATGCCGATCGCCTGGCTGTCGTCGGCGATCACGAGCGTGTCGGCGGCGAGCTCGACTTCCTTCTCGTTCAGGCAGACGAGCTTCTCGTCGGGCCCGGTCATGCGCACGGTGATGCCGCCGGCGATCTTCGCCAGGTCGAACGCGTGCATCGGTTGGCCGAGCTCGAGCAGGATGTAGTTGGTCACGTCGACCAGCGCCGAGATCGAGCGCAGGCCCGAGCGTTCGAGGCGCTGGCGCATCCAGTCGGGCGTCTTCGCGCTCGGATTCACGCCGCGGATCACGCGGCCGAGGTAGCGGCCGCAGGCGGCAGGTGCGGCGATCTTCACCGGCAGCGTGTCGTCGAGGGTCGGCGCGACCGGCTCGATCGCCTCGGCGGAAAGCGGCGCGCCGGTCAGCGCGGCCACTTCGCGCGCAATGCCCTTGATCGACAGGCAGTCGGCGCGGTTCGGCGTGATCTTCAGCGTGAACAGCGTATCGTCGAGTTCGAGGTAGTCGCGGATGTCCGCACCGACCGGGGCATCGGCCGGCAGCACCAGCAGACCGTCGGCGTCGTCGGGCACGCCCAGTTCCTTGCCGGAACACAGCATGCCGCCCGATTCGACGCCGCGCATCTTGGTCGGCTTGATCTTGAAGTCGCCCGGCAGCACCGCGCCCGGCAGCGCGCACGGCACTTTCAGGCCGACGGCGACGTTCGGCGCGCCGCACACGATCTGCACCAGTTCGCCGGTTCCGACGTCGACACGGGTGACGCGCAGGCGGTCGGCGTTCTCGTGCTTGGCGACCTCCTTGACCTCGGCGATCACGACGCCGCTAAACGCCGACGCGGCCGCTTCGGTTTCTTCGACTTCGAGGCCGGCCATCGTCAACAGATGCGACAGCGCGTCCGAATCGATCGCCGGCGAGGTCCAGCGACGCAACCAGTTTTCAGAGAATTTCATGTTCCGCTCCGCCCGCGATCAGTTGAATTGCTTGAGGAAAGTAAGATCGTTATCGAAGAACAGGCGCAGATCGTTGACGCCATAACGCAGCATCGCGAAACGATCGAGCCCGATCCCGAAGGCGAAGCCGGTGTATTTTTCCGGGTCGATGCCGACATTGCGCAGCACGTTCGGGTGGACCATGCCGCAGCCGCCGACCTCGAGCCAGCCGCGCTCGCCGAGCACGTCGATCTCGGCCGACGGTTCGGTGAACGGGAAGAACGACGGGCGGAAGCGCACCTGCAGGTCGTCGCGTTCGAAAAAGCGGCGCAGGAAGTCGGTGACGGTCGCCTTCAGGTCGGCGAAGCTGACGCCCTCGTCGACCCACAGGCCTTCCATCTGGTGGAACATCGGCGAGTGCGTCGCGTCGGAGTCGACGCGGTAGACGCGGCCCGACGCGATGATCTTGATCGGCGGCTGGTTGCCCAGCATATGGCGGACCTGGACCGGCGAGGTGTGCGTGCGCAGCACATCGCCGCCCTCGACGTAGAAGGTGTCGGCCATCGCGCGCGCCGGATGGTTTTCCGGGATGTTCAGCGCCTGGAAGTTGTGGAAGTCGGTCTCGATCTCCGGACCGTCGGCCACTTCGAAGCCGAGCGTGCGGAACAGCTCGGTGATGCGCTCGAGCGTCAGCGTCACCGGATGCAGACCGCCCGGCTGGCTGCCGCGACCGGGCAGACTGACGTCGAGCGACTCGGCGGCCAGCTGCTGCGCGAGCTTCTCGGCGTTCAGCGCGTCGCGGCGCGCGTTGTGCTCGGCCTCGAAAGCCTGCTTGGCGACGTTGATCGTCGCGCCGGCGGCCTTGCGCTCTTCCGGCGCCAGCTTGCCCAACTGCTTGAGGAGCTCGGTCAGCTCGCCGCTCTTGCCGAGATAGCGTGCCTTGACCTGCTCGAGTTCGGTGAGATCGGCCGCCGCCTCGAGGGCGGCACGGCCGGCTTCCAGAATCGCGTCCACATTATTCATGTCGGCAACCGTGTACGTTAGAGGACTGACCGGACGACATTGCGCGTCAACGCCGTCGGGTCAGTGCTCTTCAAGCTCGGCCAAGCTTGTGGCCGAAAGCATAAAAAAAGGGAGGCGCAGACGCCTCCCTCTGGATCGTCTTGCGATTAGGCAGCCAGTTGGGCCTTCGCTTTTTCCACGATCTGGGCAAAAGCCGGCTTGTCGAACACCGCCAGGTCGGCCAGCACTTTGCGGTCGATCTGGATGTCGGCTTTCTTCAGGCCGTTCATGAATTTGCTGTACGGCAGGCCGTTTTCGCGGGCCGCGGCGTTGATACGCGCGATCCACAGCTGGCGGAACTGACGCTTGCGCTGACGACGGTCACGGTATGCGTACTGACCGGCTTTCATCACCGCCTGTTTGGCGATGCGATAGACGTTCTTGCGACGGCCGCGATAGCCTTTCGCCAGGGCGAGGACCTTCTTATGACGGGCGCGAGCGGTTACACCGCGTTTTACACGAGGCATGTCTTAACTCCTTAAGCGTAGGGCAGCATTGCGCGAACAGAAGCCATGTTGCTTGCGTCCACCATCGAGGTGCCGCGCAGCTGGCGTTTGTTCTTGGTGGTTTTCTTGGTGAGAATGTGACGCTTGAAAGCGTGACCACGTTTCACACCACCATTACCCAACACTTTCAAGCGTTTTTTCGCGCTCGATTTGGTCTTCATCTTCGGCATGGATAGGCTCCTGCTGAAATTTCTTAGATTCGGCGTAGGGTGGGTTTGCACCGCTTAAAACCGCTACGCCCCGCTTTTTATGCAGCGTTTGACCGCCACAAAATCGACACGGCAGGTCGCCCTGCCGTGTTGAAGTCCATGATTATACCCGATTATTTTTTCTTCGGGGCAATCATCATCACCATCTGGCGACCTTCGAGCCTGGGGAACTGCTCCACCACGCCCACTTCGGCCAGATCGGCTTCCACGCGCTTCAAGAGCTTCAGGCCGATGTCCTGGTGCGCCATCTCGCGACCGCGGAAACGCAGCGTCACCTTGGCCTTGTCGCCGTCGGTGAGGAAGCGGATCAGGTTGCGCAACTTGACACCATAGTCGCCGTCGTCGGTACCCGGACGGAATTTGACTTCCTTGATCTGGATCTGCTTCTGTTTCTGCTTCGCTTCGTGACGTTTCTTCGACTGTTCGTACTTGAACTTGCCGTAGTCCATCAGCTTGCAGACCGGTGGCTGGGCCGTCGGAGAGATTTCGACCAGGTCGATGTCTTTCTCTTCGGCCAAGGCCATGGCTTCACGCAGGCTGACGATGCCGAGCTGCTCGCCTTCGACGCCTACCAGACGGATTTCGCGCGCGGTGATTTCACCGTTGATCCGCGCTTCGCGTTCCTGAGCTATAGCTTGTACTCCTGTTCAGATTGATGGGCCGACGATCAGTGCTTCGACCGCTCGCTATTGAGTCGGTCGAGCAGCGCGTCAAGCGGGACCTGACCCAGATCTTCGCCATGACGCGCGCGTACGGCCACAAGTGCACCCGCTTTCTCCTTGTCGCCGACGATGATCTGGTACGGCAACTTCTGCAGGCTGTGTTCGCGGATTTTATAGCCGATCTTCTCGTTCCTCAAGTCGAGCTCGACGCGGAAGCCTTGTTTTTTCAGCGCTTCTGCCACATCGGCCGCATAATCGGCCTGGTCGTCGGTGATGCTCATCACCACCGCCTGCACCGGAGCGAGCCACAGCGGGAAGGCGCCGGCGTGGTTTTCGATCAGGATACCGATGAAGCGCTCGAGCGAACCGAGGATCGCGCGATGCAGCATCACCGGGCGTTTGCGGGTGTTGTCCTCGGCGACGTACTCGGCGTCGAGGCGCTCTGGCAGCACGAAGTCGAGCTGCAGCGTGCCGCACTGCCACGAGCGGCCGAGCGCGTCCTTGATGTGATATTCGACCTTCGGACCGTAGAAGGCGCCCTCGCCCGGCAATTCCTCCCATTCGACGCCGCAGGCGGCGAGCGCCTGACGCAAGCCGTCTTCGGCCCTGTCCCACACCTCATCGGAACCGGCACGCTTCTCGGGGCGCAGCGACAGCTTGATTGCCACGTTGTCGAAGCCGAATACCTTGTAGACCTGCATCGTCAGTTCGTTGAACGCCTGCGCCTCGGCGATGATCTGCTCTTCGGTACAGAAGATGTGCGCGTCGTCCTGGACGAAGCCGCGCACGCGCATCAGGCCGTGCAGCGCGCCGGACGGCTCGTTGCGGTGACAGGCACCGAACTCGGCCAACCTCAAGGGCAGGTCGCGATACGAGCGCAGCCCCTGGTTGAACACCTGGACGTGGCCCGGGCAGTTCATCGGCTTGACCGCGTAGTCGCGCTTCTCCGACTCGGTGGTGAACATATTGTCGCGGTAGTTGTCCCAGTGGCCGGACTTCTCCCACAGCACGCGGTCCATCACCATCGGCGTCTTGATTTCCTGATAGCCGGCTGCGGTCAGCGTCGCACGCATGTACTGCTCGATGCTCTGCCACAGGCTCCAGCCCTTCGGGTGCCAGAACACCATGCCCGGCGCCTCGTCCTGCAGGTGGAACAGGTCGAGTTGCTTGCCGAGCTTGCGGTGGTCGCGCTTTTCCGCCTCTTCGAGCATGAACAGATACTGCTCGAGATCTTCCTTCTTCGCCCACGCGGTGCCGTACACGCGCTGCAGCATCTCGTTCTTGCTGTCGCCGCGCCAGTAGGCGCCGGCGACCTTCATCAGCTTGAACACCTTCAGCTTGCCGGTCGACGGTACGTGCGGGCCGCGGCACAGGTCGGTGAACCCGCCTTCGCGGTACAGGCTCAGCACTTCGCCCTGCGGGATCGATTCGATGATCTCAGCCTTGTACGCCTCGCCGATCGACTTGAAGTAGGCGACTGCTTCGTCGCGCGACAACTCGTAGCGCTCGACCGGGATGTCTTTCTTGGCCAGCTCGGTCATCTTCTTCTCGATGGCGACGAGGTCTTCCGGCGTAAACGGGCGCTTGTACGCGAAGTCGTAGTAGAAGCCGTTCTCGATTTCCGGCCCGATTGTCACCTGCGCTTCCGGGAACAGCTCTTTGACCGCATACGCGAGCAAGTGGGCGGTCGAGTGACGGATGATGGACAGGCCATCGGCGTCCTTGTCGGTGACGATGGCGAGATCGGCGTCGGATTCGATCAGAAAGGAGGTATCGACCAGCTGGCCGTCGACGCGACCGGCGAGCGCGGCACGCGCCAGACCCGCGCCGATCGACGCGGCCACATCGTGGACCGTGACCGGGGCATCGAAGGAACGGACGGAACCGTCGGGCAGACGAATATCGGGCATATCAACTCCAGGGGGTTGGATGGCCGGCTTTCGCGCGGCCTGGCGCGACGAGGTCGAAAAAAAACCAAAAAAAAAGTGCGGCCTGAGCCGCACTTCTTTTGTTTGCATGGGAACACCCGTGGCTCGAATCAACCGATTAGGGTGATAGTAGTTCGAAACGCCATGATGTTGCTCCCCGCAAGAATTTGGTAGGCACGATTGGATTCGAACCAACGACCCCCACCATGTCAAGGTGGTGCTCTAACCAACTGAGCTACGTGCCTGTCGTCGTCTTGTTGAAGACAGGACACGAATGTTAGCGATGCCCGTTCGGCTTGGCAAGCGCTTTTTGCGAAAAAGTCCGTCGACGGCGGGATCGGTTATACTAGCGCGCTGATTTTACTACCCTTTACGCCGAAAATTTTTTCACGATGCTGCAATTTACCGTTCACAAGACTTCAGGCGGCGCCCGTCGCGGCACGCTGGTCCTCAATCACGGGCTAGTAGAAACCCCCGTATTCCAGCCGGTCGGCACCTACGGCTCGGTCAAGGCGATGAGCCCGCTGGAGCTGGAAGAGATCGGCGCCCAGATCATTCTCGGCAACACCTTCCACCTGTGGTTGCGCCCGGGGCTCGAGATCGTCGAACAGTTCGGCGGCCTGCACGAGTTCATCGGCTGGGACAAACCCATCCTGACCGACTCGGGCGGCTTCCAGGTGTTCTCGCTGACCAATATGAGGAAGCTGACCGAGGAGGGCTGCACCTTCCAGAGCCCGGTGAACGGCGACAAGCTGTTCCTGTCGCCCGAGATCTCGATGAAGATCCAGACGGTGCTCAATTCGGACATCGTGATGCAGCTCGACGAATGCACGCCCGGCCAGGTCGACCACAAGACCGCCGGTGACTCGCTGCGCATGTCGCTGCGCTGGGCCGAGCGTTCGCGCCGCGCCTTCGACGACCTGAAAAACCCGAACGCGCTGTTCGGTATCGTGCAGGGCAACCTTTATACCGATTTGCGCGAAGAGTCGCTCAAGGGCCTGATGGAGATCGGCTTCGACGGCATCGCGATCGGCGGCCTGTCGGTCGGCGAACCCAAGCCCGAGATGTACCGGATGCTGACCGAGCTGAAGGACATGCTGCCGGCCGAGAAGCCGCACTACCTGATGGGCGTCGGCACGCCGGAGGACCTGGTGCACGGCGTCGCCAACGGCGTCGACATGTTCGACTGCGTGATGCCGACGCGCAACGCGCGCAACGGCTGGATCTTCACCCAGTGGGGCGACGTGAAGATCAAGAACGCCGGCTACAAGATGGACAAGCGTCCGCTCGACGAGGAATGCGGCTGCTATACGTGCCGCAACTTCAGCCGCGCCTACCTGCACCATCTGCACCGCGTCGGCGAGATCCTCGGCGCACGGCTGAACACCATCCACAACCTGTACTACTACCAGGAACTGATGCGCAACATCCGCAAGGCGATCGAGGACGACCGCTTCGAAGACTTCCGCGCCGAGTTCCACGAAAACCGCGCGCGTGGCGTGAATTGAGATAGAGGAACCTTGGCCAAGCTTGAAGGTCTTGAAAGCTTGGCCGAGCCGGCATGCTCGATGCGGTTGGAAAAGCCATGCCGTGTAGCTAGAATGCCCGGCTCGGTTATACCCCCTGCCGACACCCCACGCACACACTTACGTTTCAACAAGGGAGCGACACGATGTTCATTACCCCCGCCTACGCGGCCACCGGCCCGGCCGGCCTCGACCTGATGAGTTTCCTGCCGATGATCGCGATCTTCGCGGTCTTCTGGCTGCTTCTGATCCGCCCGCAGCAGAAAAAGGCGAAAGAGCATCAGAAGATGCTGTCGGTGCTGGAAAAAGGCGACGAAGTCGTCACCCAGGGCGGCGTCGCCGGTCGCGTGACCAAGGTCGGCGAAGCCTTCCTGGCCGTCGAGATCGCCAACGGCGTGGAAATCCAGGTTCAGCGCAGCGCCGTTTCCGGCAAGCTGGAAAAAGGCACGCTGAAGTCCCTGTAACCCGAGCGGAGCCGTCTTCGACACGAAGACGGCTCCGTCGCATTCAAGAACTGCCATGAACCGCTACCCGCTCTGGAAATACCTGATCATCGGGCTGGCGCTGATCGCCGCGACGATCTACACGCTGCCCAACTTCTTCGGCGAGTCGCCGGCGGTCCAGATCTCGAGCACGCGCCAGTCGATCCCGGTCGACACCGCGCTGATGGGCCGGGTGGAAACCGCGCTGGCTGCCCGCCATCTGACGCCCGACGGCCTGTTCCTCGACCGCGGCAGCCTGAAGGTCCGCTTCCGCGACCCGGACACCCAGATCAAGGCCCGCGACGCGATCCAGGCCGAACTGGGCGACACCTACATCATCGCGCTGAACCTCTTGTCGTCGTCGCCCGACTGGCTGACGCGGCTAAAGGCGCACCCGATGTTCCTCGGCCTCGACCTCAGGGGCGGCGTGCACTTCCTGCTCGAAGTCGACATGAAGGCCGCGATCGACAAGACCGTCGAGCGCTACACCGGCGACATCCGCCGCGAGCTGAAGGCGCAGAAGATCCGCTACGGCACGATCAAGCGCGACGGCAACAGCCTGACCGTCCAGCTCAGGGACGCCGAAACGCTGAAGGCCGCCGAGAACGCGGTCACGCGCACGCTGCCTTCGCTGGCGATGAGCGAGGACGCGAGCGCGTTCACGCTGACGCTGACGCTCAAGCCCGAAGAAATCACCCGCATCCAGGGCGACGCGGTGAAACAGAACATCTCGACGCTGCACAACCGCGTGAACGAGCTGGGCGTCGCCGAGCCCATCATCCAGCAGGCCGGCCCGGACCGCATCGTCGTACAGCTGCCGGGCGTGCAGGACACCGCCAAGGCGAAGGACATCCTCGGCCGCACCGCGGCCTTGCAGGTACGCATGGTCGAAGACGACACCGCAAAGATGGCCGAGGCGCTCGCCGGCAACGTGCCGGCCGGCTACGACCTGCTCGACGAGCTGACCCCGCGCGGCCCGACCAAGATCCTCGTCAAGAAAGACGTCGAGCTGACCGGCGACAACATCAACGACGCGCAGCCGGGCTTCGAAGAGAACGGCTCGCCGGCGGTGCATATCAACCTCGATTCGGCCGGCGCTTCGATCTTCCGCCAGGTGACCGCCGAGAACATCGGCCGGCGCATGGCGATGATCCTGGTCGAAAAGGGCAAGGCCGAAGTGGTGACCGCGCCGGTGATCCGTTCCGAGATCGGCGGCGGCCGCGTGCAGATTTCCGGCAGCATGAACCCGGCCGAAGCGCAGGACGTCGCGCTGCTCTTGCGCGCGGGTTCGCTCGCCGCGCCGATGACCATCATCGAAGAGCGCACCGTCGGCCCGAGCCTCGGCAAGGAAAACATCGAGAAGGGTTTCAACTCGACGCTGTGGGGCTTCGCCGCGATCGCGGTGTTCATGGTGATCTACTACCGCGTGTTCGGCGTGATCTCGGCGATCTCGCTCGGCGTGAACCTGTTTGTCCTGGTGGCGATGCTGTCGATGCTGCAGGCGACGCTGACGCTGCCGGGCATCGCGGCCATCGCGCTGACGCTCGGCATGGCGATCGACGCCAACGTGCTGATCAACGAGCGCGTGCGCGAGGAGCTGCGCAACGGCGTGCCGCCGCAGAGCGCGATCCACGCCGGCTACCAGCACGCGTGGGCGACGATTCTCGACTCGAACGTGACCACGCTGATCGCCGGCCTCGCGCTGTTGATCTTCGGTTCCGGCCCGGTGCGCGGCTTCGCCGTCGTGCACTGCCTCGGCATCCTGTCGTCGATGTTCTCGGCGGTGCTGGTGTCGCGCGGCCTCGTCAACCTGTGGTACGGCCGCCGTCGCCGCCTGAGTTCGTTGTCGATCGGCCAGATCTGGAAACCGACCGAATAAGATCAGACGGGCCGGCCACGCCGGCCCTCACTTGCAAAGGCAATCCATGGAGCTCTTCCGAATCAAGCGGGACATCCCGTTCATGAGCTACGGCAAGGTCACCACGGCGATTTCGCTACTGACCTTCATCGTGGCCGTGTTCTTCCTCTTCGCCAAAGGGCTGAACCTCAGCGTCGAATTCACCGGCGGCACGGTGATGGAAGTGCAATACGCGCAGTCGGCCAACCTGCCCGACGTGCGTTCCCGCGTCGAGCGGCTCGGCCTCGGCGAACCGAGCGTGCAGAGCCTCGGTACCAGCCGCGACGTGCTGATCCGCCTGCCGAACAAGCCGGGCATCACCAGCGCGCAGCTGTCGAACCAGGTGATGACGTCGCTGAAGGCGGGCGGCGCGCAGCTCGAACTGCGCAAGGTCGAGTTCGTCGGCCCGAGCGTCGGCGCGGAACTGGTAGAGCACGGCCTGACCGCGGTCATCGTCGTGTGCATCGGCATCATGCTGTATCTGGCGCTGCGCTTCGAGTGGCGGCTGGCGGTGGCGGCGATCATCGCCAACATGCACGACGTGGTGATCATCCTCGGCTGCTTCGCGTTCTTCGGCTGGGAGTTCTCGCTGACCGTGCTGGCCGGCGTGCTGGCGGTGCTCGGCTACTCGGTGAACGAATCGGTCGTGGTGTTCGACCGGATCCGCGAAAACTTCCGCAAGCCGTCGATGCGCACCAAGACCGTCGCCGAGGTGATCGACAACGCGATCACCGCGACGATGAGCCGCACCATCATCACCCACGGTTCGACCGAAACCATGGTGCTGGCGATGCTGCTGTTCGGCGGCCCGGCGCTGCACGGCTTCGCCATCGCGCTGACGATCGGCATCGTGTTCGGCATCTACTCGTCGGTGCTGGTCGCCAGCCCGATCGCGCTGGCGCTCGGCGTGAAGCGCGAGCACATGGTCAAGCCGCCGAAACCCAAGCAGGAAGCGGTGGTCTGATTTTTCGCCCGGGTTCACCCGACGGGCCGGCCGTGCGCCGGCCCGTTTTTTTGCGCTCGGCCAACCTTGGGCCGCCGCCCTCAACCCCTGTACAATTGCCGCCATGGAAGCCATTACTTTTCTGATCGACTTCGTGCTGCACATCGACCGGCACCTCGCCGACCTAGTCGCCGCCTACGGCCCGCTGATTTATTTGATCCTGTTCCTGATCGTGTTCTGCGAGACCGGCCTCGTCGTCACGCCGTTCCTGCCGGGCGACTCGCTGCTGTTCGTCGCGGGCACGCTCGCCGCCACTGGCCAGATGGACGTGCATCTCTTGGTCGCGCTGCTGATCGCCGCAGCCATCCTCGGCGACACGGTCAACTACACCGTCGGGCGCAGGGTCGGGATGAGGCTGTTCTCGAACCCGGATTCGAAGATCTTCCGCCGCGCGTATCTCGACAAGACGCACGCCTTCTACGAGCGCCACGGCGGCAAGACCATCATCCTCGCGCGCTTCGTGCCGATCGTGCGCACCTTCGCGCCGTTCGTCGCCGGCGTCGGCACGATGAGCTATGGGCTTTTCCTGTCGTATAACGTGATCGGCGGCGTGGCGTGGGTAGCGAGCTTCACCTACCTCGGCTTCCTGTTCGGCAACCTGCCGGCGGTCAAGTCCAACCTGTCGCTGTTGATCGTCGGCATCATCATCGTGTCGATCCTCCCCGGCGTGTTCGAATTCCTGCGCCACAAGCGCGCGTCGCGCGCATGAGCCCGATCCGCCGCCTGCCCGACCACCTGGTCAACCAGATCGCCGCCGGTGAGGTGGTCGAACGCCCGGCGTCTGCACTGAAGGAGGTGCTCGAGAACAGCCTCGACGCCGGCGCGACGAAGATCGCCGTCGACCTCACGCAAGGCGGCATCAAGCTGATCCGCGTCACCGACGACGGCGGCGGCATCGCCGAGGACGAACTGGCGCTCGCGCTCGATAGGCACGCGACCAGCAAGATCCGCGACCTTGACGACCTCGAGAGCGTCGGGACCCTGGGCTTCAGGGGCGAGGGCCTCGCCAGCATCGCGTCGGTGTCGCGCCTCACGCTGATCTCGCGCCAGAGAGGTGCGGCGCACGCGCACCGCATCGTCGCGATCGACGGCGCGCTGCACCCGGTCGAGCCGGCCGCGCACGCCGAGGGCAGCACGGTCGAGGTGGTCGACCTCTACTTCAACACGCCGGCGCGGCGCAAATTCCTGAAGTCCGAGTCGACCGAGTACGCGCACTGCGCGGCGACCTTCGAGCGCATCGCGCTCGCGCACCCGGGCGTCGAATTCCTGCTGCGCCACAACGGCAAGGTGGTCGAACGGCTGCCGCAGCAGAGCGCACCCGACCGCGTAGCCGCCATTCTCGGCAAGGACTTCGCCTCCGCCGCGCTGCAGGTGTCGGCCGAAGCCGGGCCGCTCGCGCTGTTCGGCCTCGTCGCCAGCCCGACCTACTCGAAGGCCAGCCGCGACGCGCAGTACTTCTTCGTCAACGGCCGCTTCGTGCGCGACAAGACCGCGCAGCACGCGATCCGCCAGGCCTTCCGCGACGTGCTGCACCACGAGCGCCACCCGTGCTACGCGCTGTTCCTGTCGCTGCCGCCCGAGGGCGTCGACGTCAACGTGCACCCGACCAAGATCGAGGTGCGCTTTAGGGAATCGCAGGCGATCCACCAGTTCGTGTTCCACGCGCTGAACAAGACGCTGGCGGCGACCACTGCCGGCAGCACGCCGTCGGCGGCAGGCGCGCCACTCGAGGCCGGATCGACGCAGGGCTCGGCCAACCTTGCGGCTCCCGCCCCCGCTTTTTCATCGGCGGCGACGCCGACGTCGCGGACGATCTACCAGCAAAGCCCGCTGCCGCTGTCGGTCGCGCGCGAGGCCACCGCCGCTTACGCCGCGCTGTTCGGCGGCGTGCGCGAGGAAGAGGCCGCGCTGGCCTCCGCCGAAACAAGCAGGTTGGCCGAGCCCACCCCGCCGTTCGTGCCGCAGGGCTCGGCCAAGCTCGCGAGTCTTGTGGCAGATAATCCGGCGCTGCCGCCGCTCGGCTTCGCGCTGGCGCAGTTGCACGGCGTCTACATCCTCGCGCAGAACGTCGACGGGCTGATCCTGGTCGACATGCACGCCGCGCACGAGCGCATCGTCTACGAACAGCTGAAGACCGCGCTCGAACACGACGCGATCCCGATGCAGCCCTTGCTGCTGCCGGTGGCGATGGCCGCCGACCGCATGGAGGTCGCCACCGTGCACGAGCACGGCGAAGGCATGAAGCGGCTCGGCCTGGAACTGGCGACGCTGTCGCCGACGCAGGTCGCGATCCGCGCGGTGCCGGTGTGGCTCAAGGACGGCGACGCCGTCGAGCTGGCGCGCGCGGTGCTGAAGGACGTGCGCGAAGCCGGCCTGAGCCGGGTTCTCACGGAACGTCGCAACGAATTGCTCGCGACGATGGCCTGCCACGGCGCGGTGCGCGCCAACCGGCAGCTGACCCTGGCCGAGATGAATGCGCTCTTGCGCGACATGGAGGCCACCGAGCGCTCGAACCAGTGCAACCACGGCCGCCCGACCTGGGTGCGGCTGACGATGAAGGACCTCGACGGCCTGTTCCTGCGCGGCCGCTGAGCGGCACCCTCCTCCCCCCTAATCCATCTCGCTTAAAACAGGAAAAAGAAACATGGCCGGATCCAGCCTATTGGCCCTTATCGACGACATCGCCACCGTGCTCGACGACGTGGCGGTGATGACCAAGGTCGCCGCCAAGAAAACCTCCGGGGTGCTCGGCGACGACCTCGCGCTGAACGCGCAGCAGGTCGCCGGCGTACGCGCCGAGCGCGAACTGCCGGTGGTCTGGGCGGTGGCCGTGGGCTCGCTCAAGAACAAGGCGATCCTGGTACCGGCGGCGCTGGCGATCAGCGCGCTGCTGCCGTGGCTGATCACCCCGCTGCTGATGATAGGCGGCGCCTATCTGTGTTTCGAAGGGGTGGAAAAACTGGCGCACAAGCTGCTCCATAGCGCCGCGGAAGACCACGTCCATCACGAACAGCTAGTCGAAGCGCTGGCCGACCCGGCCGTCGACATGGTGGCCTTCGAGAAAGAAAAGGTGCAGGGCGCGATCCGCACCGACTTCATCCTGTCGGCGGAGATCATCGTGATCTCGCTCGGCACCGTCGCCACCGCCTCCTTCGGCTCGCAGGTCGCCGTGCTCACCGGCATCGCGCTGATCATGACCGTCGGCGTATACGGCCTGGTGGCCGGCATCGTCAAGCTGGACGACGCCGGGCTGTATCTGAGCGCGAAGGGCGACGCAGCGCAGCGCGCTTTCGGCCGCTTCCTGCTGCTCTTTGCCCCCTACCTGATGAAATTCCTTTCGGTGGCCGGCACCGCGGCGATGTTCATGGTCGGCGGCGGCATCCTCACCCACGGCACCCCGGGCGCCTACGACCTCATCCACGGCATCGCCCACAGCGCCGCCGGCGTGCCGGCCATCGGCGCCGTGCTGGAGGCCATCGTCCCGACGCTGCTCGACGCGCTCGCCGGCATCGTCGCCGGCGCCGTCGTGCTGGCCGGGGTGAGCGGCATAGGCCGCATCGTGAAGACGGCCAAGAGCTGACGCGACGCTTGTCCGGAAACGATCGGCCCGCCTGGTGCGGGCCGATCGTTTTTTACGCCCGCGTAGCGTCCTTGCCGGGCGACCTATTCGCCGTCGCCCCCTTGCGTCGCCGGCGGGATACGCAGCTTGAACGACCCCATCGCCTTGGCCTGTTCGCGGCTGACGCCTTCGATGCCGAAGGACTCGTTCATTAGGGTTGACCTGCTTTCTGATTAACTGCGGGAGGCTTCACGGCCCCGATGACTCAAGCGTCCCGAAGGCGCGTTGGGGACGACCCGGGGCACACGGCAACAACACGATACGGTTCCACGATGCCGTTGATGATCGCCAAGTTTTTGACTGCCTGCCCCGTCCCTTTCCGCATTTTGTCGGCCTTGCATCGATGGACTACTGTGAACAGTCGACGCGCGATTCGCTGCTGCCGGCTACGGCCCGGCTGCGATGCGCCGGGTAGCGGAGAATGGCAGTTCAAACAGGCGCCCAGCATTCCGTCGCCAAGCTTGGCCGAGGCAAGGAGAAACGCGAGATGGAAAACGAAATGATGGGCGCCACCACGAGCCATTGCCTCCCGCTGCGCCCCGGTACGACCCGCGTGTTCTACGAGCAGAATACCCATACGCGGGTCAAAATGGAGGCCCGTCACGCCGGCCAGAACGAGGTCTATCTGGACATAGCCATGCCGGGCGGGAAGCTGCCCCGACTGCATTTCAAGTCGGACCGGCCACAGACCGCCAACCTCGACACCTGCGTCTGGACGCTGCTGAAGGCCCGGTTCGACAACGCTTTGGAATTTACCTTTGGCCCGAAAGGGCTGGAACTGCCGATGAACCTGACGATCGGCACCACCGTCACGGCCCAACCTGAGCAAACCAATCCCGCGACGGGCAGCCCGGTCAAACTAACGCTGCAGGTCGTCACGAGCGAGAGGATAACCGTCCGCCCGGAGCTGGGCCTCGACCAGGAAAACGGCTATTTGACGCGGCCGGTGCTGAAATGCTCTGCGCACCTTCAAGACATCCGCCTGGGCACGTCCCTTCTGAAGGCGGATATATGGCTGTTGCCGGGCCTGGGGGTCGTCAAGGCGCAAGGACAGGCATTCGGCGTCTTCTCGATACTCGATCTCGTCGAGTTCCATACCCCGGCCTGATTCGAAGCAATCAAGCCAAATCGCACGCATGGCTTGGCCGAGCCTTTGCTTCGGCCAAGCTTCTGCGCCATACCTGCGCCTAGCGTCGATCCTTACCAAGCTTCACCAGCTCGTCTCCCGTTCCGGGGACGAGGTGATCTTGTGGATGGACAGATCTGCGCCGTTGAACTCCTCCTCCTCGTCCAGCCGCAGCCCGACCGCCTTCTTGATCAGCCCGTAGACGACATAGCCGCCGGCGAACGCGATCGCTACGCCCATCGCGGTGCCGATCAGTTGCGAGACGAAACTCACGCCTCCCATGCCGCCGAGCGCCTGCTGGCCGAACACACCGGCCGCGAGTCCGCCCCAGACGCCGCACACGCCGTGCAGCGGCCACACGCCGAGCACGTCGTCGATCTTCAGCCTGTTCTGCGTGACGGTGAACAGCCATACGAACAGCGCGCCGGCTGCCGCGCCGACCGCGAGCGCGCCGATCGGGTGCATCACGTCCGAGCCGGCGCACACCGCGACGAGGCCGGCGAGCGGGCCGTTGTGGATGAAGCCCGGGTCGTTCTTGCCCGCGAACATCGCGACCACGGTGCCGCCGACCATCGCCATCAGCGAGTTGATCGCGACGAGGCCCGAGACGCCACCGATGCGCTGTGCGCTCATCACGTTGAAGCCGAACCAGCCGACGATCAGGATCCACGCGCCGAGCGCGAGGAAGGGAATCGACGACGGCGGGTGCGCGGCGACGTGGCCGTCGCGCTGGTAGCGGCCGCGCCGCGCGCCGAGGTGCAGCACGGCGGCGAGGGCGATCCAGCCGCCGACCGCGTGCACGACGACCGAGCCGGCGAAGTCGTGGAAAGGCGCGCCGAATTGGTGCGCGAGCCAGTCCTGCACGCCGAAGTGGCCGTTCCACGCGATACCCTCGAAAAACGGGTAGACGAGGCCGACGAGGAAGAAGGTCGCCATCGACTGCGGGTGGAACTTAGCGCGCTCGGCGATGCCGCCCGACACGATGGCCGGGATCGCCGCGGCGAAGGTCAAGAGGAAGAAGAAGCGCACCAGTTCGTAGCCGTTGTGCGCGGCGAGCGTCTCGGCCCCGCTCCAGAAGTCGACACCGTAGGCGAGCGGGAAGCCGACGAAGAAATAGGCGAGGCCCGACACGGCGAAGTCGGTGAGGATCTTCACCAGCGCGTTGACCTGGTTCTTCTTGCGCACGGTGCCGAGCTCGAGAAAGGCGAAGCCGGCGTGCATCGCGAGGATCATGATCGCGCCGAGCAGGATGAAGAGGACGTCGTTCGGGGTCGGGTTGGGACTCATCTGGGCGATTCCAGTGCGTGGCGGGAGTGCTGCACCATAAGCAAGCAGGATGCCTGCCAACGCAAGCCCTTGATTTTAATTGATTCGCAGCGTGCGCGTATGACAATGGTGCGTGGCAGGCATGGACGAGACCCGTTTTGGGGCAGGCGAAGTGAGCCAACATAGTGCACGGCCATGTCGGGTGTTCGATCTTGGTGCATCGATCCGGCACTCGAGGCAGCCAGGCCCCAACGTTGGCCGAGGAAGATGGGACAAACGGCGGATGGCGCAGGACGATCGATAGCGAAGCCCGAGCGGCCTTCGCGCGGGACAGGCACGGGCTGCGGCGGACATGGCAGTCGGTTTATCCCTGTCTCGGCACGCGACCCGCCCCTTCCCCCACCCACTTAGCTCCATAGCGAGAAACGGCATTCCGTCATGCAAAACCACGCCGACAAAACCGCTATCCATCAGCGTAATTCACTATAAAAACATCAAATTGCCAAAATAACACATGATAATATGTTATTTGCTTAGTTGTTCAATCAAATCAGACCGGCATGAAGCGGTCGACCCTTTAAAGCTGCAGGAATAGAAGTGAAACGACTCATTGCCCTGGCCATGGCGAGCCTCGTCGCCGTGCCAAGCTATGCCGCCGACGCGGCAGGCGCCGCTTGCGCCACCACCCACGTCGACCTGATGCGCGCCACGCGCTACACCGAACTGGTCCGCATGAACGGCAGCGGCCAGTGCGCGTCGCGCTCGGTGCCGAACTTTGTCGCGCTGTGCACCCAGATCGGCCAGCTTTCCGACGCCGCGATCGAAGGCATCGCGCTGCCGATGATCAAGAAATCGGTGTCGTGCGACATGGCCAAAAGCGCGCTGACCTTCTGGGCTACGCCCGACGGCAAGGTCATCTCGAAGAAGGTGATGCAGGGCATCGCGCGCGGTTCCGGCCCGGTGCTGACGAGCCGCGAATCGGCGCTCTACGAGCAGTTCATGGGCTCCCCGGCCGGCCAGACGATGAACCTGTACACCAACAACAACCAGGTCAACTCCGCCATCCTGACCCGCATCGCCGCGTACAAGCGGTAAGGGTCTCGGGGGCCCCGCCCCCGTTCCCCTCCCCCTCCCCCTCCGGGCTTGGCCGAGCCTGCCGTGCAATGCGACAATCGCGCCTTTGCCTGCTGCCCGACGCCCATGTCCGCCCTCACCTTCTTCTGGCACGACTACGAAACCTTCGGCGTCGAGCCGCGCCGCGACCGGCCGTCTCAGTTCGCCGGCGTGCGCACCGACGCCGACCTCAACGAGATCGACGAGCCGGTGATGCTGTACTGCCGCCCGACGCCCGACTACCTGCCGTCGCCCGAGGCGTGCCTGTTGACCGGCATCACGCCGCAGCGCTGCCTCGCCGAAGGCGTGGCCGAGCACGAGTTCGCCGGCGTGATCGAGCGCGAGCTGTCGCAGCCGGGCACGATAGGCGTCGGCTACAACTCGATAAGGTTCGACGACGAGGTCACGCGTTTCCTGTTCTGGCGCAACCTGATCGACCCGTACTCGCGCGAATGGCGCGACGGCTGCGGCCGCTGGGACTTGCTCGACCTGGTGCGCGCCTGCTACGCGCTGCGCCCGGACGGCATCGTCTGGCCGACACACGAGGACGGCCGGACCAGCTTTAAGCTCGAACACCTGTCCAAGGCGAACGGCCTCGCGCACGAGGCGGCGCACGACGCGCTGTCCGACGTGCGCGCGACGATCGCTCTCGCGCGATTGATCCGCGAAAAGCAGCCTAAGCTGTTCGACTTCTATCTGTCCTTGCGCAAGAAGGACGCGGCGCGCGAGCAGCTTTCCCTGCACGCGCCCAAGCCGGTGCTGCACGTGTCGGGCATGTACGGCGTCGAGCGCGGCAACGTCGCACTCGTCTGGCCGCTGGCAGCGCACCCCACCAACGCGAACGAAGTGATCGTGTGGGACCTCGCCCACGACCCGGCGGAACTAATAAACCTCGACGCCGACGCGATCCGCCTCAGGATGTTCACCCGTAGCGACGAGCTGCCCGACGGCGTCGCGCGGCTGCCGGTCAAGACCATCCACCTGAACAAGTCGCCGTTCGTCGTCGGCAACCTCAAGGTGCTGACGGCCGAACGCGCCGCGCATTGGGGCGTCGACATGGACACCATCGCGCGCCACGCCGAGGCCGCCGCACGCCTGCCCGACCTGGCTCCTACCTGGAAGGCCGTCTACCAGCGAGCCGCCTTCGAAGCCGCCGACGTCGACGAGAACCTGTACGGCGGCTTCGTCTCCAACGCCGACCGGCGCACGCTGACGGCGCTGCGCGCGATGTCGGCCGACAAGCTCGCCCGCGAAACACCGCAGTTCGAAGACGTGCAGCTCGCGCGCCTGGTGCAACGCTACCGCGCGCGCAACTTCCCCGAGTCGCTGTCTTTAGATGAGCGCCGCCACTGGATGGCGTGGTGCAAGAAGAAGCTGATCGACGGCGTGCCGGCCGGGCGCACGCACGAGGCCTGCCTTGCCGAAATCGACGCGCTCGAGACGGACGCCGACAGCCGGGGTCGGCAGATCCTCGCCGACGTGCGCGAATACGCTGACGCGCTGTGCGCGGAACTGGGGCGTGCGTGAGCCGGCCGACGTTGGCCGAGGCTTGTGTCGACCGTAGTCAGCCCATAAAATGCCAAATGGATGTCTGCCGCTCGTCGAGTTAGACGTCCACACCCGACGACCCACGCGGAGGAATCATCGTGAAAACCCTAGGCCTCATCGGCGGCATGAGCTGGGAATCCAGCGCCATGTATTACCAGCATCTCAACCGGCTCGTCGCCGAACGGCTCGGCGGCCTGCACTCGGCCAAGGTCGTGCTCTACAGCGTCGACTTCGCCGGCATCGCAGAACGGCAGCACCAGGGCGACTGGCAGGGCGCGGGCGAACTGCTGGCCGACGCGGCCCGCAAGCTGAGCGCCGCCGGTGCGCAAGCCTTGTTGATCTGTACCAACACCATGCACAAGGTCGCCGACGCGGTGGAGGCCGCCGTCGACGTGCCGCTGATCCACATCGCCGACGTCGCGGCGCGCGAGGCGCAACGCGCCGGCGTGAAAACCGTCGCGCTGCTCGGCACCGCGTTCACGATGGAACAGCCCTTCTACCGCGAACGGCTCGAGCAACGCTTCGGCCTGAGAGTGCTGACGCCCGACGCCGACGAGCGCGCTGACATCCACCGCATCATCTACGACGAGCTTTGCCTCGGCCAACGCCTGCCGGCCTCCAGGGAACGGCTTCGCGCAATCATCGAGCGGCTCGCCACCGGGGGGGCGCAAGGCGTGATTCTCGGCTGCACCGAACTGCCCTTGCTGATCGAACAGGACGACGTGTCGATCACGGTGCTCGACAGCACCACCTTGCACGCGCGCGCCGCGATCGACTTCGCACTGGGCACGGCATAAGCTCTCGGAGCCTCGATCGCGCGGGCGCCTTTCCCCGGCGCGCAGGCTACAATGCCGGCCATGAAACCTCCGCTCCCCGCCCTCTTCCTGATGGGCCCGACCGCGTCGGGCAAGACCGCGCTCGCGGTCGCGTTGGCACAGCAACTCGACGGCGAAGTCGTCAGCGTCGACTCGGCGCTCGTCTACCGCGGCATGGACATCGGCACCGCCAAGCCGACGCGCGACGAGATGGCCGGCGTGCCGCACCACCTGATCGACATCATCGACCCGACCGATTCGTACTCGGCCGCGCAATTTCACGCCGACGCGATGGCACTGATCGAAGACATCGCCGTGCGCGGCAAGCTGCCTATCCTCGCCGGCGGCACCATGCTCTACTTCAAGGCGCTCGAGGAAGGCCTGTCCGACCTGCCGCAGGCCGACGCGCAAGTACGCGCGCGGCTCGACGCCGAGGCGGCCGAACGCGGCTGGCCGGCGCTGCATCAAAGGTTGGCCGAGCTCGATGCGGCGACCGCCGCGCGCCTCGCGCCGGCCGACAGCCAGCGCATCCAGCGCGCGCTCGAAGTGTGGGAGCTGAGCGGCAAACCGATGTCCGAGCTGATCGCGCGCGGCCGCGAAGGCGCGCCGGCCTTGAACCTGTTGAAGCTCGCGCTCTTGCCGCACGACCGCGCTTGGCTGCACGCGCGCATCGCTCTGCGGTTCGAGAAGATGCTCGAGGCCGGCTTCCTCGCCGAGGTCGAGGCGCTGCGCGAACGTTGGACTAGCCTGTCGCTCGAGCTGCCATCGATGCGCTGCGTCGGCTACCGCCAGGCGTGGGAATACCTCGACGGCCAGATCGACCGGACCGGACTGATAGCCAAGGGCGTCGCCGCGACGCGCCAGCTCGCCAAGCGCCAGCTGACGTGGATGCGAAGCATGGAGAACCTGGTCGAGATCGACTGCCAGCAGGCCGATCTCGTCGCGCCGGCGCTGGCCGCCGCGCGCGCATGGCGGGCCGGCTTGCCCTGACTGATAACGAGCGTTACCATAACGGTCATGAACGATCAAGCCGCCAAACCGATCAACAACCCGAGCTTTAAGGCCTGCGAGGACGCGATCGGCCTGGTCGCGCGCCGCCTCACCGGCGTGCCGCAGCAGGAAGTGTTGCTGACCCGGCTCTACTTCCACGTGCAGGGCTACCTGACTGACTACTTCAACGCCGGCCTCAAGGAACACGGCATCAACGACACCATCTGGATGGCGTTGATGCTGCTGTACACGCGCCCCGACGAGACGGTCTACCCGTCCGACCTGTCCGAATCGCTCGCGTTCTCGCGCACCAACGCGACCCGCGTCGTCGACGACCTGGTCGGCCAGGGCTGGGCGGTGCGCGAGGCGTGCGCCGACGACCGGCGCAAGACCAGGCTGATCCTCACGCCGGCCGGCCGCGCCTTCATCGAAAACCTGATGCCGTCGCGCCACGCGCACATGAGCGAACTGTGGAACGCGTTCTCCGACACCGAAAAGGTCGCGATGGAGAGCCTGTTGAGAAAACTGCTCGCCCAGTTGGGCGGCTGACGCGGCGCACCGATCGCCCTGGTCCGAAGCTCGGCCAACCTTCCAAGGTTGGCCGAGTTTTTTTACGCCCCCGTTCGGCACCGCCTTGTTCCGCAAGCGATGCGGCGCGGCCGTGGGAACGGCGCCGGATGCGGTAGCGAAAAAACGACGACGGCATGGCACGGCCCTTGCGGGTGACGCCGCTTCACGATCATCATGGCATGCCATGCATCCCAAGCCATTCGCCACCGACGCGGCGAAGGCGCCCCTGCCCGACGACCGGGCCGCGAGCCCATTTCGCCCTGATGCGGCTACCGAGACGACCGTCACCGTTTAACAACGATATCGGCTCGCCGGCAGCGCCGGCGACCTCACAGGGAGACTGGTCATGATCGACCGCGCCGCTCCGAACCCCGCAGACAAACGCCGCAAGCACCTGAAGCGCCTCACCTTCACGCTCGCCGTCGCCGGGCTCGGTTGGGGCGCTTACTGGTTCCAGGCGTTGAGTCACCACGAGGCGACCGACAACGCCTACGTCGGCGGCAACCTGGTGCCAGTCAACGCGCAGGTCGCCGGCACGGTCACCACCGTCGCGGTCGACAGCACCGACTGGGTCAGGGCCGGCGAGACAGTCGTCAGGCTCGACCCGTTGGATGCCGAACTCGCGTTAGAGCGCGCGAAGGCGGAACTCGCGCAGGCGGTGCGCGAGTCGAAGAGCCGCATGGCGGGCAACGACCAGCTCGCCGCGCAGCTGGCGGCGCGCCGCGCCGAACTCGCACGCGCCGAGGGCGACCTTACACGCCGCGAAGCGCTCGGCCGGCTCGGCGGCATCGCCGCCGAGGAACTGCAGCACGCACGCGACAACGTCGTCGCGGTACGCGCAGCGGTCGCCGCCGCCGGGCAGGCCTTGCGCGCCAACCAGGTGCTGGTGCTGTCCGGCTCGGCGCAGCAGCAGCCGGCGGTGGCGCGCGCCGCCGCGCAGGTGCGCAGCAGTTTCTTGGCTTTGAAGCGCAGCGACATCGTGTCGCCGGTGGCAGGCCTCATCGCGCGCCGCACCGTGCAGCTGGGCAGCCAGGTCGCCGCCGGCACGCCGTTGATGGCGGTGGTGCCGATGCACGAGATGTGGGTCGACGCCAACTTCAAGGAAACGCAGCTCAAGAACATGCGCATCGGCCAGCCGGTGGAGCTTGAGGCCGACCTGTACGGCGGCAGCGTCACCTACCGCGGCCGCGTCGCCGGCATGGCCGCCGGCACCGGCAGCGTGTTCTCGCTGCTGCCGGCGCAGAACGCGACCGGCAACTGGATCAAGGTCGTGCAGCGCGTGCCGGTGCGCATCGCGCTCGATCCGAAGCAGTTGGCCGAGCACCCGCTGCGCCTCGGGCTGTCGATGAGCGCCGAGGTCGACACCGCCGACACGAGCGGCCCGGTGCTGACCACCGCCGGCCGCGCCAGCCCGGCCTTCGTGTCCCGGGTGTACGAAGACCAGTTGAAGGAAGTCGACCGGATCGTCGCCGACATCGTCTCGGCCAACCTCGGCCGGGCCAAGGGGAGATGATGGGGCACCCGCCGCCGCTGCCCGACGGTCAGCGCGTCTGGGCGACGCTGGCGCTGTCGCTCGCGGCGTTCATGCAGGTGCTGGACAACACGATCGCCAACGTCGCCATTCCGACCATCGCCGGCAACCTCGGCGCGTCGACCAGTCAGGGCACCTGGGTGATCACCTCGTTCGGCGTCGCCAACGCGATCGCGGTGCCGATCTCCGGCTGGCTCGCGCGCCGCGTCGGTGAGGTCAGACTGTTCCTGTGGGCGACCGTCGGTTTCGTCATCACGTCGTGGCTGTGCGGCGTCGCGCCGAGCCTCGAACTGTTGATCTTCTTCCGCGTGCTGCAAGGTGCACTCGCCGGGCCGGTGATCCCGCTGTCGCAGAGCCTCTTGCTCGCCGCCTACCCGAACGACAAGAAGGGCATGGCGCTCGCGCTATGGTCGACGCTGGTCATCGTCGCGCCGATCTTCGGGCCCATCCTCGGCGGCTGGATCTCGGACAACTGGCACTGGGGCTGGCTGTTCTTCATCAACGTGCCGCTCGGCCTCGTCTCGCTGGCGATCGCCTGGCGATTGATGAAGGGCCGTGAGACGCACGTCTCGAAGCTGCCGGTCGACAGGATCGGGCTGATCCTGCTGGTGGTCGGCGTCGGCTGTCTGCAGCTGATGCTCGACCGCGGCCGCGAGCTCGACTGGTTCGCGTCTGCCGAGATCGTCGTGCTCGCGGTCGTCGCGGTCATCGCGCTGTCGTATCTGATTGTGTGGGAGTGGCACGACGACCACCCTGTGGTCGACCTCTCTTTGTTCAAAGAGCGCAACTTCACCGTCGGCGTCGTCGCGACCGGCGTCGGCTTTATGCTCTACCTCGGCGCCGAGGTCCTGATCCCGCTGTTGTTGCAGACGCAACTCGGCTACACCGCGACGCAGGCCGGGCTCGCGGTAGCGCCGGTCGGCATCCTGCCTGTGCTGTTGTCGCCGATCATCGGAAGATACGTCTACCGGCTCGACCTCAGATGGGTGGTGACGATGAGCTTCCTGGCCTTCGCCATGTGCTTTGCGTGGCGCGCCAGCAGCTTCGTGCCGGGCATGGACTTCGCGGCCGTGGTGTGGCCGCAGTTCGTGCTCGGGCTCGCGGTCGCCGGCTTCTTCATGCCGCTGACGACGATGGCGTTCGCGGGCCTCAGGCCCGAGCAGATCGCCGGTGCGTCGGCGCTATCGAACTTTCTCAGGACCCTTGCCGGTTCGATCGGCGCGTCGCTGGTCAGCGCGCTGTGGGAACGGCGCGAGGCGCTGCACCACGCGCGGCTGAGCGAGCACGTGAGCCTGTTCGACCCCGGCACCCTGGTGGCGATCGATGGCCTCGTCCAGCAGGGGCTGACCGTGCAGCAGTCGGACGGGCTGATCGTGCGCGAGATCACGCGCCAGGCCTACTTCATCGGCGCGAACGAAATCTTCTGGGGCTCGGCCATCCTCTTCCTCTTGCTGACCGGCCTGGTGTGGTTCGCGCGGCCACCGTTCAGGCCGGCCGGCAGCGCGCCGGCCGACGCGGCGCACTGAGCCGGCTTCCCGTATCAAGCGGTTCAGCAAAAAAGCTCGGCCAAGCTTTGACGGTTGGCCGAGGCGCTCGCAAGGGCATTGACGGGTTTACAGCCTCCACTCCAGGCCGGCGTAGACCGCGCGGCCGTCGCCCGGCAGGAACTGCGCGGCGTCCTTGCCCTTGGCATCGAGGATCACGCCGGTGGTCGCCGTGTACTTCTCGTTGGTCAGGTTGCGCCCTTCTGCGAACCAGCCGAGGCCCTTCTTCACCTCGCGGCCGACCTTGAGCCCGACCAGCGTGTAGCGGTCGGCGTACAGCGAGTTGGCGAGGTCGACCGGGTAGGACTGCGGCGAGATCTCGAGGTTGGCCGAGACGTAGTAGCCGGCGCCGAAGCGCTGCGTCAGCTCGCTCTTGAAGAAGCTTTTGGGCACGCCGGCGAGCGTGTTGTCGCCGTAGACCGCGTCGTTGTCGAAACGGAAGCGGTTGACCAGCATGGCGTTGCGCCACGACAGGCCCTTTGCCGGCTCTACGGTGAAGCCGAGCTCAAGTCCCCGGTGGCGCGTGCGCGGCACGTTGAAAGTCACGCTCGCGTTGCCGGGCAGCGAGCGCGACAGCAGCTCGTTGCGAACGCGCGCGTCGTACAGGCTCACGTCCCACTCGACCGGCAGCGCGGTTTCCATGCGGCCGCGCGAGCCGATCTCTACCGTCTTCGCCGTCTGCGGTTTGAGGCCGGCGTTGATCACGAAATTGCTCATCTCGCTCAGGCTCGGCGGCTCGAAGCTCTTCGACCCGTTCGCGTAGAGCTGCACGCCGCTGTCGAGCTCGTGCAGCAACCCGAGCTTGGGGCTGAAGCCGTGATAGGTCTGATCGAAGCTCGCATCGGCCTGACCGGCCGGCACATAGCCGTCGTTAAGGCGACGGCGCGCCTCGCTCCATTGCGCGCCGACGATCGCGCGCCAGCCTGGCGCGAAGCCGTATTCGTTCTCGGCATAGACGTCGACGTTGCTCGCCTCTTGCAGGCTGGCGTCGATCAAGGCGCCGCGCCGGCCGCCGACGTTTGCGAAGCGCAGCTCGTCGGTGCGTCCCCAGGTCGGCGCGAAGCCGAGCGTGAAGCGGTTGGCATGGCCGAACAGCGGCGCGTCGCTGACCCAGCGCGCCTCGACGCCGGTATCCTCGCTGTTCTGATCGATCACCTGATGGATCGGATGGAACAACTTCTTCTTCGCATAGAACGCCGAGAATTCGAGCCGCTGCTCGCCCGAGCGCCACACGGTCTTGTTCGACACGCGCGTCAGGTCGATATCGCGCTTCTGGTCGCCGCTTACCGACGAGGCGTTGGCCTGGCGCGGGTCGGCCTTAAGCTGTGCCTTGGTAAGACTGCCGGGCAGCTCGGAGTTGCTGTGAACGTCGGCGAGGAAGAAGCGCGTCTCGAGGTTGGCCGAGGCACGCCAGCCGGTGTTGGCGAACAGGCGGTACGCATGCTGCGACGCATGGTCGCGTGAACCGTCCTGCTGGAGGCTGGACAGGCTGACGTAGCCGTCGACATCGCCCTTCGCGCCGGCGGCGGCGATCTGCGCGCGCTGGTATCCGAAGCTGCCGGCCTCGAGTCGCGCGAGGAAGGCTGGCGTCGAAGCGTCGCGGCCAGATGGCGACACATAGTTGATCGCGCCGCCGAGCGTGGTCGCGCCGTAGCGCAGCGCGTTGGTGCCGCGATAGACCTCGACGTAGCGCGTCGCCAGCGGTTCGACCGCCTGGAAGTCGGCGCCGCCGTCGGCCAGGTTCAGCGGCACGCCGTCCTGCATCAGCTTCACGCCGCGCATGTGGAAGGTGCGCTGCAGGCCGGAGCCGCGGATAGACAGGCGCGATTCTTCTGCACTGAAGCGCGGCTGCACGAACACGCCGGTCGCCATGCCGAGCGTGTCGGCCAGCGTCGACTGGCGGCCGTTGCGCTCGACGTCGACCAAGCCGGCGCCGCCGGGCACCCGCGCCATCTCCTCGCGCGCCGCGGCGATCGACGGCAGCGACAAGGCCGGTGCCATGCGCTCGGCGCTCACCCTCACTTCGGGCAGCACCGTCTCGTCGGCGTGCGCCGTCTGCCACGCGCCGAGCATCGCCAGTGCCAGAGGCCGCCAGTCCCTCGTATCAAAACCCTTGTCCATCCGTCCCCCCCCTGATCTTTTTGGAATATGCGAAGAGCAAAACGGGGGATTCTAGGGGAGCGCCGGCGATCCGCCGATGCGGCACGGTGTCGCAGCCGGGCAAAGAAAAAGGCCCTCGTCGCGAGGGCCTTTTCACCGATGCGCGCGGGCTCAGCTTTGCGCGACGATCTTGATCTCGACCTTCCACGCCGGGTTGGCGAGCCTGGCCTCGACGGTGGCGCGCGCCGGCGGGTGGCCTGCGGCGACCCACGCGTCCCACGCTTCGTTCATCGCCGCGTAGTCGGCCAGGTCGGCCAGATAAATCGTCGCGTCGACGATCTTGCTCTTGTCGCTGCCGAGCTCGGCCAACAGTTCGTCGATCTGGGCGAGCACGTCGGCGGTCTGTTCGCGCGCATCGGCAGCCTCGTTGCGCGGCACCTGGCCGGCCATGAAGATCAGGCCGTTGGCGACCACGGCTTCGGACAGTCGGGGGATGGGCTTGTGACGGTACAGACTCATGACTACCTCGGAACGGATTCGGTCTTTGCAGCGCGGGCGTGGCCCGCAAGGTCGACAACAATACAATAAAAAACGGCGGGTTGCCCCGCCGTCATTAAGTGTACGACACGGTTTACGCCTGGGCGGCGCGACGCAGCGTCAGCGAGAAGCTCTGCAGCGCCTCGATGCCGCTCGCTTCCGCGCGCGCGCACCAGTCCTGCAGTTCCTTGAGCAGTTCGTCGCGGGTCAGCGTCGAGCGCTCCCACAGGCGCGACAGCTCCTGGCGCATGGTGTAGACGGTGGTCAGCGTCGGACTTTGCGCCAACAGCGCAGACAGTTCTTCGCGCTCGGCGACCGGCGTGTCCTTGGCATCCTGCTTCAGCCACACCTTCATCTTCTTGGCAATATTGCCTTCCGGCGCGCCGGCGGTCAGCTTGTCGAGTTCCACGTGGTACACCGCTTTCAGCTCGCGGGCATAGCGCGCAGCCACCGCGTAACGGTTGGCGATGATCGCCTGCAGCTGTTCGGCCCCCAAGTGCGGCATCTGTTCGCCTTCCAGCAGTTTCGGTGCGACGCGCAACACCTTCGCCAGACCCAGCGTTTCCAGCGTGCGGATATACATCCAGCCGATGTCGAACTCGTACCACTTGTACGAGAACTTGGCCGAGGTGCCGAAGGTGTGGTGGTTGTTGTGCAGCTCTTCGCCGCCGATGATGATGCCCCACGGGATCAGGTTGGTCGCCGCGTCTTCGTTCTCGAAGTTGCGGTAGCCGACGTAGTGCCCGAGGCCGTTGACGACGCCGGCCGCCCAGAACGGGATCCACACCATCTGTATCGCCCAGATCGTCAGGCCCAGCGGGCCGAACAGCGCGAGGTTGATCGCCATCATGACGAAGATGCCCTTGCCGCTGTAGCGGGTGTAGATATTGCGCTCGAGCCAGTCGTCCGGCGTGCCGCGGCCGAACTTCTCGATCGACTCGCGGTCCTTGCAGGCGGCGCGGTACAGTTCGGCGCCTTCCCACAGTACTTTCTTGATACCGAGCACCTGCGGGCTGTGCGGGTCGTCCTCGGTTTCGCAGCGCGCGTGGTGCTTGCGATGGATGGCCACCCATTCCTTGGTGACCATGCCGGTCGTCAGCCACAACCAGAAGCGGAAGAAGTGGCTGGGGACCGGGTGCAGGTCGAGCCCGCGGTGGGTCTGGCTACGATGCAGGAAGATGGTGACCGAAGCGATGGTGATGTGGGTCAGCGCCAGCGCCACCACCACGTAACCCCACCAGGGCAAATCGATCAAACCGTTGATCCATTCCATTCAGTCGATACCTTTTGACTGGCTAAAAAACGCTATTGTATACAAAGTCACTGTTTGCAAACAGAAAATTGCATTCAGCCCCCGATAATAACCGCCGCCCGGGCCGGTGAGAATGAGTGCGGTTAGCACCCCGGCGCCCACAAGACCTTGTCGTAATGACGGTTTTTCAACGCCCCGGCCCGCAACAAGCTGGTGTACCATTAGCGCGTTATCCTCTTGATATTTCCCGAATAACGTGTTGCGAAAACAGCATCTGATTGCAGCCGGAGCCGTCCTGGGCGCGGCCTTCGTCGTTTACGGCGGCACGGCCTACTGGGCCGGCGTCAAGGCCGAAGAAACGCTCGCCGAACAGCACCGAATGGTGGCGGCCCTGCCCTTTTTCAAGGTCAAGTCCCACAACTACGAGCGCGGCTGGTTCGGTTCGACCGAAGTCACCGAGCTGACGTTCAACCGTCGCCTGATCGGGCCGTACGAATCGATGCTGCCCGATTCGGTGAGACCGCTGCTGGGCTCGACCATCAAGTACACCCACCGCGTCTCGCACGGCCCCTTCCCCGGCCTGTCCCACTTCGACCTCAGGCCGGCGCGAGCGTTCGTGACGACCGAGTTCGACATGAGCGATGCGACGAAGAAGACGCTCGCCAAGTTCTTCGGCGACGCCGAGCCGATCACCGTCACCAACCGCCTCGGGCTGACCGGCGGCGGCGAGCTGAAGGTCAACGTGCCGGCCTTCGACTACGAGGAAACGCTGTCGGGCGTGAAGGTGAAGTGGCAGGGCTTCGATCTCAACGTCGACTACGCGTCCGGCTACAAGGAGTACCAGACCGAGGCGGTGTCGCCGGGCTTCCTGCTCGAAGCCTCGACGAAGGGCAAGGTCGCGTTCGACGGCGTGCGCTACCTGTCGGACGTGCGTCCGGGCTTAAGCGGCGTGCGCCTCGGCACCAGCGAGCTGATGGTGGGCGGCGTGCAGCTGAACTGGAAGGACAGCGTCCCGTACAGCATCAAGCTCAACGAGCTGGTCTACCTGCTGACGCGCGTACGCGTCGGCGAGTTCATCAACCCGTCCGGCGAGTTCCGTCCGTCCGACGTGCAGCTGAAGAAGCTGCGCTACCAGATCGTGACCAGCGAGCAGGACGACTTCGTTAACACGCGCGGCAAGCTCGACTTCGACAGCTTCAGCTACAACCAGAGCGTGTACGGCCCGCTGAAGCTCGACATCTCGGCCAACCATCTGCACGGCCCGACGCTGGTGAGGCTCGACCAGGAGATCGGCAAGATCCCGTTCGAGGGGGTCGAGCCGGCCAAGTTGCGCCAGGTCTACCTCGACACGGTCAAGCAGCACGGCGTGCCGCTGCTCTCCAACAACCCGCGTCTGGTGATCAACGAGTTCAGCCTGAAGATGCCGACCGGCAACGCGCACCTGAAGGGCCAGCTCGCGCTGAACGGCTTCACCGAGGCCGACCTGAAGGACCCGGTCGCCTTCCTCACGCGCTTCAACGCCGACGCGGCGGTCGACCTGCCGCGCCAGACGCTGGAAAACCTGGTGGTCGCGCAGGCGCGCAACCTGTTCACCGTCGATGCGAGCGCCGAGGAGCAGCCGGACGTCGCCGAGATCGACAATCTCGCCAAGAGCCTGCTCGACTCGCAACTGGCCGAGTGGAACGCGCAGCAGTACATCAAGCTCGAGAACGGCCAGGTCCGCACCACGCTGCACTTCGGCGGCGGCAAGCTGTCGGTGAACCAGAAGCCGGTGTCGCTGCCGTGGCAGGAACCGGCCGACCTCGAAGCGGGTGCCGAAGCCGGAACCGAACCGGTCGCCAGCGCGGCGAAATAAGCCGACCCGGCAAACAAAACAGGGAACCCGCGGGTTCCCTGTTTTGTTTCTGCCTGTCGCGTCCGACGGTGGCCGAAAGGACTTAGTCTTCCGCCTGGCTCTGCTGGTAGTTCAGCAGGCCGAGCTTGTCGATCAGGCCGAGCTGGGTCTCCAGCCAGTCGACGTGCCCCTCCTCGCTCTCGAGGATGTTCTTGAACAGTTCGCGCGTGACGTAGTCCTTCACGCTCTCACAGTAGGTGATCGCTTCTTTCAGCACCGGCATCGCCTCGAGCTCGAGCTTGAGGTCGCACTCGATCATCTCCTGGGTGTTCTCGCCGATGTAGAGCTTGCCGAGCTCCTGCAGGTTCGGCAGGCCTTCGAGGAACAGGATGCGCTCGATCAGCGCGTCGGCGTGCTTCATCTCGTCGATCGACTCGTGGTATTCGTGGTCGTTGAGTTTCTTCAGACCCCAGTTCTTGTACATGCGCGCGTGCAGGAAGTACTGGTTGATCGCGGTCAGCTCGTTTTTCAGGACCTGGTTCAGGTATTTGATGACTTTTTTATCGCCTAGCATGGTCCATCTCCACGAAGTTCTTGGTTGTTAACCACGAAATTATGGCACACCAACTGAGGACAACAAGCTAAAAAGCCCCGGCGCACCAAGGGTGCGCGGGGCTTTCGATATGCTGGCGGGGACGGCTCAGGCGGCGACCATCATGCCGATCATCTTCTGTTCGGCGAGGCATTCCTGCAGGATCTGCTTGGCGCAGCACGCGCACTTGCCGCAGTCGGCGGCCACGCCCAACTCGAGGTTGAGGTCGCGCATACGGGTGGCGCCCTGCTCGACCGCCTGGCGGATCTGGCGGTCGGTAACGGCGTTGCACAAGCAGACGTACATCGGGCAAGCTCCACAAACGAGAATTAATTGCATCCATTGTAGGAATGAATAAGAACGATTGTCAATTGAGACCCGAGCCCGATCCCCCTTGTCGCCCAAGCTGTCTCATCGACGCAATAATTATTCATATCAAATCAAAATATTACCCAGGAAATACGCAATGAGTCGCCAGTGGAAAGCCAATGTCACCGTCGCCGCCGTCATCGAGCGCGACGGCCTGTTTCTGGTCGTCGAGGAGGACACCGCCGACGGTCGCCGCTTCAACCAGCCGGCCGGCCATCTCGAGCACGGCGAGAGCCTCTCCGACGCCGTGATCCGCGAAGTGCTCGAGGAGACCGGCCACCACTTCGCACCGGAGGGTCTGGTCGGGATCTACATGGCCGACAAGGACCATAGCGACGTCACCTACCTGCGCTTCGCCTTCTACGGCCGCGTCACCGGCTTCGAGCCGGCGCGCGAGCTCGACGCCGGCATCGTCGCCGCGCGCTGGCTGCCGGCCGAAGAGATCCTCGCGCTTAGCGACGCGCACCGCAGCCCGCTGGTGAGTCGCTGCCTCGAGGACTACCTCGCCGGACGGCGTTACGGACTCGACCTGCTCTATCGGCACGAAGACCGGGTGTAATCGGCCCGCAGGTCCCGACCCCGTGCGTGAAAAAGCTCGGCCAACCCTTACAAGGTTGGCCGAGCTTTTTGCATGAGGCCAAACGCCGCAGCAGCCGCCTTCCACTCGACTAAGCGAACAACACCGCGTCACGCAGCGTGCTGCCGCTGTGGTCCCTGTCCGACAGGATAGGCCCGCCCGCCAGCGGCCAGTCGATGCCGATGTCCGCGTCGTTCCACGCGATGCAGCGCTCCGCGTCGTGCACCCAGTAATCGGTGGTCTTGTACTGCACCTCGGCGCTGTCGGTCAGCGTCAGAAAGCCGTGCGCGAAGCCTTCCGGAATCCACAACTGCAGGCGGTTTTCGGCCGACAGCACCGTGCCGAACCAGCGGCCGAAGGTCGGCGACGTGCGGCGCAGGTCGACCACGACGTCCCACATCTCGCCGGCGGTGACGCGCACCAGCTTCCCCTGTGGACGCGGGTGCTGGTAATGGAGCCCTCTGAGCACCCCCTTCGTCGACGCCAAATGGTTGTCCTGCACGAACACCACTTCGCGGCCGACCGCTTCGTTGAACGCGCGCGCGTTATAGCTTTCAAGGAAGAAGCCGCGCTCGTCGCGGTGCACGGCAGGGCTCAACAACAGCGGGCCCTCGAGGCCGGTTTCGTTCACCTGCATGCGCGCGCCTCCTCCAGGAGCCCCATCAGGTACTGGCCGTAGCCGCTCTTGGCCAGCGGCTCGGCCAACGTCGCCAGCTCGGCGTCGGACAGCCAGCCCATGCGCCACGCGATTTCCTCCGGGCACGCGATCTTCTGCCCCTGGCGTTTTTCGATCGTCGCGATGAACTGCCCCGCTTCGAGCAGCGAATCGTGCGTGCCGGTGTCGAGCCAGGCGAAGCCGCGGCTCATCAGCTGCACGTCGAGCGTCCCCTGCGCGAGGTAGCGCGCGTTGACGTCGGTGATCTCGAGTTCGCCGCGCTTTGACGGCTTGAGCGACCTGACAATGTCTATAACCTGTTCGTCGTAGAAGTAGAGCCCGGTGACGGCGTAGTGCGAGCGCGGCTGCGCGGGCTTCTCTTCTATGGACAGCGCGCGCCCGGCCGCGTCGAACTCGACCACGCCGTAGCGCTCCGGGTCGTGCACGCGGTAGGCGAACACGCTGGCGCCGCTAGTGCGTGCGCTGGCGGCCTGCAACAGGCTCGCCAGTTCGTTGCCGAAGAACAGGTTGTCGCCCAACACCAGCGCCGACGGGCCGTTGTCGAGAAAGGACTCGCCGATCAGGAAAGCCTGCGCGAGGCCCTCGGGCTTGTCCTGCACCGCGTAGCCGAGCGACACGCCCCAGCGACTGCCGTCGCCGAACAGTTGCGCGAAGCGCGGCGTGTCCTGCGGCGTCGAGACGATCAGGATGTCGCGGATGCCGGCGAGCATCAGCGTCGACAGCGGGTAGTAGATCATCGGCTTGTCGTACACCGGCAACAGCTGCTTGGACACGGCGAGCGTCGCCGGGTAGAGCCGCGTGCCGGAACCGCCGGCAAGGATGATGCCTTTACGTTGCGTCATGGAGAGACTCTGCCAATTGGTCGAGCACCTCGGCCAACCTTTGCCGCCAATCGGGCAAGGTCAGGCCGAAGGTGGAAGTAAACAGCGAACAGTCGAGCCGCGAATTGGCCGGACGGCGCGCGCTCGCAGGCCAGTCGCGGCTCGCGATCGGCCGGATCGCGTCGGGCACGCATTGGAGCGCAAAGCCCCGGGACGGCGCTTGGCGCGCGATCTCTGCCGCGTAGCCGTACCAGCTCGTCTCGCCGGCGGCGTTGAGATGATAAAGCCCCCATCCGGCACCGCTTTCAAGGCACTGGCGCAGCGCGGCGACGCTGGCGCGCGCAATCAAGCCGGTGTCGGTCGGCGCGCCGACCTGGTCGGCGACGACTGAAAGTTCGGAGCGCTCGGCCATCAGCCGCAGCATCGTGGCGAGGAAGTTGCCGTCGTTAGGCCCGTACACCCAGCTGGTGCGCAGCAGCAGCGCGCGCGCGCCGCTGCCGAGCACCGCCTGCTCGCCGGCCAGCTTGGTCGCGCCGTAGACGTTGAGCGGCGCAGGAGTGTCGCTCTCGCGGTACGGCCGGCAGAGCGCGCCGTCGAACACGTAGTCGGTCGAATAGTGGACCAATGGCACGTCGTGCGCCGCGGCCCAGCGCGCGAGTTCGGCGATTGCGTCGGCGTTGACCGCTCGCGCGGCGGCCACGTCGGTTTCGGCCGCATCGACCGCGGTATACGCGGCGGCGTTGACGATGAGATCGGGCGCGAGCGCGTCGAGCTTGCCCGTCAGACTTAAAGCTTGGCCGAGGTCGAACTCGACTCGCGGCGGCGCGACCACGTCGCCGAGCTCGGCCAACGTTGTCCGCAGCGCGCGGCCGAGCTGGCCGCTGCCGCCGGTCAGCAGCACCTTCACGCGCGCGCCTCGTACTGGCGCGCGACCCAGTCGCGGTAGCCGCCGCTCTTGACCGCGTCGACCCACGCCCGATGCGACAGATACCAGGCGACGGTGCGCTCGAGGCCGGCCTCGAAGCTCACCGCGGGTACCCAGCAAAGCTCGGCCGCGATCTTGCCCGCGTCGATCGCATAACGGCGGTCGTGGCCCGGGCGGTCGGCGACGAAGGCGACCTGCGCGGAGTACGAACGGCCGTCGGCGCGCGGGCGCAGCTCGTCGAGGATGGCGCACAGCCGGTTCACGACCTCGAGGTTGGTGCGCTCGGCGTTGCCGCCGATATTGTAGGTGTCGCCGGGCTTACCTTCGGCCAGCACGCGGCGCAGCGCCGCACAGTGATCGGCTACGTAGAGCCAGTCGCGCACCTGCTGGCCGTCGCCATACACCGGCAGCGGCGCGCCCTCGAGCGCGCGTTCGATCATCAGCGGGATCAGCTTCTCGGGGAACTGGAACGGGCCGTAGTTGTTAGAGCAGTGCGTGGTCAACACCGGCAGGCCGTAGCTGTGATGCCAGGCGCGCGCCAGGTGGTCGCTCGCGGCCTTCGACGCGGCGTACGGGCTATTCGGCGCGAACGGCGTCGTCTCGGTGAACGCCGCATCGAGCGGGCCGAGCGAGCCGTAGACCTCGTCGGTCGACACCTGCAGGAAGCGGAAAGCGTCGGGCTCGGCCAACGTCTGCCAATAGGTTCGCACCGCCTCGAGCAGCGTGAAGGTGCCGGCGACGTTGGTGTCTACGAAGACGGCCGGGCCGGCGATCGAGCGGTCGACGTGGCTCTCAGCGGCAAAGTGCAGCACCGCGCGCGGCTTATGCTCTTCGAGCAGTCTTTCCAGCAGCGCGCCGTCGCCGATGCGGCCGTGCACGAAGACGTGGCGCGGATCGTCGGCTAGCGCCGCGAGGTTCATGCGGTTGCCGGCGTAGCTCAACGCGTCGAGGTTGACCACGGTCTCACGGTGGCAGGCGAGCCAGTCGAGCACGAAGTTGCTGCCGATGAAGCCGGCGCCGCCGGTCACGAGGAGGGTCATGGGATGAAGCCCGGATACAATGGGAAGCGATTTTTAAACATTCTTTAGTCTAACCCGGAGCCCCCATGATGCAACGCCGCTGGCTGTGGCTTTTTGCGCTCGTCGCGCCGCCGGTTTTTTCCGCGACCTTGACGGTCTGTTACCATTACGGCTGTTCGCGCCAGGCGGCGCTCGAGGTCGACGCCGCACAGATTCGCAAGCTCGGCCAACGTTTCGCGCGCGTCGACTCGGCGCCTGCCGAGCGCGCCGCGGTCGCCGACACGGTGCGCGCGCTCTACCGGCTCGCCGCGCGCGTCGCGCCGATCGCGTCGGACCAGGGCGGCAACCCGCCGGCCGACGACAGTGCCGGGCGCATGGACTGCATCGACCACAGCCGCAACGTAGAAGGCTTTCTCGCGCTGATGCAGCAAAGGCGCTGGCTGCGCTTTCACCGCGCCGCCGGCCGCGTGCACCGCGCGCCGTGGCTGGTCAACGACCACTACGCGGCGCGGCTAGACGAGACCGGAGACGGACAAAGCTGGGTGGTCGATACCTGGTTCAAGGATTTCGGGGCGCCGCCTGAGGTGGTGCCCCTGGCTATTTGGAAGGAAGGATACTCCCCGTGACGGGTAAGAAGCGCATCGTCGTCGGCATGTCCGGCGGCGTGGATTCGTCGGTGACCGCGTGGCTCTTGAAACAGCAGGGCCACGAGGTGATCGGCGTGTTCATGCAGAACTGGGAAGACGACAACGACGACGAATACTGCTCGATCAAACAGGACGCGCTCGACGCGATGAGCGTCGCCGACATCGTCGGCATCGACATGGAGATCGTCAACTTCGCGAAGGAATACAAGGACCGCGTGTTCCAGTACTTCCTCGACGAATACTCGGCCGGCCGCACGCCGAACCCCGACGTGCTGTGCAACGCCGAGATCAAGTTCAAGGCCTTCCTCGACTACGCGATGGCGCTCGGCGCCGACTGCATCGCGACCGGCCACTACGCGCGGAAATTGGAAAAGGACGGCGTCCACTACCTGATGAAGGGGCTCGACGAGACCAAGGACCAGAGCTACTTCCTGTACCGCCTGTCGCAAAGCCAGCTGTCGAAGGCGATCTTCCCGCTCGGCGACATCAGGAAGAGCGAGGTGCGCCAACTGGCCGAGCAGGCGAAGCTGCCTACCGCGGCGAAGAAGGACTCTACCGGCATCTGCTTCATCGGCGAGCGGCCGTTCCGCGAGTTCCTGCAGCGCTATCTGCCGACGAGCCCGGGCGAGATGGTGACGCCCGACGGCAAGGTGGTCGGCGAGCACGTCGGCCTGACCTTCTATACGCTCGGCCAACGCAAGGGGCTGACGATAGGCGGCAGCAAGGCCGGCACCGGCGAGCCGTGGTTCGTCGCCGGCAAGGACATCCCGTCGAACAAGCTGATCGTCGTGCAGGGCCACGACCACCCGCTATTGCTGAAGCCGACGCTGACCATGGGCCAGCTGTCGTGGACGCTCGACGGCGCACCGCAGCCCGGCGACTACGCGGCCAAGAACCGCTACCGGATGGCCGACGCGGCGTGCGCGCTGTCGGCGGTAGAAAACGGTACGGCCACCCTCACCTTCCGCGACCCGCAGTGGGCGATCACCCCCGGCCAGTCGGCGGTGCTGTACGATGGCGACGTGTGCCTCGGCGGCGGCGTCATCCTCTAAGCGCTGTCAGGTCCCTATACAAAAAAGCTCGGCCAACCCTTCTGAGGTTGGCCGAGCTTTTTTCATGGCAGCTGGATTCAAACCAGAGCCGTACGACTCACCAGCCCGGTCTTCAAGGCCCCGGCCGGCACGCCGTGGCGCGCCACCAGCCAGTCATAGAGCCGCGCGGCCGGACTGCCCTGGGCCGCGCCGGCCGGCCGCGCCAGCGCGTAGCCGCTGCCGGTGATTAGTTCCATCTCGAACGGCGCGACTACCTGGCCGGCTGCCAGCTCTTCCGACAGCAGCGTCACGTCGCCGAGCGTGACGCCGAAGCCCTGCAAGGCGGCGTTCATCGCCTGGTCGAGCGAGTCGAACACCGCGCCGCCGTCGGCGCCGGCGTCACCCTGCCCGACCTCGGCGAACCAGCGCCGCCAGTCGCGCCGATCGGCCGTCGGGTGCAACAGCGGCCAGGCCGCGAGGTCTTCCGGCGTCGCCAGCGGCAGCCTCTCGCTTTCGAACAACGACGGCGACAGCACCGGCGTCAGCCGCTCGACGAACAGCGGCGTCAGCGTCGCGTCGGTCGCCGGAATCGCGCAGAACACCACCGCAAGGTCGAACGCCTCGCGCGCGAAGTCGACCTGGTGCGCGTGCATGCTCGAGACTTCCACTGAAATTCCCGGCTCCTCGCGCGCGAACTGGCGCACCTCGCGCAACAGCCAGCGCGCCGCGCACGACGGCGCCTTCACGCGCAGCCTGCGGCTCGCGCCGCGCGCCGCCGCCACCCCCTTGTCGAGCGTAGCCAGCGCCTTCTGCACGTGCGGCAGCAGCGTCTCGCCCTGCACCGTCAGCGCAAGACTCCTCACCTGGCGCAGGAACAGCGGATAGCCGAGCTGCGCCTCGAGCTGCGCGACCTGCTTGCTGACCGCGCCCTGCGTCAGGCACAGCTCGCAGGCGGCGCGGGTGAAGCTCAGGTGACGGGCGGCCGCCTCGAACACCGACAGGGCGTACAGCGGCAAGGTGCGGCGGGACATCGCGACTCCATGACTGAAAAAAACTCATGCATACGATGACGATAATTCGTTTGTCCGGCAAGGGGGGGCGGCGTTGAATGCACGTAACGCACACGCAAGAGAGAGACAAGCGATGAATGAAGCGCTCAAGCCGAAAAGCAAACTGCCCGCCGTCGGCACCACCATCTTCACCGTGATCGGCCAGCTCGCCGCGCGCCACGACGCGATCAACCTGTCGCAGGGTGCGCCCAACTTCCCGTGCAATCCGGAGCTGATCCGCTACGCTCACGAAGCGATGCTAGATGGCCACAACCAGTACGCGCCGATGGCCGGCGTCATGGCGCTGCGCGAGGCGATCGCCGCCAAGGTCGAGACGCTGTACGGCCACGCCTACCATCCGGCCGACGAGGTCACCGTGATGGCGAGCGCAAGCGAAGGCCTGTTCAGCGCGGTGACCGCGCTCGTGCACCCGGGCGACGAGGTGATCTTCTTCGAGCCGGCGTTCGACAGCTACGCGCCGATGATAGAACTGCAGGGCGCGACGCCGGTGCCGGTGAAGCTGTCGGCACCCGACTTCTCGATTCCGTGGGACGAGGTGCAGGCGAAGATCGGCCCGCGTACGCGCATGATCGTCGTCAACAGCCCGCACAACCCGACCGGCAAGGTATTGGGCGACGCCGATATCGAAGCGCTCAAACGGCTGACCGCCGGCACCGACATCGTGATCCTGTCCGACGAGGTGTACGAACACGTCGTGTTCGACGGCGCACCGCACCACAGCATGAGCCGCCACGCGGAGCTGGCCGAGCGCTCGGTCGTCGTCGCGTCGTTCGGCAAGACCTTCCACGTGACCGGCTGGCGCGTCGGCTACTGTCTGGCGCCGCGCGCGCTGATGGATGAGATCCGCAAGGTGCACCAGTTCGCGGTGTTCGCCGCCGACACGCCGATGCAGTACGCGCTGGCCCGCCTGATGGAGACACCGGCCGACTATCTGAACCTCGCCGGTTTCTACCAGCAAAAGCGCGACCTCTTGATCGACAAGCTGAAGGATTCGCGGCTGAAACTGTTGCCGAGCGCCGGCAGCTTCTTCATGTTGGCCGAGTACGGCCACTTCAGCGGCGAGGCGGACAGCGCCTTCGTGCAGCGGCTGATCGTCGAGCACGGCGTCGCGACCATCCCGGTGTCGGCCTTCTACCGCGACGGCACCGACCAGCGCGTGATCCGGCTGTCGTTCGCCAAGGACGACGCGACGCTCGCCGCCGGCGCCGAACGGCTGTGCCAGGTATAAGGACACCACGATGACGAGCACGCTGACGGCCGCCGCGATCCAGATGGTCTCGGGCGACGATTGCTCGGCCAACCTCAACGCCGCCGCGCGCCTCGTCGCCGAAGCGGCCGCGCGAGGCGCCGGCTTCGCCGCGCTGCCCGAGTACTTCTACCTGATGCCGGAGGACGAAACGGCGCGGCTAAGGTTGGCCGAGCCCTTCGGCGTCGGCCCGATCCAGACAAGCTTGGCCGGGCTCGCGCACGAATACGGCCTCTGGCTGTTAGCCGGCAGCGTACCGCTGCAAAGCAAGGATTCCGGAAAGTTCTACAACAGCAGCCTGTTGTTCGACCCTACAGGCCGCTGCGCGGCGCGCTACGACAAGATCCACCTGTTCGGCTTCGACAACGGCATTGAACACTACCGGGAGGCCGACACGATGAGCGCCGGCGATACCGTCACAAGCGCCGATACGCCGTGGGGCGTCACGCGGCTATCGATCTGCTATGACCTGCGCTTTCCCGAGCTCTACCGCCAGGACCCGGCGCCGACGCTGATCACCGCGCCGGCCGCGTTCACCTACACGACCGGCAAGGCGCACTGGGAACTGCTGCTGCGCGCGCGCGCGGTAGAAAACCTCGCCTTCGTCGTCGCGCCGGGCCAGGGCGGCGTCCACCCGGGCGGCAAGCGCACCTTCGGCCACAGCCTGATCGTCGATCCGTGGGGCGAAGTGCTCGCCTCTTGCGAAGACGGCGAAGGCATCGCGCTGGCCACGCTAGATTTTTCGCGCCAGGCCGACTGGCGCGCCCGGCTGCCGGCGCTGCAACACCGCCGGCTCGGCCGAACCCCATAACAAGACCAGCCAGTCCACCAGGAGAAACCAGCATGAACAAAACGCTACGTCTCGCCCTCGCCGTCCTCGCGCTGCCCTGTGCCGCACAGGCCGCCGAGCCGATCAAGATCGCCACCGACGCGACCTACCCGCCGTTCGAATACATCGACGCCGCCGGCAAGCTCGCCGGCTTCGAGGTCGACCTCGCCAACGCGCTGTGCAAGGAAATGAACACGCCGTGCGAGGTCGTCAACCAGCCGTGGGACGGCCTGATTCCCGGCCTCTCGGTGAAGAAGTTCGACGCGATCATGGCGTCGATGAACATCACCGAAGAGCGCAAGAAGGCGGTCGACTTCAGCAAGGTCTACTACTTCATGCAGAACCGCTTCGTCGCCAGGAAAGCGGGCGCCGGCAAGGTCGACGCCGCGGCGATGAGGGGCAAGGCGATCGCGGTGCAGACCGGCACGCCGCAGGAACGCTTCGTCACACGCGAATTCGGCAAGAGCGCGACGATCAAGCGCTATGTGAACGCGCAGGACCCGATGCTCGAGCTGGCGTCCGGCCGCGTCGACTACACGTTCGGCAACACGGTGCAGCTGCAGAAGGGCTTCCTCGAAACGCAGAAGGGCCAAGGCTTCGAATTCGTCGGCCCGGTGTTCGACGGCCGCCGCGACAAGGTGCTCGGCGAGGGCGTTGCGGTCGCGCTGAGGAAGAACGACGCCGAGCTGAAGGCGCGCTTCGACAAGGCGATCGACGCCGTCAAGCGGAAGGGCATCTTCCAGCAACTGCTGCAGAAGCACGGGCTGAAGGGGCTGCTCGAGGGCTGATTGCCGTCCCGGCGCCTTCACGACGAAGCTCGGCAACCCTGAAGGTTGGCCGAGCTTTTTCATATGGTGGCGCCGGGCGCAAAAAAACCCGCCGGCGGCGGGTTTTTCATCGGCTTATGCTGCGTCAATGCGTGGGGCGGCCATTGAGCCTGAGCTTGGCCGCGAGCCAGGTGTGGTCGTAGCTGACGATCTCGAACGGGTTGCCGAACGGGTCGACGAAGGAAAGCGAGCAGAAGAAGCCGTGGTCGCGCACCGAGTCGCGCGCAATGGTTTCGCCCTTGTTGTCGCGCACGCGCTGACCGGCGAGCGAGTCGATCCACGCGAGGAAGTCCTGGCCACCGACCGAGAATGCCACCGTGCCCGGCACGTTGCCGGTGCCCGCCTCCTCGCCCAGCGCAAGACGCACGCTGCCGCTCGGGTTGGCCAGCATGGTAACGCCGTGGTCTTCCTGGATCGGGTGGTAGCGGGTATCGATCCCCATGCCGAGTACGCGCCCGTACCAGTCCAGCGCCACCTTGAGGTCGGCCACCCTGATGTGAATATGGTCGATCTTGCCGAGCGTGAGCATTACATCCTCATAAAATGTTCCGTCACCGGGTCTGCTGGTGGCGAAGGTTCCAAGCGCTATTGTGACAGGAAACCCCCGTCGGACACAGCACTCTTGCGTAATCTGCCCGCGTCAGCGCAGAAACGGTTTCAGGTAATGACCGGTATGGCTGGCCGGATGCGCGGCGATCGCCTCGGGCGTCCCCGCCACCAGTATCTGGCCGCCGCCGGCGCCGCCTTCCGGCCCCAGGTCGATCAGCCAGTCGGCGTTTTTGATGACGTCCAGATTGTGCTCGATCACGACGACGGTATTGCCGTGTTCGCGCAGCCGGTGCAGCACCTTGAGCAACAGGTCGATGTCGTGGAAGTGCAGGCCGGTGGTCGGCTCGTCGAGGATGTAGAGCGTGCGACCGGTGTCGCGCTTGGACAGCTCGAGCGCCAGCTTCACGCGCTGCGCCTCGCCGCCCGACAGCGTGGTCGCGCTCTGGCCGAGACGGATGTAGCCGAGGCCGACGTCCATCAGCGTCGACAGCTTGCGCGCGAGGGTCGGCACCGCGCTGAAGAACTCGAGCGCCTGCTCGACGGTCATCTCGAGCACCTCGTGAATGCTCTTGCCCTTGTACTGCACCTCGAGCGTCTCGCGGTTGTAGCGCTTGCCGTGGCACACGTCGCACGGCACGTAGACGTCGGGCAGGAAGTGCATCTCGACCTTGATCACGCCGTCGCCCTGACACGCCTCGCAGCGCCCGCCCTTCACGTTGAAGCTGAAGCGACCGGGGCCGTAGCCGCGCTCGCGCGACAGCGGCACGCCGGAGAACAGCTCGCGGATCGGCGTAAACAACCCTGTGTAGGTCGCCGGGTTCGATCTGGGCGTCCTGCCGATCGGGCTCTGGTCGACGTTGATCACCTTGTCGAGCTGCTCCAGCCCTTCGATCTCGTCATACGGCGCCGGCTCCCCGCTCGCGCCGTTCAGGTCGCGCGCGGCGATCTTGTACAGCGTGTCGTTGATCAGCGTCGACTTGCCCGAGCCGGACACGCCGGTGATGCCCACCAGCATGCCGATCGGCAATTCGAGCGTGACATTTTTAAGGTTGTTGCCGGTCGCGCCCCTGAGCGTGAGCACGCGCTCCGGGTCGACGTCGCGGCGCCCGCCCGGCATCGCGATCGTGCGACGGCCGGACAGGAAGTCGCCGGTCACCGAGTTGCTCGCCGCCTCGATATCGGCCGGCGTCCCCGCCACCAGCACCTCGCCGCCGTGCTCGCCGGCGCCCGGCCCCATGTCGACCACGTAGTCGGCGGCGCGGATCGCGTCCTCGTCGTGCTCGACGACGATCACGCTGTTGCCCAGATCCCTCAGCCGCATCAGCGTGCCGAGCAGCCGGTCGTTGTCGCGCTGGTGCAGGCCGATACTCGGCTCGTCGAGCACGTACATCACGCCGGTAAGCCCCGAGCCGATCTGGCTCGCCAGCCGGATGCGCTGCGCCTCGCCGCCGGACAGCGTGTCGGCCGAGCGCGACAGATTCAAATAGTCGAGGCCGACGTTGTTCAGGAAGGACAGCCGCTCGCGGATCTCCTTGACGATCTTCTCGGCGACCGCCTGCTTCTGGCCGGTGAACTCGAGCGTATCGAAGAAGGCGTAGGCGTTCTTCAGCGGCAGCTGGTTCAGTTCGTGCAGCGTCTTGTCGGCGACCAGCACGTGGCGCGCCTCGCGACGCAGGCGCGAACCGTCGCAGCTCGGACAGCACTGGTTGTTCTGGTACTTGGCCAGTTCCTCGCGCACCGCCGACGAGTCGGTCTCGCGGTAGCGGCGCTCGAGGTTGGGGATGATGCCCTCGAAGGCGTGGCTGCGCGTAAAGCGCGTGCCCTTCTCCGACAGATAGGAGAAGTCGATCGCGTCGCGACCCGAGCCGTGCAGCACCACGTACTGCACCTTTTCCGGCAGATCCTCGAACGGCAGTTCGAGCGCGAAGCCGTAATGCTCGGCCAAGCCTTGCAACATCTGGTAGTAGAACTGGTTGCGCTTGTCCCAGCCCTTGATCGCGCCGGACGCCAGGCTCAGCTCCGGGTGCGCGACGACGCGCTTCGGGTCGAAGAAGGTGATCTCGCCGAGGCCGTCGCACTTCGGACAGGCACCCATCGGGTTGTTGAAACTGAACAGCCGCGGCTCGAGCTCGGGCAGGCTGTACGAGCAGACCGGGCACGCGAACTTGGCCGAGAACCAGTGTTCCTGGCCGGAGTCCATCTCGACCGCGATCGCGCGGCCCTCGGCGTGACGCAAGGCGGTCTCGAAACTCTCGGCCAACCTCTGCTTCATGTCCTCGCGCACCTTGAGGCGGTCGATGACCACCTCGACGGTGTGCTTCTTGTTCTTGTCGAGTTTGGGCACGTCGTCGAGCTCGACTACCTCGCCGTCGATGCGCACGCGCACGAAGCCCTGCGCGCGCAGTTCTTCGAACAGGTCGAGGTTCTCGCCCTTGCGGCCCATGATCACCGGCGCGAGGATCATCACGCGGCTCTCCTCGGGCAACGCCAGCACGTGGTCGACCATCTGGCTCACCGTCTGCGACGACAGCGGCACGTTGTGGTCCGGGCAATGCGGGTCGCCGATGCGCGCGAACAGCAGCCGCAGGTAGTCGTGGATCTCGGTGACGGTACCGACGGTCGAGCGTGGGTTGTGGCTGGTCGCCTTCTGCTCGATCGAGATCGCCGGAGAGAGGCCCTCGATCAGGTCGACGTCGGGCTTTTCCATCAGTTGCAGGAACTGGCGCGCGTAGGCCGACAGGCTTTCCACGTAGCGGCGCTGACCTTCCGCGTAGAGCGTATCGAACGCCAGCGACGATTTGCCCGAGCCGGACAGGCCGGTGATCACCACGAGGCGGTGTCTGGGCAGGTCGAGATTGACGTTCTTCAGGTTGTGGGTCCGGGCGCCCCGGATGCGGATCAAGTCCATGCCAACTCGCGGTTAATCGGGAGAACCTGTTACTATACCCGAGTTGCGACGCCCCCCTCCAGCCAGTAACGGGCCGTTACCGGCCGGACGCCCGACACGGCCCGTTTGCACGCAAAAATAACGCGTCCCGACCGTCCCGCCCACCGCTCGCGGGCCGGCCCGATCGCACGATTTCCCCATCCTAGACTTACGATTCCATGACACCGCTTGAACTGCGCGCCAGCCTCGGCCTTGCCGGGGTGTACGCCCTGCGGATGCTCGGCATGTTCCTGATCCTGCCGGTGTTCGCGCTCTACGCCCAGACCCTGCCGGGCACCCACAGCCATACCGCCATCGGTTTCGCGCTCGGCGCCTACGGGCTGACGCAGGCCTTCCTGCAACTCCCGCTGGGCATGCTGTCCGACCACGTCGGCCGCAAGAAGGTCATCTACGGCGGCCTGCTGGTGTTCGCCGCCGGCAGTTTCATCGCCGCCTGGGCACCGACCATAGAATGGCTGACCTTCGGCCGCGTGATCCAGGGCGCCGGCGCGATCTCGGCCGCGGTCACCGCGCTGTTGGCCGATCTCACGAGCGAGGAGAACCGCACCAAGGCGATGGCGATGATAGGCATGAGCATCGGCACCACCTTCGCCGCGAGCCTGGTGCTCGGCCCGCTCTTGGCGCGCTATATCGGCGTCGACGGCATCTTCGTGTTGACCGGCGTGCTGACGATCGCCGCGCTGGTCGGCGTGAAATACCTGATCCCCGACCCGGCCGTGTCGCGCTTTCATTCCGACGCCGAAACCAACACCCAGCGCCTGCCGGCCGTGCTGAAACACCCGCAACTGCTGCGGCTGAACTTCGGCATCTTCGCGCTGCACGCGGCGCAGATGTCGATGTTCGTCGTGCTGCCGTTCGCCTTGATCGCGCACGGCCTCGACAAGGCGCACCACTGGGAGGTTTACCTGCCGGTGGTGATCGTCGGCTTCTTCCTGATGGTGCCGGCGATCATCTACGGCGAGAAAAAGGGCAAGCTGAAGACGGTGTTCGTCGGGGCGGTCGCGCTGATGACCGCCGCGCAACTCGGCATGGCGCTGGCGCTCGATTCGTTCTGGCTGATCGTGCTGTGGCTGACGCTCTACTTCATCGCCTTCAATATCCTGGAGGCGAGCCTGCCGTCGCTGATCTCCAAGATCGCGCCGGCCGATTCCAAGGGCACCGCCATGGGCGTGTATAATACTGCCCAATCGTTCGGCCTCTTCATCGGCGCCGCAGCCGGCGGCTGGCTGTACAGCCGCTACGGCACGGGTGGCGCTTTCGGCTTCGCCGCAGCGCTGATGCTCGCCTGGCTCTTGCTCGCGATCACCATGCGCGCGCCGGAACGGGTCAAGACCCAGATGTTCCATATCGGCGAAGCCTGGCGTGGCGACGCCGGCGCGCTGTCGACGCGCCTCGCGGCGCTCGCCGGCGTCAAAGAGGCCGTGGTATTGCTTGACGAACGCGTGGCCTACCTTAAAGTATCCCAGCAGCATTGGGACGAAGCCGCCGTGCAACAACTCATTCAGGAGACCCATTGAATGTCAGTCAACAAGGTCATTCTCGTCGGCAACCTTGGCCGCGACCCGGAAGTCCGCTACATGCCGAACGGCGACGCGGTAGCCAATTTCTCCATCGCCACTAGCGAGAACTGGAAAGACAAGAACGGTCAGCGTCAGGAGCGGACCGAATGGCATAACATCACGATGTACCGCAAGTTGGCTGAGATTGCCGGCCAGTACCTGAAGAAGGGCCGGACCGTTTACATCGAAGGCCGTATCCAGTCGCGTAAATACACCGGCAAGGACGGCGCAGAACGCACCGCCTACGAAATCATCGCCGACCAGATGCAGATGGTCGGAGGGCGCGATGGCGGCGGTAGCAGCGCCGGCGCTCCGATGGACGACGACGGCTACGGCGCTCCGCAAGGCGGCAGCCGTATGCGCGACGACTCGGCACCGGCAGCCCCACCGGCCGCACCGCGTCGCATGGAGCCTAAGCCGGCGGCCAAGTTCGACGACATGGACGACGATATTCCGTTCTGACCCGGCAAAAACGTACGGATTCGTCCGGCTCAAAAGAACACGGCGAGAAGGTTTCCCTTCTCGCCGTGTTCTTTTTCTACCCTATCTGCAGACCGCTCTACACCCCCCCGGATTCGGAACGCCCCCGAGTACGATTTCCACCTCCCATCAACAACAAGCGAGGAACCTTGAAGCGCACCATCGCGCGGTAAAGCCATAAGTAGGCAAGCACAAAAACCCCAACCAGAATCTGTAGCCACAAAGTGTTTTGCCAGAGCATCACGGCGGGGAAAACGCTCAAAGAGCAGAGCACCCACAGATAAGGCGAGGTCAGCGAGTTCCTGACCATTTTGAGCTCGGCCAACTTGGTACCCACCGCAAAACGCACGACGCGCTTGTGGATGAGCATATGCAGATGCACCGCATCGGGCATGCCCGGGGACATGCCACGGATGACCTTCTTGCGGTAAACGGAGAACAGCGTCTCGAAGACCGGATAGACCACCAGCAACAAGGGAAACCATGCTGAAACCTGCGGATTGCGCATCACCAGCAGAACGGACAACTCTCCGATCATGAAGCCCTTGAAGTAAGCGCCCCCGTCACCGAGGAAGATCATGCCTCGCGGCCAGTTCCAGACCATGAAACCCAGCGACCCGCCCACCATCGCGATCGCGGTATTCCAGACCAGCGCATCGCCGACCTGGTAGCCGACGTAACCCAGCGCAGCGAGAATCAGCACACAGACCATTGCCGCCAGACCATTGTAACCATCGATGATATTGACCGCATTCGCGACGCCGCCGACCGCCACGGCCGTCAGAGCCAGCGCAACCGGCCAATAGGCGAGCAGCGGGTCGATCCACGGCAAGTCGAGGCGGCTCAGAAGCGCGCCGAACAGCAGGTAGGCAAGCACCGCCGAGAAGCAGGTCAATCCCAGCCTTAACCCTACCCCGACCTTTTTTGTCACGTCCTCCATCAGGCCGCCGATGAAGGCCGGCATCCCCGCCACCATCAGCAAAGCCATCGACTCCGCCAGTTTGATATCCCGAAACGCAAGAAGGCCCACTGCAGCCAGCATAGCTAACATGATCGGCACCCCGCCGATGCGCGGCACGGGATGGACATGATATTTCTGCGCGCCCTTGGTGACATGGTCGCCACTCAGGTGAAGATGAAGGTGATCAAAATGGATTAGAAGCAACGTAAAGCCAAAAGCAATGAAAAAAGAAAGGATCAAAACCTGCATGTTTCACACTCTAATTTTGTGGCCATCAATCCAGCTCGGGACGACCGCATGGGTTACATAGGGTCAAATACTATCAGGGTCGCCCGCCACCCCGTTATCGCTCAACACCTCCTGCGCCCACAGGACCGCATCCGCGTGATAACGGTTGATCAGCTCGATATCCAGTTCGAGCTGCCTGGCCAGAACCGGAACGCGTATCTGATCGTTCTGTTCGCAAGCTACCGCAAGCTGGAAGTAAGGCGCGAACAGGCCCTTCTGGGCCAACAGCGCCTCGGCGACCGGCGCGGGCAGTTCGAGCGGCTCTAGCGCGTCGGCCAACGAGGCGTTCAGCAAGGCCGCCAGCAGCGAGAACATCCCGGTCAGGAACAGATGTTCGGCCTCGAGGCGGTTGCCGCGATAATCGCCGAGCCTTTCCATGAAGCGCGCGCGGATCAGCGACTTTTCCAGCAAACCCTGGCTGTGCCCGTCGTCGCGGCGCGCGGTGAACAGCAGCAGCGACAGCCACTTGAACAGGCTGTCGCGTCCCAGCAGCATCAGGCTTTCCTCGATGCTCAGCACCTTGCGGCTCAGGCCGTTGACCGGCGCATTCACAAAGCGCAGCAGCTTGAACAGCAGCAGCGAGTCGAGCTTGAATTGGGCCTCGAGCTCGCGCGGATCGGCATTGCAGCGCAAGAGACGCATGATCTCGAGCACGCGCATCTGGCTGCTGTCGACCTTGCCGGTCGGCAAGTGGCGCGCATTCGTCAGATACACGCCATGAAAGATTGCGAAGCGCTGGCTCGCCGGGCCGCGCAGGCTCAGCTCCATGTCCTCGGCGCTGCCGATATTGCGCGCGAACCAGCGCGCCTTCGGGTAGCGCTTGGGCAACTGGTCGAGCAGCGGCGACAATACCTTGGACGCAGACGCGGCGAAGTCGAGCACCATGAAGTCGACCAGGCCGAACAGCCTGTCGCGCAGGCGCTCGACCAACACCACCGCATCGAAGCGCGCCGGCTCGAGCGCGAAGCGCAGGCCGGCCTCTTTCAGCTCGGCGACCCTTTCCAGGTCGGCTTCGGTCAGCGCTTCGTCGCCGGCCGGTTCAAGCACGACGACCACGCTGTGCGCCGGCAATTCGCTGACGGCGGGCAAGGCCAGCGACGCCACCGAGAGATGGACGAAGGCGCGCCGGTAAGCGAGCAGCCGGAAGACCTCCATCTTGTGCAGCGTCGACAACAGCAAGGAGTCGAGCTGCCGCCGCCTGTCGGCCGCCGCTTCGCCGATACGCCCTTCCCGCACCGCAAACAGATAAGCGACCACCCGCTGCTGCCGATCGAGCACCGCTTGGTGCGCGACAAAACCCAGCGTTGGCGGCAGGTCGGCCGGTTCCGCCTCCTTCTCGGGAAACATTACCGTCATCTGCGTGTGCGGCACGGCTTCGACCGGCTCCGCGGCGACGGAATCACGCGATTTGCGGCCGGACAGGCCGTCGATCAGGCTCTTGAGCATAGTGACCATCACTTATTCGAATGGAATTACCATCGGGCACAAGAAACCGCGCGGTTGGCCTTTTGGGTCAAGCCGCGCGGTACGTATGCCTTACTTTAACGGATGCGACCGGGAATGCGCGGCGTGCTGACCACCACGTCGCCGCACTGCGCGCGGTGGCGCAGCGCGTGATCCATCAGCGTCAGCGCGAGCATCGCCTCGGCGATCGGCGTCGCGCGGATGCCGACGCAGGGGTCGTGGCGGCCGTGCGTTTCCATCGTGATCGGGTTGCCGGCCTTGTCGATCGAGCGGCGCGGCGTGGCGATGCTCGACGTCGGCTTGATCGCGATCGACACTTCGACGTCCTGCCCGGTCGAGATGCCACCGAGGATGCCGCCGGCGTGGTTGCTGGCGAAGCCTTCCGGCGTCAGCTCGTCGCCGTGCTCGGAGCCTCTTTGGGCGACGCTGCCGAAGCCCGCGCCGATCTCTACGCCCTTGACGGCGTTGATGCTCATCATCGCGTACGCGATGTCGGCGTCTAGCCTATCGAACACCGGCTCGCCCCAGCCGACCGGCACGTTCTCGGCGACGACGCGCAGCTTGGCGCCGACCGAGTCGAGGCTCTTGCGGATGCTGTCCATATAGGCTTCGAGCTCGGGCACCACGTCGGCGTCGGCGGCGAAGAAGGGGTTGGCCGAGACGTGTTCCCAAGAGCTAAACGGAATCACCTTCTCGCCGATCTGCGTCATGTGGCCGCGGATCACGATGCCGTACTGCTCGACCAACCATTTCTTGGCGATCGCGCCGGCGGCGACGCGCACCGCGGTCTCGCGAGCGCTCGAGCGCCCGCCGCCGCGGTAGTCGCGGATGCCGTACTTGTGCCAGTAGGTGTAGTCGGCATGACCGGGGCGGAAGGTATCGGCGATATTGCCGTAGTCCTTGCTGCGCTGGTCGGTGTTGCGGATCAGCAGTGCGATCGGCGTGCCGGTGGTCTTACCCTTGAACACGCCGGACAGGATCTCGACGGTATCGGGTTCGCGGCGCTGGGTGACGTGGCGGCTGGTGCCGGGTTTGCGACGGTCGAGCTCGGCCTGGATGAACGCCTCGTCGATTTCCAGCCCGGGCGGACAACCGTCCACCACGCAGCCGATGGCCGGACCGTGGCTCTCGCCGAACGAGGTCACGGTGAACAGCAAGCCAAAAGTATTGCCTGACATCGATCTCTTGCCTTTGTCGTGATGCGCGGCCGCGCTCGAGCGCCCTGCCGCGGATTGCATGATTTGGCGTTTATCTTATCACACGCACCCCAAGCAAAACGGCCGGCGCGGGAGCCTGTCCCGTGCCGGCCGTCAACAGACCAAGGTTGGCCGAGCTTAACGCGTCTCGCCATTCACCAGTTGGCGCGACAACAGGTTGTGGTGCTTGATCAGGTTGCGCAGCGGCACCGTGGTCAGCTCGCCCTCGCGCACCACCGCTCGGCCGTTGATGAAGCTCCAGCTGACCTTGGTCGATGCGCAGAACAACAGTGCCGCGACCGGGTCGTGCCAGCCGCCGGCGAAGTCGAGTTCGTTCAGATCGAAGGCGACGAAGTCGGCGGCAAAGCCCGGCGCCAGCTGGCCGATATCGTCGCGGTTCAGCACGCCGGCGCCGCCGCGGGTCGCCATCTCGATCGCCTCGCGCGCCGACATCGCCGCCGGGTCGAGGCGGCCGACACGCTGCAACAGCATCGCCTGGCGGACTTCGTTGAGCATCTGGCCGCCGTCGTTAGACGCGCTGCCGTCGACGCCGATGCCGACCTTCACGCCGGCGTCGAGCATGTCGCGGATCGGCGCGATGCCCGACGCGAGGCGCATGTTCGAGCACGGGCAGTGCGCGACGCCGGTTCCGGTGCGCGCGAACAGGTCGATGCCCTCCTTGTCCAGCTGCACGCAGTGCGCGTGCCACACGTCGTGGCCGACCCAGCCGAGGTCCTCTACGTACTCGGTCGGCGTCTTGCCGAACACTTCTCGGCTGAAGTCGATGTCCTTGTAGTTCTCGGCCAGGTGGGTATGTAAGGACACGCCGTAGGAGCGTGCCAGCTGTGCCGCTTCGCGCATCAGGTCGGTCGTCACCGAGAACGGCGAGCACGGCGCGACGACGATGCGCGTCATCGCGTAGCGGCCGGCGTCGTGGTAGGTCTCGATCAGGCGGCGAGCGTCGCGCAGGATGTCGTCCTCGTCCTCTACCACGCGGTCGGGCGGCAGGCCGCCCTTGCTCTCACCGAGGCTCATCGCGCCGCGGCTCGCGTGGAAACGCATGCCGATCTCGGTCGCCGCCTCGATCGCGTCGTCGAGCTTGCAGCCGTTCGGGTAGATGTACAGGTGGTCGCTCGCGGTGGTGCAGCCGGACAGGATCAGTTCGGCCATCGCGGTCTGCGTCGACACGCGGATCATCTCCGGCGTCAGGCCGGACCAGATCGGGTACAAGGCCTTCAGCCAGTCGAACAGCTCGCAGTCCTGCGCGGCCGGCACGACGCGCGTCAGCGACTGGTACATGTGATGGTGGGTGTTGACGAAGCCCGGCAGCACCAGGTGGTCGGTCAGGTCGACGACCTCGTCGGCCTGCTCGAGCGCGAGCTCGGCGGTGGTGCCGACACGGACGATACAGTTGTCTTCGAGAAGCAGAGCGGCGTCGGACAGTTCGCGGCGCGCGTCGTCCATGGTGACGAGGGTGTGGATGTGCTTGATCAGGGTACGGGGCATGGCTGACTCCATATTCGCCATACGGAATCGCCCGCACCTTTGGCGCGGCTTCGAGTCCGTCTGGCGACCATTGGTAAAACGGTCGAAAGACCTCCAGCGGACTGAAGCGCGTACCGGCGCAGGGGGCCTTGTATACCGACCTGGCGGACCCCCTACGATCCAGGACGGAGCAGCAAAAGAAAACGGGCCGGAGAATATCCGGCCCGCTTAGGGTAAATCAGTCGCGCAAGGCGCGCAATCGGGCTTCGTGCAGCTGCAACAGCTGCGCGACCACCGACACCGCGATCACCGGCGGCTCCTTGCCGTCTATGCCCTCGATGCCGATCGGACAGGTCATCTCGGCCGCCACGCGTTCGCGGCTGACGCCGCGCGCTTCGAGCCGGCGGGTGAAGTTCGCCCGCTTGCTCTTGGAGCCGATCAGGCCGACGTAGGCCGCGTCGCCGCGCTTGAGCACCTTCTCGACGATGTCGAAGTCGAGCGCGTGGTTGTGCGTCAGGATCAGCCAGTAGGCACCGGCCGGCTGACGCGCCACGTCGCCGTCGTCGCCGACTTCGGTGACGACGTTGTCGGCCACCTTGTCCGGGAACATGTCATCGCGCGCGTCGATCCAGCTGACGCGGCACGGCAAGGTGCCGAGCAGGTCGGCCAAGGCTCGGCCAACGTGGCCGGCGCCGAACAGCACCACCTGCATCGTCGACGGCAACAGCACGTCGACCAGCCACTCGGCGTCGCCCTCCTTCACCAGCCGCGTCTCGCCCGCTTCACCTTCGGCCCGCGTGAGCGTCACGTTGGCCGAGGTATCGGATAGCGGCACATGACGAACGCGGATCTCACCGTAGACTGCCGCACGTACGGCCTCGGCCAACCACGCGTCGTCGTCCAAGTCGATACGCTCGATCGCGAGGAACACCACCCCACCGCAGCACTGCCCGAGGCTGGCCCCGAGCGGCATGCGCAAGGTAGTACGACGTTGCCCGGTGGAGCCGGCGATCAGCTCGCGCGCCACCTCGATCGCGCGGAACTCGAGCGTGCCGCCACCGATGGTGTCGGCCTGCCAGTCGGGCCCCACCGCCATGCGCGCACCGGCCTCGCGCGGCGCGGAACCGTCCGCGCGAGACACGGTGATCAGCGCCGCCGGCTGCGAGGCCCCACGCGCTGCGCGCAAAGCCTCGAGCCAGTTAGCGCCGTTGCGCAGACCGAAGGTCATACCGTCTCGGTTTCGACGGCCTTGGCCTTGTTGGCGGCCTTGACCGCTTCGACCGCGTTCAGGATCGACTCGGCGGTGGCCGGTGCCATCAGCGGCGGCACGGCGTGACCGCTTTCATCGACCGCGGCGACGGCGTCGCGCAGCGCGAGGAACACCGACATACCGAGCGGCAGCGGCGGTTCGCCGACGGCCTTCGAGTGGTAGATCGACTCTTCCTTGTTGCTGTTGTTGTACAAGCGCGTGTTGAACTGCGCCGGCACGTCGGACACCGACGGGATCTTGTAGGTCGAAGGCGCGTGCGTCATCAGCTTGCCGTCCTTGTTCCACCACAATTCCTCGGTCGTCAGCCAGCCCGCGCCCTGGATGAAGCCGCCTTCGACCTGACCGATGTCGATCGCCGGGTTCAGCGAACTGCCCACGTCGTGCAGCACGTCGGCGCGCAGCAGGCGGCTCTCGCCGGTCAGCGTGTCGATGATCACTTCAGACACCGACGCGCCGTAGGCGAAGTAGAAGAACGGACGGCCGGTCAGCGTCTTGAAGTCGTAGTGGATCTTCGGCGTGCGGTAGAAGCCCGACGACCACAGCGGCACGCGCGCGGTGTACGCGACCTTCACGAACTCTTCGAATGCGATCTTCTCGTTGCCGGCGTGCACGTGGTTGTCGGCGAAGCGCACTTCTTCCGGCTTGCAACCGTAACGCTCGGCGGCGAAGGCGGCGAGTTGCTCTTTCACCTTCACGCAAGCGTCCTGCGCGGCCTTGCCGTTCAGGTCGGTACCGGTCGACGCGGCGGTCGCGGAGGTGTTCGGCACCTTCGAGGTGTCGGTCGCCGACACGCGCACGTGGTCGATCGACAGGCCGAGTTCCTCGGCGACCACCTGAGCCACCTTGGTGTTCAGGCCCTGGCCCATCTCGGTGCCGCCGTGGTTGATCATCACCGAACCGTCGGTGTAGACGTGCAACAGCGCGCCGGCCTGGTTGAACTGGGTCGCGGTGAACGAGATGCCGAACTTGACCGGCACCAGCGCCAGGCCTTTCTTCAGCACCTTGTTGTTGGCGTTGAACTCGTCGACTTCCTTGCGGCGCTTGCGGTACTCGGACGTCTCTTCCAGCTCGGCCACCAGCTCGTGAATCACGTTGTCTTCAACGGTCATCTGGTACGGGGTGACGTTGCGGTCGGTCTTGCCGTAGAAGTTGATCTTGCGGACGTCGAGCGGATCCTTGCCCAGGTTGCGGGCGATCGTGTCGATCATGTACTCGATCGCGATGATGCCCTGCGGACCGCCGAAACCGCGGAACGCGGTGTTCGACTGGGTGTTGGTCTTGCCGCGGATCGACAGGATGTCGAACTCGTCGAGGTAGTACGCGTTGTCGGTATGGAAGATCGCGCGGTCGCCCACCGGGCCGGACAGGTCGGCCGAGAAGCCGCAACGCAGACGGTATTCGATCTTCAGGCCCTGGATGCGGCCGTCGTCGTCGTGGGCGATGTCGTACAGGATCTGGAAGTCGTGGCGCTTGCCGGTGATCATCATGTCGTCGTCGCGGTCGGCGCGCAGCTTGACCGGCTTGGCGGACTTGCGGGCCAAGAGCGCCGCGATCACGGCGAACATCCACGACTGGGTTTCCTTGCCGCCGAAACCGCCACCCATGCGACGGCACTCGGCCTTCACGGTGTGGACATGTTGGCCGAGCGCGTGCGCGACCATGAACTGCATTTCGGACGGGTGCTGCGTCGACGTGTAGACGTGCATGTCGCCGTCTTCGCCCGGCAGCGCGTAGGCGATCTGGCCTTCCAGATAGAACTGCTCCTGGCCGCCCAGGTCGAAGGTGCCGGTCACGCGGTGCTTGGCGTTCGCCAGTTTCTCTTCGACGTTGCCGCGGTGGATGTGCACCGGCGGCAGCACGTAGGCCTTGGCTTCGGCGGCCGCTTCGGCGGTCAGGATCGCCGGCAGGTCTTCGTATTCGATCTTGGCGAGCTTGGCGGCGCGGCGCGCGAGGTCGTGGCTGGTCGCGGCCACGGCGAACACCGGCTGGCCGTAGTACAGCACTTCTTCGTCGGCGAAGACCGGTTCGTCGTGCAGGAACGGGCCGAGGTACTTGTCGCCCGGCACGTCGTCGAGGGTGATCACGGCGATCACGCCCTCAGCGGCCTTCACCGCCGACAGGTCCATCGCCTTGATCTTGGCGTGCGCGCGGGTCGAGGTGCCGATGGCCGCGTGCAGCGTGCCTTCGCGCTGCGGAATATCGTCGGTGTAGTTGGCCTTGCCGCTCACGTGCAGGTGCGCACTTTCGTGCTTGAGCGACTGACCGACGGTGCGATGTTGCTGTTGCATGGTCTTTCCTCTCATCCCTTAGTTGTTGGCGGCGTACAGGCTGGCTTCGAATTCGCCAGTCGTTTCCAGGTAGAAGCGGTAGACCAGGTTCTTGGCTGTCGTCATGCGGTACTCTTTGGTCGCACGCATGTCGGTCATCGGCTGGTAATCCTGATCCATGGCTTCCATGGCTTTCTGTACGGCGGCCTCATCCCAGGATGCGCCGTTCAGCGCGGCTTCGGCTGCGGTCGCACGCTTCGGCGTGGCGGCCATGCCGCCATAGGCGATGCGGGCGTCTTTGACGCGGCCATTCTCGATCTCGAAGGCGAAGGCGGCGCAAACGGCCGAGATGTCCTGGTCGTAACGCTTGGACAGCTTGTAGACGGCGACCTTCACCGATTCGCGGCGCAGCGGCACGATCACGCTTTCGACAAACTCACCCTCCTCGCGCGCCTGCTTGCGATAGGCCAAGTATAGGTCTTCGAGCGCCATCTCACGGCGACGGTCGCCCTTGCGCAGCACCACCTTGGCGCCGACGGCGATCATCGGCGGCGGGTTGTCGCCGATCGGCGAGCCGTTGGCCAGGTTACCGACGAAGGTGCCCGAGTTGCGGATCGGGGTGGACGAGAAGCGCTTCCACAGCTCTTCCATTTCCGGGTACTGCTCGACCACGACCGGGAAGGCGTCGTTCAAGAGCACGGCAGCGCCGATCTCGATGCCGCCGTCGCGCTGTTCGATCTTCTTGAGGCCCTGGATGCCGCCGATGTAGATGACGGTCTTCAGGTCCATCAGGTGTTTGGTCACCCACAGGCCGACGTCGGTGCCGCCGGCGAGAATCACCGCGTCCGGGTTGGCTTCATACAGCGCGGCCAGTTCCTCGACGGTGGCCGGGGCGTAGAAGCGGTTGCCGGCTTCGGTGGTCACTTCCAGCAGGGTTTCCGGGCGAATCGCCTTCAGCTGTTCGGCGAGGCTGTTGCCGCAGGTCTTCACTTGCGGGTAGTCGCCCATGTGCATGGCCGCGTCGACGATCGGACGGTAACCGGTGCAGCGGCACAGGTTGCCCGACAGGCAGTCGAGCACGCGCTCGCGGCTCGGCTGGCTCTCGCCGTTCTGGTACATGGTGTACATCGACATCACGAAGCCCGGCGTGCAAAAACCGCACTGCGAGCCGTGGTGGTCGACCATCGCCTGCTGGGCCGGGTGCAGCGTGCCGTCCGGCGACGCGATGCCTTCCACCGTCCAGATGGCGCGGCCATCGAAGGTGGGGAGGAAACGGATACAAGCATTGATCGAGCGGAAGCGCACTTCTCCGGTTTCGGTCAGTTCGGCTTCGGTGACGGTGCATGCACCGCAGTCGCCCTCGGCACAACCTTCCTTCGTGCCGGTGGCGCGCTCGTCTTCACGCAGATAAGTCAGCAGCGACTGGGTCGGCGAGGTCGGGACGACTTCGCGCAACTCGCCGTTCAGCAAGAACCTAATAGTTCTTCGGTTTCCCATTTTCTTCTCCTCTAATGCGTCACCAGCGGCGCCCCCAGGCGCTACCGGCGTCAATTCCAGAAAAATGCTAGGCGTGCTCTGAAGCCGTCGCACTTTCCATTGCTTCATCGTTGCTCTGAAGTTTGTTGAGGCACAGGTTGGCCACGATGGCCACCAGCGTCCCCATGGTGATGCCGCTGTGCAGGAAGATGTTCGCAAGCTCGGGGAACCTGCTGAAAACCGTCGGAACGAGCACCGGCATCATGCCGATGCCCAGCGCCAGCGCCACCACCATGCCGTTGCTGTTGCCGCGGTACTCGACCTCACCCAAGGTGCGGATACCGGCGACGGCCACCATGCCGAACATCACGATCCCGGCGCCACCCAGCACCGGTTTCGGAACCGAAGCGACCACACCCGCCAGCTTCGGAAACAGGCCCAGTACGATCAGGATCACCCCGGCCATCGCCACGATGAAGCGGCTCTTGGCCCCGGTCACCCCGATCAGACCGACGTTCTGGGCGAACGCGGTGTACGGGAAGGTGTTGAACACCCCGCCGAGCACCGTGGAAAAACCATCGGCCAGCAAGCCCCGCTTCAGGGTTTCCTGATCGATCGGTTTCTCCACCATTGCACCGATCGCGAGCATGTCGGACATGGTCTCGATCATCGTCACCACCATCACCAGCGACAGGATCACGCACGGCACCACGTAGAACTCCGGCACGCCGAAGTTCATCGGGATCGGTACGCCGAGCCACGCAGTACGGCCGACTTCGTTGAAATCGGTCATGCCGAACAGCGAGGCGACCACCGTGCCGATCACCAGACCGGTGAGGATGGCAATGTTCTTGAAAAAGCCGTGCGCCAGCCGGTAGATCAACAGGACCACCAGCAAGGTGAACAGGCCGATCGCCAGCGCGCCCATCGAACCGAAGCCCGGCATGGACGGGTGCCCCCCGCCCAGCCAGCCGACCGCGACCGGCATGATCGACAATCCGATCAGGGTAATGATCGACCCCATCACCACTTTCGGGAAAAAGCGCAGCAATTTGGCGATGAAAGGGCTGCACAGCATGGTGAAGATGCCCGAGGCGATCACCGCACCGTAGATGCCGGTCAGACCGTAGTCCTTACCGATCAGGATCATCGGCGTCACCGCCGCGAAGGTACAGCCTTGCACCAGCGGCAGACGACAGCCGAATTTCCACAGTCCCACCGCCTGGATGATGGTGGCGATCCCGCACGCGAACAGGTCGGCGTTGATCAGGAACACCAGGTAATCGTGCGGCAGGTTCAGCGCGGTGCCCAGGATCAGCGGCACCGCGACCGCGCCGGCGTACATCACCAGCACGTGCTGAAGGCCGTAGACAAACAACTGCCCTATCGGCAACACCTCGTCCACCGGGTGGACGGCCTGACTCTCTTCCATCGTTTCTCCATTGCGACGCTAAGCGGCTTCTTGTCGAGCTGTTCCCGGCCTTGGGGCCGATGTTTCACTTATGGCTGTGGGACCGACGCCTGTGCTGCGTCGCGACCGCCGCGCATGCTGCAAACCGAAAGCAGATTATAAAGGTCGTTTATTCCCCTTCAAAAGAAGAAATTATACCGGAGCGCGTATCCGGTGCACTTCCGACGTGCTCAATCGAGCGCCGGAGCCGATTCGATGAGATAAACCTGCGACAGTTGCACCTCGTCGCAATTGTGGCCGGGGCCGCCGCGGTCGACGATGATGAAGTCGCCCTCGGTGCCCAGGGTCACCAGCGGGTGGTGCCAGGTACCGCGATGGTAGTTCACGCCCTGGTCGCCGCGCACGATGAAGGCTTTCAGCTGAGACTCATCCGGCTGACCGTCTTCCTTAGCCGGGGCCACGGCGACGATGAACGGCGCGCCGCTGGTCGGGATGAAGGCCTGGCTGCCCAGCGGGTGGCGCTCGAGCATCTTGACTTCGACCGGCAGGTGGAAGGCGTCGCCACGGCACATGCTGATGATGGGCAGGCCGCCCTCGCCGGTCACTTCGACGCGGCCGAGGTTGTGGAAACGCTTGGTGGTACCGTTGTTGATCGGAAACCATTCGCTGCCATCGATCTGGATCACGTCGCCGAATGGGGCGAACGCGTCCTTGGTCAGCAGTTCAAGTTTCAGTGCGGACATATTGTCTCCTCGCTACTCTTTTGTTTTAGCCGAAGCCCCGTCCGGCGGACCGGACGGGGCTAGGCGTCTCGACATCAAGCGACCGGCCGATTATTTGGCCAGTTTACCCCAGATGCGCAGGCGGCTCACGCCACCGTCCGGGAAGATGTTCAGGCGCACGTGGGTCACCGGACCGATGTCGCGGATCTGTTCGGCGCCGTAGTAGTGCTGCTTGTCCATCTCGGTCTTCTGCTCCGGCAGCAGCGTGTCCCAGAACATCGCCTGGGTCACGATCGACTGGTCGGTGCTGTTGGTCACGTAGGCGGCCTGGATCGACACGCGGTCCGGGTAGTTGCCCTTGAAGTGGGCGGTGTCGACTTCGATCTTCTCGACGACGGCGGCGTGGCCCAGCTCGACGATGCACCAGTCGTTGCCCGGCTCGCGGCGGCGGCGGGTTTCCCAGCCGTCACCCATGTTGACGCCGCGGCCCGGCATCACCAGGCGGAACGGCACGCCGAAGTGCGCGTTGTTGTAGGCGACGATGCGGCCGCCGTTCTCCAGCGCGGACACTTCGATCACTTCGTCGGCGCCTTTTTTGTCCCAGTCGCACTGCGGCTGACCGTAGACGCGGAAGCGGGCCACACCGCCGTCCGGGTAGATGTGCAGGCGCAGGTGGGTCCACGGACGCTCGCCGGAGATCTCGATGAAGTGGTGCGAGTGGCCGTTCAGCGAGGTGGTGGCGACGATTTCGGTCCACTCGGTGGCTTCGGTCGGATCGGTTTCGCTATAGCAGGCTTCAACCGAGGCCGCCGGCGGGAAGTTGCCGGTGAAGTGGCTGGTCTCGATGTCGAAGCCCTTGATCACGCCGGCGAGGCCGAGCTTGACGATGGCGAAGTCGTGACCGCCGTTGCGGCGGCGACGGGTTTCCCAGCCGTCCATCCATTTGCCGTGGTCGTCGAACTTGCCGACGATGAACACCGGCTCGGACGCCTGCAGCATGCGCTCGGCCGGAGCGAACCATTCGTCGGTGCAGAACAGCACCTTGGCGCCGAAGTCTTCGTGGGCCAGGTTGGTGTAGCGCGTGGCGAACTCGGGGGCGTCGACGGCCGGGGCGTTGATGACGGTACCGACCGGTGCATTAGGTGCAGCCATTGTCTTCTCCTCAATGAATTGTTAGGGGCTGGGGCGATAGCTCGGCCAACCCTTGGAAAGGTTGGCCGAGGGTTTTAGACCGTGATCAGATCGTTGAGGCGGAAGCCGCCGATCTTGTAGATCTGGGACAGGCTCTCGGCGCGCTCCTGTTCGACGTTCAGGCCGTAGCGGCGTTCGAATTCGGCGATGATGCCGTGGCGGTCGTAGCCGCGCACCGCGAGGATGAACGGGAAGCCGAACTTGGCGTTGTAGTCGGCGTTCAGACGCGTCAGCTTCTCGAACTCTTCCGGCGTGCACTTGTCGAGGCCGGCGCCGGCCTGCTCGTGCGTCGACTCTTCGGTCAGCTCGCCGCGCACCGCGGCCTTGCCGGCCAGTTCCGGGTGGGCGCGGATCAGCTTCAGCTGCGCCTCGACGCCGGCCTTCTCGATCGCCGAGATCATCGCTTCGTGCAGTTCCCGGATGGTCAGGAACGGGCGGTCGCCGACGACGGTTTCCGGCACCCACGGCGAGTGCTCGAAGATGCCGCCGAGCTCGAAGACAAACTCGTCCTTCGGCAGTTCGTTCAGGGCTTTCAGGCTAATGGTAGTGCTCATTTCTTATTCTCCCTTCGGCTGGTACGGGTGGTTCTCGGCCCAATGGTTGGCGATGTCGACGCGGCGGGCGATCCACACCTTGTCGTGGCTGGCGACGTAATCGAGGAAGCGCTGGAAGGCGGCGAAGCGGCCCGGGCGACCCAGGAGGCGGCAGTGCATGCCGATCGACAGCATCTTCGGCGTGTGTTCGCCCTCGGCGTACAGCACATCGAACGCGTCCTTCAGATACTGATAGAAGTGTTCGCCGGTGTTGAAGCCCTGCGGGGTCGCGAAGCGCATGTCGTTGGTGTCGAGGGTGTACGGCACGACCAGGTGCGGCTTCTTCGAGCCGTCCGACAGCTCGACCTCGGTCCAGAACGGCAGGTCGTCGCCGTAGTAGTCGGCGTCGTAGCTCAGCTCGCCCTGCTCGGCCACCAGCTGGCGGGTGTTCGGGCTGTCGCGGCCGGTGTACCAGCCTTTCGGCGTGATGCCGGTCAGCTCCTTGATGAGCTGCATCGCCTCGCGCATGTGCTCGCGCTCGATTTCCTTGTCCATGCTCTGGTAGTGGATCCACTTCAGGCCGTGGCAGGCGATCTCGTGGCCGCCGTCGACGAAGGCGCGGGTCACTTCCGGATGACGCTGCAGCGCGGTCGCCACGCCGAAGATGGTCAGCGGCCAGCCGCGCTTCTCGAACGCGTCGAGAATGCGCCACACGCCGGCGCGCGAGCCGTATTCGTAGATCGACTCCATCGACATATGACGCGCTTCGTAAGCGGCGGCACCGACGATCTCGGACAGGAACTGCTCGGACGCCTTGTCGCCGTGCAGCACGCAGTTCTCGCCGCCCTCCTCGTAGTTGAGGACGAACTGCAGCGCCACGCGAGCGTTGCCCGGCCAGTTGGCCTTCGGAATGTTGCGACCGTAGCCGATCAGGTCGCGCGGGTAATTGGCAGACATGCTTCCTCCCAGTCTTATTTAACGTTTGAAGGTGAAAACCGCCCTCAAATCGGATTGGATTTCTTCGTCGGTCAGGCGCAGGCGCTGCTCGCAGTCCTGCAGGTGGTGATGCATGGCGGCGAGCGCGGCGTCGAGGTCGCGCACGGCCAGGCAATCGAGGATGGTGTCGTGCTCGTCGAAGGAGCAGGCGCTGCGGCCGGGCACGTCGTAAAGCGCGATGATCAGCGAGGTGCGGCTGGTGAGGCCGCGCATCAGGTCGGTCAGCACCGCGTTCTCGGCCGACTGCGCGAGCTTGACGTGGAAATGGTTCGACAGGCGGATCCAGGTGCTGCGGTCGCCGCTGGCGAAAGCGTCGCGCTCCTCGTCGACCAGGCGGCGCATCGACGCCAGCCGCGACTCGAGGTCGGGCATGCCCATCAGCTTCTTGAGGATGGCGCCCTCGACCATACGGCGCGCCTCGAAGATGTCGTGCGTTTCCTTGACGTCGGGCATCGCGACGAAGGCACCGCGGTTGGGCTGGATATCCACGATCTCGTCGTGGGCGAGCTTGGCGAGCGCCGCGCGCACCATGCTGCGCGAGCAGTGGAACACGTCGCACAACACGGCCTCGGTCAGCTTGACGCCGGGCAGCAGACGCTGGTCGATGACCGCGTCGAGAATTTCCGCATAAATACGGTCGACCTCGTTAAGAGGTTCGCCATCGAGGACTGAACCGTCCCAAACGGACTTTTCGGGCCGGATACCGGGCACCGCTGGCGCTTCATTGGGCGTCATCGTTTGGTCTCACTAATTTCCGGGATGCGGGAATTGTTTCCAAAATTTTGTTGACAATTATTGGAGCCACGGGCGAATATCGTCAACACAAATTGTTGACAATTTTTGCTCCGAAGCAACATGGCTGCAACGGAACGAGAGTTAAATATTCAATAAGAGGAGAGAACCTCATGGGAAAACTGACTACCCACGTGCTTGACACGATGCACGGCAAGCCCGCTTCCGACGTCGCCATCAAGGTATTCCGCGTCGAGAACGAGGTGCGCACCCAGGTGGCCGCCAGCGAAACCAACAGCGACGGCCGCGTCACCCAGCCGCTGCTCGAAGGCGACGCGCTGACAGCAGGCGTTTATGAAATCCAGTTCCACGTGGGCGAATACTTCGCGCGCAAGGGCGTGAGCCTGCCCGAGCCGCGCTTCGTGGACGTGGTGGTGTTGCGCTTCGGCATCAGCACCCCCAGCGAGCACTACCACGTGCCGCTGGTCGTGACGCCGTGGACCTACTCGACCTATCGCGGCAGCTGAATTCAACACGCGCGTACGACGTGTGATGCAACACTTGGAGACATTGATCTAAATGGAAAACTACCTGCTTGACTGGGCCAACCTGCTGCTGCGCTGGTTGCATGTAATCGCCGCGATCTCGTGGATCGGCGAGTCGATCTACTTCGTGATGCTCGACAACGGCCTGCACAAGCCGAAAGACGAAGCGTCGATCAAACGCGGCGTGTTCGGCGAAATGTTCGCCGTGCACGGCGGCGGCTTCTACCACAGCCAGAAATACCTGACCAACCCGCCGTTCGAATTGAACGAAGACGTGCACTGGTCGTACTGGAAGTCGTACACGACCTGGCTGTCCGGCTTCGCGCTGTTCGCGCTCTTGTATCTGGCCAACGCCAGCATCTACCTGGTCGACCCGGCCAAGATGGAACTGTCCGGCGCCGCCGCGTCCGCGATCGCCGTGGGCTTCCTGGTCGGCGGTTGGATCGTCTACGACGGCCTGTGCCGCCTGATCAGCCCGACCATGAACCGCGACGGCCTCTTGAGTATCGCAGTCGCTGTCATGGTCATCGGCGTCGCCTACGCGACCAGCCTGATCTTCCAGGGCCGCGCCGCCTTCCTGATCACCGGCGCCGTGATGGCCACGTCGATGTCGGCCAACGTGTTCTTCTGGATCATCCCGGGCCAGCGCCGCATGTTCAACGACATCAAGGCCGGCCGTACGCCTAACCCGCTGGACGGCAAGCGCGGCAAGCAGCGCTCGGTGCACAACACCTACTTCACGCTGCCGGTCGTGTTCCTGATGATCAGCAACCACTACGCGTTCAGCTACAGCCACGAATACGCGTGGGTGATCATGGCGCTGATCATCGTGTCCGGCGCGCTGATCCGTCAGTTCTTCGTGCTGATGCACGCCGGCAAGAAACTGTACGCGCTGCCGGCCGCCGGCACCGCCGTGATCGTCGCCGCGCTGTTCGTCGGTGCGCCGCAACAAGCGCTGGAACAGCCGGCCGTCGCCCAGACCGCCGCACCGGCCGTCGCCGAGGCTTCTGCTCCGGCTGCTGGCGAAGCTTCCGCCCCGGCCGCTGCGACCGCCGCAGCACCGGCCGCCACCGCCGGCGTGAACTACGCCCAAGTGCACGAAGTGATGGAGAAACGCTGCGTAGCCTGCCACGCGGCCAAGCCGACACAACCCGGCTTCGCCGCCGCCCCGGCCGGCCTCGTGCTCGACCAGGAAAGCGTGGTGCGCGCCAATGCGGCCCGCATCAACACCGCGGTGAAATCGAAGTACATGCCGCTCGGCAACATGACCCAGATGACCGACGAAGAACGTGTGATCGTCGATCAGTGGGTGAGCGCAGGCGCGAAGTAACCCTGTACGGAAAGCCGGCGCAAGCCGGCTTTTTTCACAAGCACAAGAGGAGACATAGAGCATGTTCAGAGGCACCAAGATCGTCGCGACGCTCGGCCCGGCCAGCAACACCCTGGAAACCTTGCAGAATATGATTGCCGCGGGCGTCAACGTCGCCCGCCTCAACTTCTCGCACGGCAAGCCCGAGGACCACATCGGTCGCGCGCAAATGATCCGCCAGGCGGCCGACAACGTCGGTACCTGCGTCGGCATCCTCGCCGACCTGCAAGGTCCGAAGATCCGTGTCGGCAAGTTCGCGGACGGTCCGATCATGCTCGTGAAGGGGGAACAATTCGTGCTCGACGCCGAGTGCGAACTGGGCAACCAGCACACCGTCGGCCTCGACTACAAAGACCTGCCTAACGACGTCGACACCGGCGCGGTGCTGCTGCTCGACGACGGCAAGATCGTGCTCGACGTCGATCGCGTCGAGGGCGCCAAGATCTTCACCACCGTGCGCGTCGGCGGCAAGCTGTCGAACAACAAGGGCATCAACCAGCAAGGCGGCGGCCTGTCCGCCCCGGCGCTGACCGACAAGGACAAGGAAGACCTGAAGACCGCGATCGCGCTGCAAGCCGACTACATCGCCGTCTCCTTCCCGAAGCACGCCGCCGACATGGAAGAGGCGCGCGAACTGGTGAAGGCCGCCGGCGGCCACGCGCTCTTGGTCGCCAAGATCGAACGCTGCGAAGCGATCGACAAGCTCGAGGAGATCCTCGACGCGTCCGACGGCATCATGGTCGCGCGCGGCGACCTCGCGGTCGAAGTCGGCGACGCCGCGGTGCCGGCGCTGCAAAAGCGCATGATCCGCCTGGCGCGAGAGCGCAACAAGTTCGTGATCACCGCGACGCAGATGATGGAATCGATGATCACGAGCCCGGTGCCGACCCGCGCCGAGGTGTCCGACGTCGCCAACGCCGTGCTCGACGGCACCGACGCGGTGATGCTGTCGGCCGAGACCGCCGCCGGCGACTACCCGGTCGAGACCGTCGAGGCGATGGCGCGCGTGTGCGTCGCCGCCGAGCAGTCGTACGCGAACTCGTTCGACCTCGAGCTTCTGAACCGCGAGCAGAACAACATCGACCAGTCGATCGCGATGGCGACGCTGTTCACCGCACAGCACCTGAAGGTGAAGGCGATCGCCGCGCTGACGCAGTCCGGCTCGACCGCGTTGTGGATGAGCCGCGTCGACTCCGGCGTGCCGATCTACGCGGTGACGCCGGAAGAGTCGACCCGTCGCAAGGTCAGCGTGTTCCGCGACGTGTTCCCGATGATGACCGGCGCGATCGCCACCAGCCGGGAAGCGGCGCTGGCGCAGGCCGAACAGGCGCTGCTCGAGCGCGGTGCGGTCGAAAAGGGCGACCTGCTGTTGATGACCATCGGCGAGAAACTCGGCAAGCCGGGCGCGACCAACAACATGCTGATCGTGCGCGTGGGCGAACAGCAGCCGTAAGGCTTACGGCCAGACATAAGCAGGGCGGGGATTTCCCCGCCCTTTTTTTTGTGCCTGCCAGCGACGAACAAGCGCCCCGCTCCGCCGATTCTTGGAAAGCAAGGCGCGAGGCTCGGCCAACCTTTGAGCTTGGCCGCCGAACCCGCCAAGCTTGGCCGAGCCCTTCCAATCCTTTGGCAAAAGCGACTCGTTCAACCGACCATGAGCCCACCGCCGCGCCGCTTAGCCCGGCGGGGCCATGACCGAGCGGAAAGCCAGACCGCTATGCCCCGCAGCGGGCGATCATGTACAGCCGTCCCTCTCGCCTCTCGGCGCGCAACTCGCCGCCGTGCAGCCGCGCGATCGCGTCGGCGATCGGCAGCCCGAGGCCATGGCCCTCACCCTTGTCGCCGCGGCTGTAGAAGCGGTCGAACAGGATGTTCAGGTCGTCGGGCAGCGGACTCGCCGGGCGGTTGTCGATGACGATGCCGGGCAGCGACGGCTCCATCGTCAGCCGTACCGACTCGCCGTGCGGGCTGTAACGGATCGCGTTGCTGACCAGGTTGTTGAGCAGCCGGCGCAGCGACGCCCGATCGGCTTGCAGGCGCAAGCGGCCGGTGACCTCGAGCCGGATCGCCTTTTCCTCGGCGAGGATCTCGAAGAAGTCGCACACCCGCTGCGCCTCGACTTCAAGGTCGAGCACCTCGCGCGACAGCAGGTTCTCCGCGTGCTCCGCCTTGGCCAGGAACAGCAGGTCGTTGACCATCCGCGCCAGCCGCTCGAGCTCCTCCGCGTTGTCGGCGAGCACTTGGCGGTAGTCGTCGGCCGAGCGCTCGCGCGACAACGCGACCTGCGTCTGGCCGAGCAGGATGCCCAGCGGGGTGCGCAGCTCGTGCGCGAGGTCGGTGGCGTAGGCGGAGAGTTGGGCGAAGGCCGCATCGAGGCGTTCGAGCACGCCGTTGAAACTCTGCACTAAGCCCTGCAGCTCGTCGGGGACCCGGCCGGCGTCGAGCCGCTGGCTCAGGTTATGGTGGTGGATGGCCTGCGCCGACGCGGTCAGCGCGGCAAGCGGCGCAAGGCTCCCGCGCACCAAGAGCCAACCGAGCGCCGCGGCGATCAGCGTCGCCAGCGCGCCGGCGATCAGCATCTGGTCGCGGTACCACTCGAGCAGCGCCTGTTGCGCATGGGTGGCGCGCCAGACCTCCAATTGCACGAGTTGGCCGTCGGCGAGCCGCCCCGCGGCCGTCAACCCCTGCCAGGACAGGCCGTCCGCACCGGCGCCGCCCAGCGCTTCTGTACCCGACGTCAAACCGCCCCAGGCGGAGTCCGGCAACGGAGCCCGGCTGTCGACGACGACGTCACCCGACGCGTTGCGTACCCTGAGCGCCAGGTTGTCATGGCCGATCAAAAAGTGGGTCAGCACGCCCGGGCCCTCGCGCAGGGTGGCGAGGTCGGGTACGTAGGCGACCGTCTTCCGGAACAGCGAGATCTTGCCGGCGAGCTCCTCCTGGTCGCGATGCGACATCTCGAGCTTGAGCGCGTGATACAGGTGGACGCCGCAACCGGCGATCAAGAGGACGGTCAACAGCGCGAAACCGAGCGCCACCCGACGGGTCAGCGAGATGTTCTTATTCATCGCGGCCGGCCTCCAGCACATAGCCGACGCCGCGCAGCGTGTGGATCAGCCTGGTCTCGAACGGGTCGTCTATCTTGGCGCGCAGCCGCCGTATCGCGACCTCGACCACGTTGGTGTCGCTGTCGAAATGCATGTCCCAGATCTGTTCGGCGATCAGCGTGCGAGACAGCACCTCGCCCTTTCGGCGCATGAACAGCGCGAGCAAGGCCATCTCCTTCGCGGTCAGCGGGATGCTCACCCCGGCGCGCCATGCCTTGTGCCGCGCCAGGTCGAGTTCGAGGTCGGCGACCTTGAGGAGGTCCGGCTCGACCACCGGGCGGCGCCTCAACAGCGTCCTCACACGGGCCAAGAGCTCGGAGAAGGCGAACGGCTTGACCAGGTAGTCGTCGGCGCCGGCCTCCAGCCCGCGCACCCGGTCTTCGACCCGGTCGCGCGCGGTCAGGAACAGCACCGGCACCGATTTGCTCAAGCGCAGGCTGTCGAGCACCTGCCAGCCGGTCTTGCCCGGCAGCATCACGTCGAGGATGACGAGGTCGTAGGCGTGCTCGAGCGCGAGGTACTCGCCCTCGATCCCGTCGTGCGCGACGTCCACCTTGAAGCCCGCCTCGGTCAGCCCCTGCTTGAGGTAGGCCGCCGCTCTTTCCTCGTCTTCGACTATCAGAATCCACATAAAAACACGTCCCAAAAGCCCGGGGATCGTTATACCGCGGAATCGCCCGCAGCGAGATGACAAAAATGTCATCTCGGCGTCAGCCTGCCGCCTGCGAGCGCCGGCTAGCATGCAATTCAGGACATTCGCTTGGAGAGTGCAATGAAGAAGCATGTTCCGATCGTGCTGGCGGCTTGGCTGGTTTCGGGCTTCGCCGCCGCTGGGGGGCTGGACTTCAACCAGGCGGTGCGTGCCGCGCTGGTGAACAGCCCGGTGCTCGAAAGCCATTATCGCGAGTGGGGCGTGTCCGGCGCGGGGCTCGCGCAGGGCGGTGTGGCCAAGAGCGCAGGCGACGAACTGCCGCCGGACACCTTCGGCGGCGTGCTGGCGCTGCAAGCCCGGGACCTCGCCGGGCTCGATGCCGGGCGCAGGCGTAGCGCCGAGGCTTTCGCCAAGTCTCTCGCCGCGGTGAAGTCGGCGTATATCAAGGCGGTCGCCGCCGGCCAGCTGGCCGGCGTGCGCCGCGATGCGCTTAAGGCCGCCGAGGCGGCGTTCTCGCTGATGGACGGCCAGCGCAAGGCCGGCAGCGCGGCAAGCGGCGAGTGGCTGAAGGCCCGGCAGGAGCTCGCCCGGGCCCGCTTCGAGTCGGCCGAGGCCGACGCCGAGGCGGCGGCCGAGAAGCAGCGCTTCGTCTCGCAGGCCGGCCTCGGGGATGTCGAACTCGCCGACGTGCTGCCCGAGCTGCCCGGCCGTCTGCCCGAGTTCGGCCGGATCAAGGCCGACACACTGGCGCTTGACGCCGAGCTGATCGACAGCGCCCGTGAACGCGACCGCGAAGCGCGCGGAAAGGCATTCAGGCCCGTCCCGCAGCGACTGCCTCTGAGCCTGCCGGCCAAAGTCGTCGTGCCGGAGAGCCGCCTTGCCGGCGAGGCCGCGCTCGAACACCGGATGCAGTTGGCCGAGCACCAGGCCGAGACGGCGGCGCTGATCGGCCGCGCCAAGGCGCTGGAGACGTTGGCCGAGGCCTACCGGAAAGACCTCGTGCCCGCCGCGCAGGGCCGCTCCGACGAGACGCTCAAGGCGTACAACGGCATGCTGGTCGGCGTGTACACGCTGATCGAGACCAAGCGCGAGGAATTCACGATGCTCGAGGGCTTCATCAAGGCGCGCCGCGACCTGTGGCTGGCTTGGCTCGAGCTGGAAGCCGGCGGCACACAGATTGCGAGGAGCAGGTAATGGACAGGCGAAAGTTTCTGAGCGTCGGCGCCGCGTCGGCGGGCGTGTTGATGGCCAGGGCCGCGATGGCGGCGCCGCAGGCCGGGGTGATCGGCGAGGCCGGCCCGGCGGCAGGCGGGCACGCGCCCGTCGTCACGCTCAACGGCAAGAGCGCCAAGTGGCGCATGAGGGACGGCGTCAAGGAATTCCATCTGATCGCCGAGGAGGTCGAGCGCGAGTTCGCGCCCGGCATGAAGGTCAAGTGCTGGGGCTACAACGGCATGACGCCGGGGCCGACCCTCGAGGCGGTAGAGGGCGAGCGCATCCGCATCTACGTCACCAACAAGCTGAAGGAGCACACCACCGTGCACTGGCACGGCCTGTTCCTGCCGTCGGGCATGGACGGCGTCGGCGGGCTGTCGCAGCCGCACATCAAACCGGGCGAGACCTACGCCTACGAGTTCACGCTGAAGAACTCCGGCACCTTCATGTACCACCCGCACGCCGACGAAATGGTGCAGCTGGCGCTCGGCATGATGGGGCTGTTCATCGTCCACCCGAAGCGGCCGGTCGGACCGAAGCCGGACCGCGACTACGCGATGCTGCTGCACAACTGGGACATCGAGCCGGGCACGCGCATCGCCAAACCGGCGACGATGACCGACTTCAACCTGTGGACCATCAACAGCAAGGTGTTTCCGGCCATCGCGCCGATGGTCGCCCGGACCGGCGAGCGCGTGCGCATCCGCATCGGCAACCTGTCGATGCACGAACACCCGATGCACCTGCACGGCTTCGCGTTCAAGACCGTCGGCACCGACGGCGGCTGGGTGCCGGTCTCGGCGCAGATGCCCGAGGTCACCGTCATCGTCGGCGTCGGCCAGACGCGCACCATCGAGTTCGTCGCCGACGAGCCGGGCGACTGGGCGTTCCACTGCCACAAGTCGCACCACACGATGAACGCGATGGGGCACGACACGCCCAACCTGATCGGCGTCGACCAGAAAGCGGCCGAGGAGAAGCTGCGCGACATCATCCCCGGCTATATGGCGATGGGCAGCAACGGCATGGCCGACATGAGCGAGATGGCCGGCATGCCGCTGCCCGACAACACGCTGCCGATGATGGACGGCAAGGGGCCGTACGGCCCGCTCGAGATGGGCGGCATGTTCACCGTGCTGAAGGTGCGCGACCGCCTGCCCGCCGGCGATTACCGCGACCCGGGCTGGTACCAGGCCCCCAAGGGCACCGTGGCGTACAAGACGCGGGCTCCCGACTTTTCCTGAGCCGATAGAAGTCCCAACAATAAGGAGAATTCCATGCGTTTTAACAAATTCGTGGCGCCGCTGGTGGCCGTCATTCTTTCTCTCCCCGCTATGGCAAGTGGCGACCACGCCGGCGGCCACGGCGCGGCGGCCAACCCGCACGCCGGCCACGACATGCAGGCGATGACCCTCGGCCAAGCCGGCCAGTCAGCCGCCGCGACCCGCACCATCCGCATCGATGCGGATGACTCCATGCGCTTCACGCCGGACCGCGTCGAGGTCAAGCAGGGGGAGACGGTCCGCTTCATCGTGACCAACAAGGGCCAGACCAAACACGAGTTCGCGCTCGGCACCAAGGAGATGTTGGCCGAGCACGCCAAGCAGATGCAGTCCAACCCTGGCATGGCGCACGGCGACATGCCCGCGATGGGCATGCTGACCTTGGCGCCCGGCGAGAGCAAGACGCTGGTCTGGCGCTTCACGCGTACCGGCGAGATCCAGTTCGGCTGCAACGTCCCCGGCCACTACCCGACCATGACGGGGACGCTGAAGGTCGTCTCCTGACCCGGAGGACAGACACACCAAACGGCCGCTAGTGCGGCCGTTTGGTCTTCTTGGCGGAGACAAACGCATCCTAATGGCTGTGCCCTAAGCGGGATGACCTCGAGCAAGATGGGCGTCCGGCCAGCAGGGCCGGCACAGAGGAGCGAACCTTACAAAAAGGTAATCCGGCTGTCAGCCTGACGTGGGGGGGGCGGTCGCTATGATCGAATCATCAAGCTTGGTATCGGTAGCAGCACAAAGAAATGCTGCCCACTAGGAAAAACACCTCATCCCTCTAGGAGATCGACCATGAAAAAACTCGTCCTGACCGCGCTGTCCCTGTCCGTGCTGGCTTCGGCCGCCTTCGCCGATGGTGGCGACAACGCCCGTGCCTTCATTGAGCGCAATGCTGTTCATTCGCAGTACGTACAACAAATGGCTACGTCGGCACAGCGCCAAGAGCCGGCGAGCGGGCTCAAGGTTCAGGCCCCGTCGCCCGAAGCGCTCAGCCATTACGCCGACCACGCCATCAAAAACAATCCCGAGAATTACCGCAGCAAGTAAGATGCGGACACCTTTCGACTCATCGTGCGGCCGCAAGGCCGCTTTTTCGTGTCCGGCATGACGCATAGCCGTTTTCAACTCTGTCGCAGAGGCCAACATGCCTAATATCCCTCCGTTTTATCGGCAGGCCTTGGGGATGGCCGCGTTCTGGCTGGGCGTGTCCGCACCGCTGTCTGCCGCCACGCTCAAGGACGCCCTCGACCATGCCTGGGCCGCGAATGCCCCGGCCCAGTCCGCCCGCACGGCGCAATTCGACGCGCAGGAAGCGGCCGCCCGATCCCTGCTGCCCGAACCACCGACGCTGACTTTGTCTGGCCGCAGCGACCAGATCGACCGTAACCACGGCTTGCGCGAGTGGGAAGCCGAAGTCGGCGTTCCGCTGTGGCTATGGGGCCAGCGCGACCGGGCGCGGAGGGTCGCGCAGAGCGAGCGTGAAGCCAGCAGCCAAGGCTTCATCCAAGAACGCTGGCAACTCGCCGGCGAGCTGCGCGAAGCGTGGTGGGACGTCCGCCTCGCCCAGACCGAGCTGATCTCGGCCGAGCTCAAACTCGAGGAGTCCACCCGCCTCGAAGCCGACGTCGCGCGCCGGGTCAAGGCCGGCGATCTGGCCCCGCTCGACCTGAACCTCGCTCGCAGCACCCTCGGCCAGGCCAAGAGCGAGCGTTTGCGTTCGAAAGCGACTCTATCCCGCGCGCAAGAACAGTTCAGGGCGCTGTCGCGCGGCGCGCCCTTGCCGGATCAGGATGAACGGCCTGCCGCACAAGTCGAGCCGGGCACGCACCCGCAGCTTGCGAGCCTGGTTGCCAAGGCCTCGTCCGCACAAGCACGGCTCAGCCAGGCGGGCGGCGACACTCGGAACAACCCCGAACTGGCGCTCACGCTGACCCGCGAACGCGGCGGCTTCGGCGAGCCTTACCAGAACCTCGCCATGATCGCGATCAAGATTCCGTTCGGTTCGTCGTCGCGCAATCAGCCGCGGATCACCGCGGCCAACGCCGAACTGACCGAGGCGCAGATCGCGCTCGACACCGCGCAGCGCAAGCTTGCCGCGAATGCTTCGGCGAGCAGGGCCGAACTCGACCAGGCCGGGGAGGCGTCGACTCTGCAGCAGGAACGCCTGCAACTGGCCGAGCAGAGCTTCGCCTGGGTCGAAAAAGCCTTCAAGGCCGGTCAGCTCGACCTGCCCGCGATGATCCGCGCCGAGACCGAACTCGCCGACACCCGTCTGCAAGCCGCCCGTGCCCGCACCGAGGCGGCCCGGGCCGTCTCCCGTTACAACCAGGCCGTGGGAGTCCTGCCATGACCCGCCAAACCCTGCTCTTTACGCTGCTGTTTACCCCCTTGCTCGCCTTTGCCCACGCCGGTGAAGACCACGGTGATGGTTCCAAACCGGCCGTCGCGGCCAACGTCGCACCGCGTGCCGAGGCGCAGACCGAGCTGTTCGAACTGGTCGCCACGCCCGGCAACGGCCGGCTCACCGTTTACCTCGACCGTTTCGCCAGCAACGAGCCGGTGACCGGCGCGAGAGTGGAAGTCGAGAGCGGCAGCTGGAAGGCCGTCGCGCAGGCGGCCGACAACGGCAGCTATCTCGTGAACGCGCCGCAGTTCGCCAAACCGGGCCAGTACCCGCTGGTGTTTACCGTCCAGGCCGGCGACGACGCCGACCTGATCGAGACCACGCTGATCGTAGCCGAAGCGGCCGAGCCCGAAGCCGCCACCAGCGGCTATGGCTCGGGATCGATGTGGTGGTGGGTCGGCGGCGCTCTGGCCGCCTTGGCGGCCGTCTCGCTGCTGCTTAAACGTCGCCAGCGGGGTCGAGCCGCCTGAAAGCCGGCATAAGGGATAGGAACATGAAAATGAACAAACTGCTGGCCTGCCTGCTGGCACTCTGGCTCAACCAGGCCATCGCGCACGGCGACGAAGACCACAGCGGCGATGCGGCAAAGCCGGCCGCCGCCATCGCTTCCGACAAACCGCAACGCCTGCCGGACGGCAGCGTCTTCGTGCCCAAGGACGCGCAACGGCGACTGGCCATCCGTACCGTGGTCGGCGCGGAAAAGACCGTGCCCCGCACCGTCGAACTCAACGGCCACGTCGTGATGGACCCGAACGCCGGCGGACGCGTGCAGGCCATCCAGTCCGGCCGTATCGAACCCGGTCCGAAGGGGCTGCCGGTGGCCGGCATGAAAGTCGGCAAGGGCCAGGTGCTGGCCTATGTGGTGCCCGCGGTCAGCAGCGTCGAGCGCGCCAACCAACGAGCCGAGTTGGCCGAGCTGAGGGTCAAGGCCCAACAAGCCGAGAGGCAGCTGAACCGGCTGCGCGAACTCACCGGCACGGTGTCGAAGAAAGAGGTCGAAGCCCAGGCGGCCGAACTCGCGGCGTTGCGCCAGCGCGCCGCAGCGCTCGGCACTGCGACGGGGCGCGAAGCGCTGGTCGCGCCGGTCAGCGGCGTGATCGCGGCGGCCCGCGTCGTCAACGGCCAGGTCGTCGAGGCGCGCGACGTGCTGTTCGAGATCATCGATCCGGCCCGGCTGATGATCGAAGCGCTCGCCTACGACAGCAAGCTCGTCGCCGGCCTCGCGGACGCGAGCCTCGCGGGCACGAAGACGCCGTTGGCCTTTGTCGGCGGCGCCAGCGCCTTCCGCGATGGCGCGTTGCCGGTGCTGTTCCGGCTAAAGCAGGGCGGCGATACCCCGCTGGCGCTCGGCCAGGCGGTGAAGGTCATCGCTCAGACGCGCGATACCGTCAAGGGCGTGCCGCTACCGGCGGCGAGCGTCGTAAAGAATTCGGCCAACGAGAGCATCGTCTGGGTGCACGAGCGCGCCGAAGTCTTTCGCGCCGTGCCGGTGCAAGTGACCGCGCTCGATGGCGCCAACGTCGTGGCGACGGGCGTGAAGCCGGGCGTACGGGTCGTGACCGCCGGCGCAACGCTGATCAACCAGATCCGCTAAGGGGACGTTCATGTTTAGCTGGATCGTCAATAGCAGCCTGAAAAACCGGCTGTTCGTGCTCGCCTTCGCCGTCATCCTGATGATTTACGGCGGCATCACCGCGTCGAACATGCCGGTGGACGTGTTCCCGGACCTCAACAAGCCGACCGTCACCGTCATGACCGAAGCCGGCGGCATGGCGCCGGAAGAAGTCGAGCAACTGGTGTCGTTTCCGCTCGAAACCGCCTTGAACGGCATGCCCGGCGTGACGCGGGTGCGCTCGGTGTCAGGCATCGGGCTGTCTATCCTCTACGCCGAGTTCGAATGGGGTTCGGACATCTACCGCAACCGGCAGCTGGTCGCCGAGCGCCTGGCCGAGGTCAAGGAACAATTGCCGGAAGGTGTGAGCCCGAACATGGGTCCGATTTCGTCGGTGATGGGCGAGATCATGCTGATCGCGCTGCCGGCCGACCCGGCCAAGGTCAGCCCGATGCAGGTGCGCGAGTACGCCGACTTCGTGCTGCGGCCTCGGCTATTGTCGATCCCGGGCGTCGCGCAGGTGATCCCGATCGGCGGCGAGGTGCGCCAGTTCCGCGTCGAGCCGAATACGGCGCTGATGGCACAACTCGGCGTCAGTTTCGACGAGCTGGACGCCGCGCTGAAGGCGTTCTCGAGCAATACCAGCGGCGGCTTCCTCGAGCAGAGCGCGCGCGAATATCTGATCCGCAACCTCGGGCGCACCACAAGGCTGGAAGACCTGCAGAACCTCGCGGTCAAGGACGTCGGCGGCCAGCCCATCCTGTTGAAGCAGTTGGCCGAGGTGAAGTTCGCCGCCTCGTTCAAGCGCGGCGACGCCGGCTTCGGCGCCAAGCCGGCGGTCATTGTCAGCGTGCAGAAACAGCCGAACGCCGACTCGGTGAGGCTCAGCGAGGACATCGAGCATGCGCTGGCGTCGCTGTCCAAGTCGCTGCCGCCGGGGGTGTCCAAGCCGGAAATCTCGTTCCGCCAGGCCGACTTCATCGACGCGTCGATCGGCAACGTGCAGGAAGCGCTGCGCGACGGCGCGATCATGGTCGCGATCATCCTGTTCCTGTTCCTGATGAACGTGCGCACCACGCTGATTTCACTGACCGCGATCCCCTTGTCGCTGGCGATCACCGCGCTGGTGTTCAAGGGCATGGGGCTGTCGATCAACGTGATGACGCTGGGCGGCTTAGCGATCGCCATCGGCGAACTGGTCGACGACGCGTTGGTCGACGTGGAAAATGTGCTGCGCCGGCTGAAAGCGAACAAGCCCAAGGGCGTGGCCGGCATCGTCAAGGTGATCGCGACGGCGTGCAACGAGGTGCGCTCGGGGGTGGTCGTCGCCACCATGGTCGTGGTTCTGGTGTTCGTGCCGCTGTTCGCGCTGCCGGGCATCGAGGGCCGGCTGTTCGCGCCGCTCGGCGTCGCCTATATCACGTCGATCCTGTCGAGTCTGGTGGTGGCGCTCACCGTCACGCCGGTGATGTGCTACTTCCTGCTGCCGCGCATGAGGCAGATCGAGCACGGTGACTCGCGACTGGTGCTATGGCTGAAGCACTGGGACAAACGCATTCTCGAAGCGTCGTTCGGTCGTGCCAAGCCTATCCTGGCCGCCTCGGTGCTGCTAGTGATAGCGACGGTCGCCACCGTGCCGTACTTCCCCAAAGCGTTCCTGCCGGCGTTCAACGAGGGCACGCTCACCGTGTCGCTGCTGCTCAACCCCGGCACCTCGCTGGCCGAATCCAACAGCGTCGGCAGCTTGGCCGAGGCGCTGATCAAGGAAGTGCCGGAGGTGAGGAGCGTCGGCCGGCGCACCGGCCGCGCCGAACTCGACGAACACGCCGAGGGCGTGCACTCGAGCGAGCTCGACGTCGACCTCAAGCCGTCGGAGCGGGGGCGCGAGGCGGTGATGGCCGACATCCGGGCCAAGTTGGCGCCGCTGCCGGCGGTGGCGACCGTCGGCCAGCCGATCTCGCACCGACTCGATCACCTGCTGTCCGGCGTACGCGCCCAGATTGCACTGAAGATTTATGGGGACGATCTCGATACGCTGCGCGGCCAGGCCGCGAGCCTGCGCGACAGGCTGGCCAAGATTCCGGGGTTGACCGATCTGCAGATCGAGAAGCAGGTGCTGATCCCGCAGATCAAGGTGCGGCTCGACTACGGCAAGGCTGCGCAGTACGGCGTCTCGCCGGGAGCGTTGCTGAAGACGCTGGAGACGCTGACCGAGGGCGACACCGTCGCGCAGATCGTCGACGGCAACAAGCGCTTCAAGCTGGTGGTACGCCTGCCGGACAGCGCTCGCGACACACCGGGCCTGGCCAACATCCTGATCGACACGCCGCACGGGCGTATCCCGCTGTCGCAGGTCGCCAGCGTCGAGGAGTCGGACGGTCCCAACCAGATCGGACGCGAGAACGGCCGCCGCCGCATCGTCATCGCCGCCAATACCGACGGCTCGGACATGGCGCGCATCATTACGGATATCCGCAAGGTATTGGCCGACAGCCAGCTACCCGAAGGCTATTTCGTCAGCCTCGAAGGCCAGTTCCAGGCACAGGAGCAGGCGACCAAGCTGATCGCCGGGCTATCGCTGATCTCGCTCGCGCTGATCTTCATGGTGCTCTACAGCCGCTACAAGTCGGTCAAGCTCACCGCGATGATCATGGGCAACATCCCGATGGCGCTGATCGGCAGCGTGATCGCGATGTGGCTGGCCGACATCTCGCTGTCGGTCGCCTCGCTGGTCGGCTTCATCACGCTGACCGGCATCGCCACGCGCAACGGCATCCTCAAAGTCAGTCACTACATCAACCTGTGCAAGTTCGAGGGCGAAACCTTCGGCCAACGCATGATCGTTCGCGGTTCGCTGGAACGGCTCACGCCGGTGCTGATGACGGCACTGACGGCCGCGCTGGCGCTGACGCCGCTGTTGTTCGCCGCCGACGCGCCGGGCAAGGAGATCCTGCACCCGGTGGCGGTGGTGATCTTCGGCGGGCTGGTCAGTTCGACCCTGCTCGACACGCTGCTGACTCCGCTGATGTTCTGGCTGTTCGGCGAGAAACCGCTGCAAAAGCTGCTGCAAGACCACAGCACCGAAGCCTTCTGATTTTTAAGCCGCCCCGGGTGGCTGCTCGGGGCGAACCCTTTGTAAAGGAGAACACCATGAAAAAGCTGCTGATCGCCGCCTCCCTCGCCTTGTCCACCGGCCTCGCGTTCGCCGACGGCGTGCTCAAGCCGCAACAGGGCGGCGTGATGGCCGAGGCCAAGTCGGGCCAGCGCGTCGAACTCGTCGCCGAGGCGGGCCAGCTTGCCGTCTATCTGACCGATCACGGCGGCCAGGCGGTCGCAAGCCAAGGCGCCAGCGGCGAGGTTACGTTGCTGGCAGGCACGAAAAAAACCACCGCCAAGCTGGAACCGGCCGGCGGCAACAAGCTGACGGCCAAGGTCAAGGCGGCCGCGGGCGCCAAGGCGATCGTCAAGGTCACGCTAGCGGGCAAGCCGACGGATCAGGTTCGCCTGACGCTGAAATAAGGTACGTCGCGCACGGGTAGGAACTTGACGCTGGCGCCAGGGCGGCGGTGAAGGGTGAGGCACGAGCCCATCCGACGCCGCCGTTCTCATTTCAGCGAGATGCCCGCTTCGACGAGCCGCGACCAGCGGTGGTAGCAGGGCTCGACCAACGTTCGAGGGTCACGCAGCGCGCGCCTGCCCTGCCCCTTTACTCCGGGCAAGAAAAAACCCCGGCACGAGGCCGGGGCAACAACAAATCAAGCACGATTCGGATGCGCTTGAATTTCAGGTTTCATCGACTCAGTTCGGCAGCACCAGGATGGCGCGGAAGTCGTTGACGTTGGTTCGCGTCGGGCCGGTGACGATCAGGTCGTCGATAGCCTGGAAGAAGGTGTACGCGTCGTTGTTCGCCAGGTGCACCTTGGCCGACACGCCCTTCGCCGCGGCGCGGTCGAGCGAATCCGGCGCGCTGATGCAGCCGGCGTTGTCTTCCGAGCCGTCGATGCCGTCGGTGTCGCACGCGAGCGCATAGACGCTCGCCACGCCTTCGAGCGCGATGGTCAGCTGCAGCAGGAACTCGGCGCAGCGGCCGCCGCGGCCGTTGCCGCGCACGGTGACGGTGGTCTCGCCGCCGGACAGGATCACGCACGGCTTGGCGGCCGGTTCGTCGAAACCGACGATCTGGCGCACGATGCCGGCGTGGACCAGCGCGACGTCGCGCGATTCGCCCTCGATGGTATCGCCGAGCACGATCGGCGTCACGCCGTGCTCGCGCGCGAGACGGGCGGCCGCCTGCAGCGCGTGCTGCGGCGTCGAGATGATGTGGCCTTCGCAGCGCGCCAGACGCGGATCGCCCGGTTTCGGCGTCTCGTTCTGAGCGGCTTCGAGGTAGGCCTTCACCGACGCCGGCAGCTCGATGCCGTACTTGGCGATCACTTCGCGCGCCTGCTCGAACGTGCTCGGATCGGGAACGGTCGGGCCGGACGCGATCACCGACGGGTCGTCGCCCGGCACGTCGGAAATCATCAGCGTGACGACGCGCGCCGGGTAGCAGGCGACGGCCAGCTGGCCGCCCTTGATCGCCGACAGGTGCTTGCGCACGCAGTTCATTTCGGAGATCTGCGCGCCGGACTTCAAGAGCGCCTTGTTGACCGCGCGCTTCTCGTCGAGCGTGATGCCAGGCACCGGCAGCGACAACAGCGCCGAGCCGCCGCCGGAGATCAGGCAGATCACCAGGTCGTCCTCGGTCAGCCCCTTGACGCTTTCCAGCACCTGTTCGGCGGCCTTCTGGCCGGCCGCGTCGGGCACCGGGTGCGACGCTTCGACGATGCGGATCTTGTCGGTCGGCAGGCCGTGCTCGTAGCGGGTGATCACCATGCCCTCGAGCGGGCCCTTCCAGTTCTGCTCGAGCGCCTGCGCCATCGAGGCGGCGCCCTTGCCGGCGCCGATCACGACGGTGCGGCCCTTGGGCGCTTCGGGCAGGTACTGCGCCAGGGTCTTGTACGGCAGCGCGGCCTCGACCGCGGCGTCGAACAGGCCGCGCAGGAAGCTGCGGGCCTCGGTGGCGTTGGCCGGAACGTGGGCGTTCGACATGTGTCCTCCAGTATTCTTGTCGGGGCGGCGCGGTCGCACCCTCCCCCCATAAATAGCAAAGTCGCCCGACCAAACCGGCCCGGGCGACTTTCGTGTCAGATCAGGCGATCAGGCCGAGTTAGGCTTGAGCCGGGATCTCGTAGTTGCCCATCACTTCCAGAGCACGCACCAGCGCGCTGTGGTCCCACGCCGCGCCGCCGTTGGCCACGCAGGTGTTGAACAGCTGCTGGCACAGCGCGGTCGCCGGCAGCGCCAGACCCAGCTTCTGCGCGTTGTTCAGCGCCAGGTTCAGGTCCTTCTGATGCAGCGCGATGCGGAAGCCCGGGTTGAACGTGCGCTTGTACATGCGCTCGCCGTGTACTTCCAGGATCTTCGACGAAGCGAAGCCGCCCAGGAGGGCCTGGCGCACTTTTGCCGGATCGGCGCCCGCCTTGGACGCGAACAGCAGCGCTTCGCCCACGGCTTCGATCGTCAGCGCGACGATCATCTGGTTGGCGACCTTGGCAGTCTGGCCGTCGCCGTTACCACCGACGCGGGTGATGTTCTTGCCCATCAGTTGCAAGAGCGGCAGCACCTTGTCGAAAGCGGCTTCCGGACCACCACACATGATCGACAGCGTCGCGGCCTTGGCACCGACTTCGCCGCCCGATACCGGGGCGTCGATGTACTGGGCGCCCAGTGCTTCGACTTTCTTGGCGAATTCTTTGGTCTCGAACGGCGAGATCGACGACATGTCGACGACGATCTTGCCGGCGGACAGGCCTTCGGCGACGCCGCCCACCGAGAACAGCACCTTTTCCACGTCCGGGGTGTCCGGCACCATGGTGACGATCACTTCGGCCGCCTGGGCGACTTCTTTGCCCGACGCCAGCGCTTTCACGCCTTTTTCCTGCAGGAAGGCCGGCACGTCGCCGATCGTGTTCACAAACAGTTCATGGCCAGCGTCCGCCAGATGGCCCGCCATCGGGGCGCCCATGATACCAAGACCGATAAAGCCGATTTTCATGTCTAGTCTCCTAATTCGTTTGTTGTACGTCGTGCGTCGTACTTAGCCGAGGTAGGCCTTGGCCCAGCCCAGGCCTTCCACGGTGGTGGTCTTCGGCTTGTATTCGCAGCCGATCCAGCCGTCGTAGCCGATCTCGTCGAGGAACGAGAACAGGAACGGGTAGTTGATCTCGCCGGTGCCCGGTTCGTTGCGGCCCGGGTTGTCGGCCAGCTGGATGTGCGCGATCTGCGGCAGCTTGGCCTTGATCGTGTTGGCCAGCTCACCTTCCATGCGCTGCATGTGGTAGACGTCGTACTGGACGTAGATGTTGCTGCTGCCCGAGGCGGCGATCAGGTCCAGCGTCTGCTGGGTGCCCGACACGTAGAAGCCCGGGATGTCGAAGGTGTTGATCGCTTCGATCAGGAGCTTGATGCCTTCGGCTTCGAGCTTGTCGGCGGCGAACTTGATGTTCGACACGAAAGTCTCGCGCACTTTGTCGGCGTCCACACCCTGCGGGGTGATGCCGGCCAGCACGTTCAGCTGGGTGCAGCCGAGGGTCTTGGCGTAGTCGATCGCACGGCCGACGCCGTCCTGGAACTCGGACACGCGATCCGGCAGCACGGCGATGCCGCGCTCGCCGCCGGCCCAGTTACCGGCCGGCAGGTTGTGCAGAACCTGTTTCAGGCCGTTCTTGTCGAGCAGCTCAGCCAGTTGGTTCTTGTCGAAGTCGTACGGGAAGAGGTATTCCACGCCCTTGAAGCCGGCTTTGGCGGCGGCTTCGAAGCGCGACAGGAAGTCCACTTCGTTGAACAGCATGGTCAGGTTGGCGGCAAACTTAGGCACGTCGGTCCCTCCAGGTTTCGATGTCGGTAAAACGCCCGAACCACTGGGCTCAGTGGTTCGGGCGAAGGTCGATCAGGCCGGCAGGTCGAGGATTTCCTCGAACTCGGTCACTTTGTCGATCTCGGTACCCATGGCGATGTTGGTCACGCGCTCGAGGATGATCTCGACGACGACCGGCACCTGGAATTCGGCCATCAGCTCGCGAGCCTTGGCGAACGCCGGCTGGATGTCGTCCGGCTGGGTGACGCGGATCGCTTTGACGCCCAGGCCTTCGGCCACTTTCACGTGGTCGACGCCGTACACGCCCAGTTCCGGCGAGTTAACGTTCTCGAACGCCAGCTGCACGCAGTAGTCCATCTCGAACATGCGCTGCGACTGGCGGATCAGGCCGAGGTAGGCGTTGTTCACGACGACGTGGATGTACGGCTTCTTGAACTGCGCGGCGGCAGCCAGTTCCTCGATCATGAACTGGAAGTCGTAGTCGCCGGAGATGGCTACCACGTCGGCGTCCGGGTTCGCGGTCTTCACGCCGATCGCGGCCGGGATGGTCCAACCCAGCGGGCCGGCCTGGCCGCAGTTGATCCAGTGGCGCGGCTCGTACACGTGCAGGAACTGGGCGGCGGCGATCTGCGACAGGCCGATGGTCGTCACGTAGGTGACGTCCTTGCCGAAGAAGGCGTTCATTTCCTGGTACACGCGTTGCGGCTTGACCGGCACGTTGTCGAAGTCCGACTTGCGGTGCATCGTGCGCTTGCGCTCTTGAACCTCGGCCACCCAGCTTGCGGTGTTCTTCAGCTTGCCGGCGGCCTTCCACTCTTTCGCCACTTCGACCAGCAGCTTCAGCGCGGCCTTGGCGTCGGAGACGATGCCGTAGTCCGGGCCGAACACGCGGCCGATCTGGGTCGGTTCAATGTCGATGTGGACGAACTTGCGGCCCTTGGTGAAGGTCTCGACCGAACCGGTGTGGCGGTTGGCCCAACGGTTGCCGATACCGAACACGAAGTCGGAAGCCAGCATGGTGGCGTTGCCGTAGCGGTGCGAGGTCTGCAGACCGACCATACCGGCCATCAGCGGGTGGTCGTCGGCGATGGTGCCCCAGCCCATCAGGGTCGGCACCACCGGCACGTTCACGATCTCGGCGAATTCCTGCAGCAGATCGGACGCGTCGGCGTTGATCACGCCACCGCCGGACACGATCAGCGGACGCTCGGACTCGATCAGGTAGGACAGTGCTTTTTCAACCTGGGCACGGGTGGCGGCCGGCTTGTGCAGCGACAGCGGCTCGTAGGTGTCCGGATCGAAGTCGATCTCGGCAACCTGCACGTCGAACGGCAGGTCGATCAGCACCGGGCCCGGACGGCCGGAGCGCATCAGGTGGAAGGCTTGCTGGAAAGCACGCGGCACCTGAGCCGGCTCGCGCACGGTCACGGCCCACTTGGTCACCGGCTTGGCGATCGACTCGATGTCGACGGCCTGGAAGTCTTCCTTGTGCAGACGGGCACGCGGGGCCTGACCGGTGATGCACAGGATGGGGATCGAGTCGGCCTGGGCCGAGTACAGACCGGTGATCATGTCGGTGCCGGCCGGGCCCGAGGTACCGATACACAGGCCGACGTTGCCCGCTTTAGCGCGGGTGTAGCCTTCGGCCATGTGCGAAGCGCCTTCGACGTGGCGCGCCAGGACGTGGCTGACGCCGCCGACTTTACGCAGCGCGGAGTAGAACGGGTTGATCGCTGCGCCCGGAACGCCGAACGCGGTATCGACGCCTTCCTTCAGCAGCACGTGGACGGCTGCTTCAACGGCGGTCATTTTTGCCATGGTGTGTCTCCTCACTCTTGAATCTGCTGTCGGAAACGGACGGACTGGGCCCGGTCCCGTTTTGCGCACTATCCCCGATGGCAGACAGGCTGTCAATATTTTTTGGAAATAGATTCCATTTTCTCTTTTGATGCACGCAAGGCGCGCTGCGGCGCCGTCCGCTAGCGTGCAACAGCTTCATTTCAAGCATATTTTTTAGATTTGACAAGTGCGTTTACCGGGTGCATCAATGGCGGCGTGGTATACTCGTCACCATAAAGCGTGGGAATAATCGAAACCGGTTTCCAAAAGGCAAAACCGGTTCGCAACGAACGACAAGACTGGATTGAAGGACTCGGCATGGCCATCGGCAGCAGCACCCTCGACAAGCGCGGCGGACCGCGCGCCAAGACCCCCGACAGCGGCGGCAGTCCGACCGGACAGGTGCAGTCGCTGACGCGCGGCCTGACGCTGCTCGAGCGTATCGCCGAGTCGGTCAGCGGCGTCTCGCTGACCGACCTCGCGCTGCAGGTCGGCCTGCCCAACTCGACCACGCACCGGCTGCTCACCACCATGCAGCAGGCCGGTTTCGTGCAGCAGGTCGGCGACCTCGGGCTGTGGACCATAGGCGTGCGCGCGTTCACCGTCGGCAGTGCCTTCCTCGACAGCCGCGAGCTGATCACCATCTCGTACCCGATCATGCGCCGCCTGGTCGACGCCGCCGGCGAAACCGCCAACCTGACCGTGCTCGACCGCGAGGAAAGCCTCGCGGTGCTGATCGGCCAGGTCGAATGCCGCGAGATGATGCGCATGCTCGCGCCGATCGGCAGCCGCATGCCGCTGCATGCGTCGGGTGCCGGCAAGGCCTTCATCGCGACGCTGACCGACGACGAGGTCAGCGACTCGCTGCGCAAGACCGGCCTCGCGCAGTACACGCACAGCACGATCAACACGCCGGCCAAGCTGAAGGAAGAGATCTCGCGCATCCGTCGCCAGGGCTTCTCCTTCGACGACGAGGAGCACGCGGTCGGCCTGCGCTGCGTCGCCGCGTGCATCTACGATGAGTACAACGAGCCGTTCGCCGCGGTCTCGGTGTCGGGCCCGAAGTCGCGCATCCCCGACGAGCGCGTCGTGCACCTCGGTTCGCTGGTCGTCCAGGCCGCACAGGACATCACGCAGGCGTTCAGCGGCATCTCGCGCCCGGGCTATCCGAAGCGCTGAGTTTCATCGCCAATGCAGACGGGCCGCTGACGCGGCCCGTTTTTGTTTTCCAGTCATAAGGTTGGCCGAGCTCGGCCAACCTTGTTCATCCCGCTTTCGAACGCCCGAGCGTCACCACGCACAAGAGGCCGAGCGACAAGGCGATCAGCGCCATGCCGAGCGACTCCGACAGGCTCGGGATCTCGCCGAACTGCAGCGCGGCGATCGCGACCGACAGCGCCGGCACCACCAGCGCCCCCAGCCCCGTCGCGCCGGCCGACAGCCTTCCGAGCAGCACCATCCAGATCAGCCAGCCCAGACTATTGGCCAGCGGCCCCAGATACAGCAGCGCCGCCGCCAGCTCCCAGCCCCACACCGGCGCGGGCTCGCCCATCGCGAGCGAGACCGCCAACAGCGGCCAGAAGCCCCAGAACATCTGCCAGAAGGTCAGCGACATCACGTCGACCCGGCGATGGCGGCGCAAGGTCTTGGCGATGATCGCCGAGCTCGCCCAGGTCAGGCCGGCTGCCACCGCCAGCCACTCGGACAGCCGCGCGAGGTCAAGATGCCACGGCTCGACGATGGCCATCAGCCCGGCGAACGCCAGCGCGACGCTCGCCCATTGAGCCTTGCTCAGCCGCTCGTCGAGAAAGACGCGCGCGAGGACCAGCGTCCAGAACGGCATCGTGTACGCGAGCACCGACACCTTGCCGGCGCCGCCGGTGACGAGCGCGAAGTTGGACAGCGCGGTGAAGCCGGCGGTCTGCGCCAGCCCGAGCCAGAAGGTCGGCCAGAATGGCGTCGGCGCAAGGCTCCTGCCGGTGGCGACGAGCAGTATCCCGAGGCCGAGCACGCCGCACAGCGTGCGCGCCGTCGCGAGGTCGAACGGGCCAATATAGGGCAAGGCGAGCTTGGAGACGCTCCACGCGTAGCTCCACACCAGCCACAGGCCGGCCAGGAGGCCGAGGCTGCCGAGGTGTTGTTTCATACGAGTCCGTATTGAAAAGAAAACGCACCCCGAGGGGCGCGTCTCAACGTTGGCCGAGCCCGGCGATCACGCCGGCTCGGCGAGGTTCTTCGACACGATCTCGTACACGTCGCGCGACAGGTCCGGCGCGGCGAGGATGCGCTCGAGCTGAGAGCGCATCAGCGCGCGCCGGCCCGGTTCGAGCTTCTTCCAGCGGTTGAACGCCTGCACCAGGCGGCTCGCGACCTGCGGGTTGAACGCATCGATCTCGAGCACGCGGTCGGCGACGAAGGCATAGCCGCTGCCGTCCTCGGCGTGGAAGACGGCGAGGTTGCGCGTGAAGCCGCCGATCAGCGCGCGCGCCTTGTTCGGGTTCTTGATGCTGAATGCAGGGTGCTCCATCGCCGCCTTCACGTGGTCGAGCGTGCACGGCAGGCGGCTCGTCGCGATCAGGGCGAAGTACTTGTCCATCACCAGCGGCTCTTCGCCCCAGCGTTCGGCGAAGTCGACCAGGCAGTCGGTGCGCACCTCGCTGTCGCGGTGCTTGACCGCCTCGAGCGCGCCGATCTGGTCGGTCATATTGTTCGCCTCCTCGAACTGTTCGCGCGCCGCGTCGAGCGGCCAGTCGTCCGGCAGGCGGGCGAGCATGGCGAGCGCGAGGTTCTTCAGCGTCCTGCGGCCGGCGTCCTGCGGCCGGTATTCGTGGCCGCGATTCAGGTCGAACATCTCGTGCCACGCGCCGCGCAAGGTCTGCGCGAGCTCGGCCAGCAGCCGTTCGCGCACGCGCGTGAGGCGCGCCGGGTCGACGGCGTCGAGCAGCTCCAGGAGTTCGGCCTCATGCGGCAGCGACAGCATCAGCGCCTTAAACGCCGGGTCGATCGCATGGTCGGCGAGCACCGCGGCGAAGCACTCGGCGAGCGGCCCCGCCCCCTGCCACGGCCGGTTCGCCGCGTCGTCGGCGACGCGCGCGACGAGCACGCGGCGCGCCAGCGTCTGGCCGGCTTCCCAGCGTGCGAACGGGTCGGCATCGCCCGCCATCAGAAAGGCCAGCTCCTCGTCGTGCCACGCGAAGTTAAGCTGGACCGGCGCCGAGTAGTCGCGCAGCAGCGACGGCACCGGCTGCGCGGCGACGCCGGTGAACACGAAGACCTGCTCGGCCGACTTGACGTCGAGCACGCGCGTGGTCGGGCCGGGCACCGCCTCTCCGTCGAGGGTCAACGGCAGGTCGTCGCCGTCCGGGCCGACGAGGCCGACGGCGAACGGGACGTGGAACGGCTGCTTCTCGGCCTGGTCGGGCGTCGCCGGGCAGCTCTGTTTCACCGTTAGTGTGTAGGTCTGACTGACCGCGTCGTATTCACCCGTGACCGACAGCAGCGGCGTGCCGGCCTGGCTGTACCACAGGCCGAACTGGGTCAGGTCGACGCCATTGGCGTCGGCCATGGCATTACGGAAGTCGTCGCAGGTCACCGCCTGACCGTCGTGGCGGCGGAAGTAGAGCTCCATGCCCTTCCTGAAGCCGTCGCGGCCGAGCAGCGTCTGGTACATGCGCACCACTTCGGCGCCCTTCTCGTACACCGTCATGGTGTAGAAGTTGTTCATCTCGATGTAGCTGTCCGGGCGGATCGGGTGCGCGGTCGGGCCGGCGTCCTCAGGGAACTGCATCGCGCGCAGGGACTGCACGTCCTCGACGCGCTTGACCGCGCGGCTCGTCATGTCGGCGGTGAACTCCTGGTCGCGGAACACCGTCAGGCCTTCCTTCAGGCTCAACTGGAACCAGTCGCGGCAGGTGACGCGGTTGCCGGTCCAGTTGTGGAAGTACTCGTGGCCGATCACGCCCTCGACCGCCTCGAAGTCGAAGTCGGTCGCGGTGTCCTGGCGCGCGAGCACGTACTTGGTGTTGAAGATGTTGAGACCCTTGTTCTCCATCGCGCCCATGTTGAAGTCGCCGACGGCGACGATCATGTAGGTGTCGAGGTCGTACTCGAGCCCGAAGCGCTCCTCGTCCCACTTCATCGCGCGTTTCAGCGACGCCATCGCGTGCGCGACCTTGTCCTGGTCGGACGCCTCGGTCCAGACTTCCAGCTTGACGTCGCGCCCGCCGGCGGTCACGAAGCGGTCGCGCAGTGCCGACAGGCGGCCGGCGACCAGCGCGAACAGGTAGGAAGGCTTCTTGTACGGGTCGACCCATTTCACCCAGTGGCGCTTCTTGTCGAGCATGCCCTCGCCGACCTTGTTGCCGTTCGACAAGAGCACCGGGTAGGCCTGCTTGTCGGCGATCAGCGTGGTGGTGAACTTCGACATCGAGTCGGGACGGTCGAGGTAGTAGGTGATCTTGCGGAACCCCTCGGGCTCGCACTGCGTGAACAGGTTGCCGCCGGAAGCGTACAGCCCCATCAGGCTGGTATTGGCCGCCGCGTCGATCTCGGTCTCGATCTCGAGGATGAAGCCGTCGGGCACGTCGTCGATGGTCAGCGTCTCGGCGGCCGCATCGAGCGCGTAGCGCGGCTCGGCCAACCTTTCACCGTCGAGCACCACCGCCTTGAGCACGGCGCTGCCGTCGAGCACGAGCTTGGCCGAGTTGCCGCCGTTGCGGCGCATCACCAGGCGCGACCTGACGGTCACCAGCGGCTCGTGGATGTCGAAGGTCAGGTCGATCCGGTCGATCTGGAACGCGGGTGCGCGGTAGTCCTTGCGGTACTTGATCTGTGGCGTGGCCATGGGTTTCTCTCTTGTTCGGGGCCGAAGGTTCAGCGGTGCAGCCAGGCGGCGTCGCCGGCGAGGGCGAGGCGCGCGGTGTCGGTAGGCGCGGCGGCCAGCTCGAGCGTGGCGCTAGCCAGTTCGTCGCGGCGGAAATAGTGGACGGTGATCTTGTCACCCGGCGCGTAGCGCGCCAGCTGCTTGTCGAAGTCGGAGGCCTTCAGATGGTCGATCGCGACCAGCACGTCGCCGCCGGACAGGCCGGCAGCCTGCGCGGCGCCGCCGTCGAAGACCTGCGTGAGCTTGACGCCGAGCGGATCGGCGGCGGTCTTCGCGCCGAACACGGCGCGCTCCTTGACGTTGGCCGAGTCGGCGAGACCGCCGCGATCGGACGCCGACGCGGCCGCGTCGAAAGACAGCGTCACGCCCTGCGTCGCGAGCAGCTTCGCTAGTGGCAGGTCTTCGGTAGAGCGCAAGGCGGACGCAAAGAAGTCGGCGAGGTCGAGCCCGGTGACCGCCTCGGCGATCGCCTCCCACTCGTGCTCGGCCAAGCCTTGGCCGTCGGAGAGCCACTTGCTCCACAAGGCGCACATCACGTCGTCGAGGCTCTTCACGCCTCCGCTCTCTTCGCGGATGAACAGATCGAGCGCCAGCGCGGCGAGCGCGCCCTTCGCGTAGTAGCTGACGATGGCGTTCGGGCTATTCTCGTCCTGGCGGTAGTACTTGTTCCACGCGGTGAAGCTCGATTCTTCGAGCGTCTGCTTCCTGCGGCCGGCACCGCGCTCTACCGCGGTGATCGTTTTCGCCAACAGTTGCAGGTAGCGCTCCTTGTCGATCAGGCCGGAGCGCACCAGCGTCAAATCATCGTAATAGGACGTCACGCCCTCGAACGCCCACAACAGCCTCGTATAGTTCTCGGTGGACAGTTCGTACGGCGTGAACGCGGCCGGCTTGATCCGCTTGACGTTCCAGCTGTGGAAGTATTCGTGGCTGATCAGGCCGAGAAGCTGCAGGTAGCCGTCGGTGAGGCTCTTGTCGCCCTTGACCGGCAGGTCGTCGCGGTTGGCTACGAGCGCGGTAGACGCGCGGTGTTCGAGCCCGCCGTAGACGTCGCCGCCGACGTAGAGCAGGAAGACGTAGCGTTCGAACGGCGCCGGCTCGCCGAATAGTCTGATCTGGTATTCGCAAATTTTCTTCGCGTCGCGCGCGAGGCGCTTGAGGTCGCCGCGATGGCGGCCCGAGACGACGATCTCGTGCGGCACGCCGCAGGCCTTGAACGTCACGCGCTCGACCCCGCCGAGTTCGAACGGGTGGTCGATCAGCTCGTCGTAGCCGGCGGCGCCATACCGGCCGAAGCCGGTCCTCTTTTTCACATCGAGCGGCGCCAGGCTGGTCGCGACCGTCCAGTCGTCGAACGCCTTGCCCTCGGGCGGCTGGATGTCGAGCGTGCACGGCTGCTCGGCCAAGCCTTCGGGGCGCAGGAACACGCTGGTGCCGTTGAAGAAGCCGCGCGTGGAATCCAGATAAGCGCCGCGCACTGACAGGTCGTACGCGTACACCTCTACCGTCACCGTCAGCGCCTTCTTGCACGGCTCGGCCAACCAGCTGTGCTTGTCCAGCTGCGTCAGCGCCAAGCTCTTACCGCCCGATTCGGCGCGGATCGCCACGATCTGGCGCGCGAAGTCGCGGATCATATAGCTGCCGGGAATCCACGCCGGCAGCGTGAAGCGCTGACCGGCCTGGTCGGGCGCGTCGACGGTGAGCGTCGCTTCGAACAGATGGGCTTCGGGTCGGATCGGGCGGAGGGTGTAGCGCACGGTCGCGGTCATGGAAGGTTCCCGGCGTGAAAAGCGCGATTCTAGCATCCGTCAGCGAGGCCGGACGCGGCTTTGGCGCCCTTTGACCCAGATCAAGGGGCTTCCGGACGATGACAATACAATTCGCTGCGACGACAACTTCCGGCCACGCCCCAAAGGGCCGTGTAACGGAATGAAACCGCGGGGCCCGAGCGCCGGTATGCGTCTGGCCCGCAGGGGTCGATTGCTTTAGAATGCCGGGTTGACATCGAAGGGGCGGTCGCGTCTTCCGGTTTTGTGAAAACCGTTACTGAAGACGCGCAGCGACACACGGAATCCTCGCGCACGAGCCGGCCGCGTGACCGCCTCATCTACGGCCTTGATCCGCGTCGAAGGGAGATGGGGACAGCCCTTCAGGAATCAAGCCGTCGCGGTTTAATACGTTCTAGTTTGCAACCTTGGAGAAACCTTTAATGGAAACGCAATCCACTTATAACTATAAGGTGGTGCGCCAGTTTGCCGTGATGACCGTAGCCTGGGGCATTTTCGGCATGCTGATGGGCGTCGTCATCGCGGCCCAGCTGGTGTGGCCGGACCTGAACTTCGGTCCGTGGCTCCACTTCGGCCGCCTGCGCCCGCTGCACACCAACGCCGTGATCTTCGCCTTCGGCGGCTGCGGCCTGTTCGCCACCTCGTACTACGTCGTCCAGCGCACGTGTAACGTGCGGCTGATTTCGGACAAGTTGGCCGCCTTCACCTTCTGGGGCTGGCAGGCGGTGATCGTCGCCGCGGCCATCACGCTGCCGCTCGGCTACACGCAGAGCAAGGAATACGCCGAGCTCGAGTGGCCGATCGACATCCTGATCGCGCTCGTCTGGGTCGCCTACGCCGTGGTGTTCTTCGGCACCATCGCCAAACGCAAGATCAAGCACATCTACGTCGCCAACTGGTTCTACGGTTCGTTCATCCTGACCGTCGCGCTCTTGCACATCGTGAACAACCTGTCGGTGCCGGCCGGCGCGTTCAAGTCGTACTCGGTCTACGCCGGCGCCGTCGACGCGATGGTGCAATGGTGGTACGGCCACAACGCCGTCGGCTTCTTCCTGACCGCCGCCTTCCTCGGCATGATGTACTACTTCGTGCCGAAACAGGCCGGCCGTCCGGTGTACTCCTACCGCCTGTCGGTAGTGCACTTCTGGGCGCTGATCTTCACCTATATGTGGGCGGGTCCGCACCACCTGCACTACACCGCGCTGCCCGACTGGACCCAGTCGCTCGGCATGGTGTTCTCGCTGATCCTGCTGGCACCGTCCTGGGGCGGCATGATCAACGGCATCATGACGCTGTCCGGCGCCTGGCATAAGCTGCGCACCGACCCGGTCCTGAAGTTCCTCGTCGTGTCGCTGTCGTTCTACGGCATGTCGACCTTCGAAGGCCCGATGATGGCGATCAAGACCGTGAACGCGCTGTCGCATTACACCGACTGGACCGTCGGCCACGTGCACTCCGGCGCGCTCGGCTGGGTCGGCTTCATCACCATGGGTTCGCTCTACTATCTGATCCCGCGCCTGTGGGGCCGTGAAGAGATGTACAGCGTCAAGCTGATCGAGGCGCACTTCTGGCTCGCGACCATCGGCGTCGTGCTCTACATCTCCGCGCTGTGGATCTCCGGCGTGATGCAGGGCCTGATGTGGCGCGCGCTGAACCCGGACGGCACGCTGACCTACGCGTTCGCCGAGGTCGTCAAAGCCACCTATCCGTATCACTTCGTACGCTTCGTGGGCGGCGCCTTCTACCTGACCGGCATGGTCCTGATGGCTTACAACACCTACCGCACCGTGTTCGCAGGTCGTCCGGTCGACGCCAAGATCCCGGCCGTCACCGCCCACGCGCACTAAGGTCGAAAGAACAAGATGGAAAAGATCCAGAAACTGATCGAAGAACGCGTCGGCTACCTGATCGTGTTCACGCTGATCGTGATCAGCTTTGCCGGCCTCGTCGAAATCGTGCCGCTGATGTTCCAGAAGTCGACCACCGAGCCGGTGGCGGGCCTCAAGCCCTTCACCGCGCTGCAACTGGCCGGCCGCGACGTCTACCAGCGCGAAGGCTGCTTCAACTGTCACTCGCAGATGATCCGCCCGCTCCGCGCCGAGACCGAACGCTACGGCCACTACTCGGTCGCCGGCGAGTCGGTGTACGACCACCCGTTCCTGTGGGGCTCCAAGCGTACCGGTCCGGACCTGGCCCGCGTCGGCGGCCGCTACTCGGACGAATGGCACCGCGTGCACCTGATCAACCCGCGCGACGTCGTGCCCGAGTCGAACATGCCGGCCTTCCCGTGGCTCGCCCGCAACCTGGTCGACGCGGACTCCGTCCCCAAGCATATGGAAGCGCTGCGCAAAGTGGGCGTCCCCTACTCCGACAAGGACATCGCCGAGGCCAAGGCCGCGGTCGACGGCAAGTCGGAAATGGACGCGGTGATCGCCTACCTGCAGGGCCTCGGCCTTGCGCTGAAGAACGCGCGCTAAGCCTATGGACTGGACCAGTTACGGGCACTCTGCGTTCACGGTGTTCTGCCTCGTCAGCTTCGCCGTGATCCTGATCGGTGCCTACAGCAAACGCGCCAAGAACCGTTACGACGAGGCGGCCAAGCTGCCCTTCCTCGGCGACGAGGACGAGGCGGTCCAATTCCGCGAAGCGGCCAACGGAGCGAAAGAATGAGTGATTTTGTGAGTGATTTCTGGAGTGTCTACATCTCCGTCATCGTGATCGCCGGCATGGCCGGCCTGGGCTACGTGCTGTTCAGCCAGGCGAAGGCCGTGGCGGTGAAGAAGGACGGCGAAGCGGCCGACGTCACCGGCCACGTGTGGGACGACGACCTCGTCGAGTACAACAACCCGCTGCCGCGCTGGTGGATGTGGATGTTCTACATCACAATCGCCTTCGGCATCGGCTACCTCGCGCTCTACCCGGGCCTCGGCAAGTACCAGGGCCTGTTCGGCTGGAGCTCGGTCGGCCAGTACAAGAAGGAACGCGGCGACGCCGAGGCGAAGTACCAGCCGCTGTACGACCAGTTCCAGAAGAAGGAGCTGAAAGCGGTGGCCGCCGATCCGAAGGCTCAGGAAATGGGCAAGCGCCTGTTCCAGACCTACTGCGTGCAGTGCCACGGCTCCGACGCGCGCGGCGCCAAGGGCTTCCCGAACCTGACCGACCACGACTGGCTGTACGGCGGCGATGCGGCCACCATCAAGACCTCGATCGAGGGCGGCCGCCACGGCCAGATGCCGGCTTTCGGCGCCAGGTTCGGCGAAGAGAAGGTCAAGGACGTCGCCAACTACGCGATGTCGCTGTCGGGCAAGAAGCACGACGCCGAGCGCGCGCAACGCGGATCCGAGACCTTCAAGGCGGACTGCGCGACCTGCCACGGCCCGGACGGCAAGGGCAACCAGGGCGTCGGCGCGCCGAACCTGACCGACAACACCTGGCTATACGGCGGCACCGAGAAGACCATCGTCGAGACCATCACCAACGGCCGCAACAACCAGATGCCGGCGTGGAAGGACTTCCTCGGCGAAGGCAAGGTCCACCTATTGGCCGCCTACGTATGGGGTCTGTCGAACAACCCCAAAGCCCAGTAGTAAGGGGCGAGCCCGAAACTGCCCGCCGTCGTGCGGGCAGTTTTCTTTGGGGGTGCCGAATCGACGGAAGAATGGATTAAAATAGCACTCACGATACAGGTTTAAGCCACCCCCGCCGCCTCACCCGGCCAGAACCTTGCGGTAAGCCGGCCCGTCATGCCGTTTTACCGGAATCTTCTTACAGGGAAAGACCATGTCCGACTCTCTCAAAGACATCCCGATCAGGGTGGTACACACCCCGCCGGGAAAAGACCCTGACCAGGGCTCCTCGCTCTACGAAGTACACAAGAAGGTCTATCCGCGCGCGGTCAAGGGCGTGTTCAACAACTGGCGCGTGCTGTTCGTGCTCGGCACGCAGCTCGTCTATCTGGCGCTGCCGTGGCTGAGCTGGAACGGGCGTCAAGCCGTGCTGTTCGACCTCGCCAACCGCAAGTTCTTCCTGTTCGGCCTCACCATCTGGCCGCAGGACTTCATTTATTTAGCTGCCCTCCTGATCTGCAGCGCCTTCGGTCTGTTCGCGTGGACCACCGTCGCCGGCCGGCTGTGGTGCGGCTATTCCTGTCCGCAGACGGTGTACACCGAGATCATGCTGTGGATAGAGAACTGGGTGGAAGGCGACCGCAACAAGCGGATGAAGCTCGACAAGTCGCCGATGAGCGCCAGAAAGCTCAGGATCAAGTCGACCAAGCACGCGCTGATGATCGCGTTCTCGCTCGTCACCGGTTTCACCTTCGTCGGCTACTTCACGCCGATCCGCGACCTCGTCGCCGCGCTGCCGGCCTTCGCCTTCGGCCCGTGGGAAAGCTTCTGGATCCTGTTCTACGCCGGCTTCACCTATCTGTTCGCTGGCTTCCTGCGCGAGCAGATGTGCATCTATATGTGCCCGTACGCACAATTCCAGAGCGTGATGTTCGACGCCGATACGCTGATTGTCTCGTATGACGAAGCGCGCGGCGAGCCGCGCGGCTCGCGCAAGAAGGGCGTCAACCCGCGCGACGAGGGCCTCGGCGACTGCATCGACTGTACGATGTGCGTGCAGGTCTGCCCGACCGGCATCGACATCCGCAACGGCCTGCAGATCGCCTGCATCGGCTGTGCCGCCTGTATCGACGCCTGCGACGACGTGATGGACAAGATGGGCTACCCGCGCGGCCTGATCCGCTACACGACCGAAAACGCGCTCAAGGGCGCGTATCCGGAAAGCGAGTTCGTCTCCCGCCTGAAGCGGCCGCGCGTCGTGCTGTACACGCTGGTGCTCCTGGTCGTGGTCGGCGCGTCGCTCGGTTCGCTGCTGATGCGCAAGCCGTTCAAGGTCGACGTGCTGCGCGACCGCGCATCCTTGGTGCGCGAAACCGACGACGGCTGGCTGGAGAACAGCTACAGCCTGAAGATCATCAACACGTCGGAACAAAGCCAGCGCTTCCGCCTCTCGGTGAAGGGCCTGCCGGACGTGAAGCTGTCCACCGACACGCCGGTGGTCGCCGTGCCCGGCGGCGCCACCGAATCGGCAGCCGTGCGCGTGCAGGCCGACCCGCAGTACGCGACAAAAGGCAGCCACGAGATCCACTTCGTCATCGAATCGCTCGACGACCCGTCCAAGGTGGTCGAGGAAAAATCCAGCTTTATCGGAGAATGAGCCGCATGCAAGACAGCAAGAAACCCAAGCGCCCGTGGTACAAGGAGCCGTGGCCGTGGCTGCTGGCGGCCGGCCCGGCCATCGTCGTCGTCGCCGGACTTTACACCTACAAGCTGGCGGCAGACACCGACGACGCGCTGGTCGTCGACGACTATTACAAGGAAGGCAAGGAAATCAACCTGCAGCTCAAGCGCGACGAGCAGGCGACCCGGCTCGGCGTCGAGGCGCAGGCGATGTTCTCGCCCGACCACAAGGCGGTGCGGCTGCTGCTCAGGAGCAAGGTCGCGCTGCCCGAGGCGCTGACGCTGCACCTGCTGCACCCGACGCTGTCCAAGAGCGACCAGACGGTCTTGGCCAAGCGCATCGGCGAAGGGATGTACGAAGCGGTGATCGCGCCGACCGCCGCCGGCCACTGGTACGTGCGACTCGAAGACCCGAAGGCCGGCTGGCGCATCCAGGGCGAGTGGAAACCACAGGAGACCCCGGTCGTCAGACTCGACCCGATGCTGCCCGAAGCCGACAAGTAAGGATGCCGATGAAACCGACGCCGTTCTCATCCCGCCGCGCCGCGCTCGTCGCGCTCGCGAGCCTGACTCTCGCCGGCTGCTCGAGCCTCGGCGGCCGCTATACGCCGCAATACCTTGACGGCCAGGTCGTAGAGGCCAGGCCGCTCGCGCTGAGCGCCGCCGACACCCACGTCAGCGTGCGTCTCCTGGACGTCAGCCTCGCCGACGCGCCGTCGACGGTGCTCGCCGAACAGATCATCGAGCTGCCGAAGGCCTTCCCGGTCGCCTTTTCGCTGTGCTACGACCGGGCGTCGATCAAGCCCGGCCACCGCTACACCGTCGACGCACGCGTCTATGTGAAGGGCGAACTCAAGCAGCTCAACCAGACGCCAGTCCCGGTGCTCGGCCCCGGCCTGCCGACGCGACCGCAAGTCGCCGTCGAGGCGATCGGCCACTGAGCGACGCGACACCAGCAAGACGGGACCTGACGGTCCCGTTTTCTTTTGGAGCTCCAAAAGCTTGGCCGAGGCCGTATCCAAAAGCTCGGCCAACCTTGCCTGCGGCCTTCTACGTTGGCCGAGCCTTATCTAAAAGCCGCTGACGGGTTTCCTCGGGATGGCCAAACCGGCTTTGCTCTGCTCGAATGAAAGAGACCCAGCCTCGGCCAACGTGGCCTATCTACGTTGGCCGAGCCTCCCCCTCGCCTTTCATGAACGCATGAGCCGCCCCGCCCGTTTCCTCAAATCGCTCGAACGGCTGATCGGCCTCGTGCTCCTCTTTTGCCTCGCCGCACTGCCGGCGTTCGCGCTCGCCGAGGCCGCGCACCAAGCGATCCGCGTCGGCGTCGTGCTGCGACCGCCGTACGCGATGCGCGACAACCGCACGCAGGCGCTCAAGGGCGCCAACGTCGAGGTGCTGAACCGCATCGCCGCGCGGCTCAAACTGCCGCTGGCATGGCAGACCTTCCCCGACGTCGCCTCGCTCGAAGCCGCGGCGAAGGCCGGCGAGATCGACGCCGCGCCGGGCCTCGTGCAGACGCCGGCCGGCCTAGCCCTGTGGCTGTATTCCGAGCCCTACTTCCGCATCCCGCACAAGGTCGTCGGCCCCAAAGGCGCAAAGGGCTCGGTCGACCTCGAACAACTGCCGCTGCACGACCGCGTCGCGCTGCCCGCGCACGACGCGCTGGTCAAGTTCATCACCGACAACTACCCGGTGCTGCAGCGCGAACCGGTCGACTCGGCGCGCGCCGCGTTGCGCCGCCTGATCGCCGGCAGCGCCGAATACGCGATCGCAGACGAAGCCGAGCTCAATATATTGATGCGCGAGCCCGAATTTTCCGGGCTGGCCATCGTCGGCAACACCGGCTACACGCAGCTTTTGCGCATCGCCAGCCGCAAGGACAGGCCGGAACTGAACGCGCTCATCGACCGCGCGCTCGCCGGCGTGCCGCCTCACGAACTCGACGCGATCTACGCGCGCTGGATCCGCCCGCCCTACCCTCGGCTTGCCGATTCGACGCGCTTCTGGGCGCGCATCGCCTTGCTGTTCCTGCTGTTGTTCGTCGCCGCGACCATCGTCGGCCTGTGGCAGAAACGGCAACGGCAAGCGCTCGAAGACAAGCTCGCGGCGACGCGGCACGAACTCGACGCGCGCGCCGCGGCCGGCGAGGCATTGCAGTTGACGCAGTTCTCGGTCGACCACAGCACGGTCGGCATCCTGTGGGTGAACTGGGACAGCCGCATCCGCTACGCCAACCGCGCGGCCGAATCCATGCTGGGCTTCAAGGGCGGCGCGCTGCTCGGCCAACCTTTGGCCGAACTGCAGCCCGAACTCGACATGGACCGCTGGCTGGGCCTGTGGAAGCAGGTGCGCGCCGAGGCGCTGGTCGGCTTCGAGACCGACTGCCGCCACGCCGACGGCCACTGGCTGCCGGTCGACGTCAGCTTGAGCCATCTGCGCTTCGGCGACACCGAATACCTGGTCGCCTTCCTCACCGACGAGACCGAAAAACGCCGCGCACGCGCCGCGCTCGAGGAGAGTGAGGCGCGGCTGGCCGGCATCGCCGCCAACGTGCCCGGCCTCGTGTTCCGGCTCGAACGCGCCGGTGCGGCCGCCGACGCTCGACTGGCTTTCCTCAGCGAAGCCAGCCTCGCGCTCGTCGGCTACCCGGCGACGCAGCTGCTAGATCATGCGCGCGGCCTCGCCGCGCTGGTCCACCCCGATGACCTCGCCGAATACGAAAAAAGCTGGCGCGCCGCGCTCGTCTCGCAAGATAACTGGCAGTGGCAGGGGCGCATCCGCACGCGCGCAGGCAACGTGCGCTGGGCCGACCTGAAGGCGTCGGCGCGCCGCTTCGACGACGGCCGCGTCGTGTGGGACGGCATCCTGTGGGACATCAGCGCCAACAAGGAGAGCGAGCTCGGCCTCGCCGACTCGCGCGCGCAGTTGCGCGAGCTGTCGGCCCACCTCGAATCGGTGCGCGAAGAAGAAAAGGCACGCATCGCCCGCGAGGTGCACGACGAACTCGGCCAGGTGCTGACCGTCTTGAAGCTGGAAACGTCGATGTGCGAGTTCGCGCACGCCGAGCACGACGCGGCGCTCGCCGCACGCCTCCATAGCATGAAGAAGCTGATCGACCAGACCTTCGCCATCGTCCGCGACGTCGCGACCGCGCTGCGTCCGCCTATCCTCGATGCCGGCATCGGATCGGCGATCGAATGGCAGGCACGCCGCTTCGAGGCGCGCACGCAGATCCCCGTCCTCGTGTCGGTGCCCGAGACGCCGGTGAAGCTGTCCGACGCAAAGGCGGTCGGCCTGTTCCGCATCCTGCAGGAAGCGCTGACCAACGTGCTGCGCCACGCCGACGCGCATACTGTAGTCATGAGGCTGGCCGTAGCCGCAGACGATCTGGTCCTCACCGTCGCCGACGACGGCCGGGGCTTTGCACCCGATACGGCGCGCGCCGGTTTCGGCCTCGTCGGCATCCGCGAGCGCGCGATGATGCTCGGCGGCACGCTCGCGATCGAAAGCACGCCCGGCGAAGGCACCACGCTGACGCTCATCGTGCCGCTCGATCCCCCCGAAGGAGACCCACCTTGATCCGCGTTCTCGTTGCCGAAGACCACACCATCGTCCGCGAGGGCATCAAGCAGCTGATCTCGCTCGCGCCCGACCTGACCGTCGCCGGCGAAGCGTGCAACGGCGAACAACTGCTCGAGGTGCTGCGCCGCACGGCCTGCGAAGTGGTGTTGCTCGACATCTCGATGCCGGGCGTGAACGGGCTGGACGCGATCCCGCGCATCCGCGCGTTCGATTCGCCGCCGGCCATCCTGGTGCTGTCCATGCACGACGAGGTGCAGATGGCGGCGCGCGCGCTGAAAGCCGGCGCCGCCGGCTACGCGACCAAGGACAGCGACCCGGCGCTGCTGCTTGCCGCGATCCGCAAGGTCGCCGCCGGCGGGCGCTATATCGACCCCGAGCTCGCCGACCGTATGGTGTTCGAGGTGAGCCTCACCGACTCGCGCCCGCCGCACGCGCAGCTGTCGGAGCGCGAGTACCAGGTGTTCGAACGGCTGGTGCACGGCGCCAACGTCAATGAAGTCGCGCAGCAGCTGTCGATCAGCGCGAAGACGGTCAGCACGCACAAGGTGAGGCTGATGCAGAAGCTGAACGCGCACTCGGTGGCCGAACTGGTGCGCTATGCGATCGATAATCATCTTATGTGAGCCTGGCCCTTTAGACCGGATCGAGCGCGACAATCCGCACTATGAAATGCAGAGCCAAGGCCTATAATAGTAGTGCTTCTTCCTCTAGGCCTTTGTCGGAGGGAGAAACCCGAAAGCCCTGTGCTGGTTAAAACAGCCAGGGCTTTTGGTCGTCCGGCGCCCCCCGACGACCCTTAAGGGTCGTGTAGGAATCGCCCTACAAAGCTTTCACCCTCCCACCGACAGCAAAATCCGGCGAGCGCCGATATTGCCGCGCAGCCCCGCCGCCTAACATGGCCCCATACCGCGTCAACTTAGGTGTGTGAGCCATGGCCGAGACCCCCGCAAGCGATGTCCTCGTTCGTTTTAGCAAGATACAAAAGAGCTACGACGGCGAGACGTTGATCGTCAAAGACCTGAACCTAGACATCAGGAAGGGCGAATTCCTGACCCTGCTCGGGCCGTCCGGCTCGGGCAAGACCACCAGCCTGATGATGCTGGCCGGCTTCGAGACGCCGACCGCCGGCGAGATCAAGCTGGCCGGCCGCTCGCTGAACAACGTGCCGCCGCACAAGCGCGACATCGGCATGGTGTTCCAGAACTACGCGCTGTTCCCGCACATGACCGTCGCCGAGAACCTCGCCTTCCCGCTGTCGGTGCGCAAGATTCCCAAGCACGACGTCGGCGAGCGCGTGAAAAAAGTCCTCTCTATGGTCCAGCTCGACAAGTTCGCCAGCCGCTATCCGGGCCAGATGTCCGGCGGCCAGCAGCAGCGCGTCGCACTGGCGCGGGCTCTGGTGTTCGAGCCGCAGCTGGTGCTGATGGACGAACCCTTGGGCGCCTTGGACAAGCAGCTGCGCGAACACATGCAGATGGAGATCAAGCACCTGCATCGGCGCCTCGGCGTCACCGTCGTCTACGTCACGCACGACCAGGGCGAGGCTCTGACGATGTCCGACCGCGTCGCGGTGTTCCACCAGGGCGAGATCCAGCAGATCGACGCGCCGGCGGTGCTGTACGAACACCCGAAGAACGCCTTCGTCGCCAACTTCATCGGCGAGAACAACCGGCTCTCCGGCGAACTCGTCAGCCACGACGGCGACCGTTGCGTCGTGCGTTTGCCGCGCGGCGAGACGGTAGAGGCGCTGGCGGTCAACGTCGGCGGCCCGGGCCAGCCGGTATCGCTGTCGATCCGCCCCGAGCGCATCTTCCTTAACGGCCACAGCGAGGCGTGTCGCAACCGCTTCTCCGGCCGCGTGCAGGAATTCATCTACCTGGGCGACCACGTGCGCATCCGCATGGAGGTGTGTGGCAAGCCCGACTTCTTCATCAAGCAGCCGATCGCCGAACTCGACCCGACGCTGACCGTCGGCGACGTGGTGCCGCTCGGCTGGCAGACCGAACACGTGCGCGCGCTCGACGCCGTCGAGCACGCCGAATAAGGACGTGGATATCCCTAAAAGGAGAAACAGCGAATGTCGACATCGGTGAAAGTGGCGGTAGTGGCGGTCGGTCTGGCGTTGGCGGGTCAGGCGATGGCGAAGGACCTTACGGTCATCTCCTTCGGCGGCGCGAACAAAACAGCGCAGGTGAAGGCCTTCTATGGCCCGTTCAAGAAGGCGACCGGCATCAACGTGATCGGCGGCGAATACAACGGCGAGATGGCGAAGGTGAAGGCGATGGTCGACACCAAAAGCGTGTCGTGGGACGTGCTCGAGGTCGAGTCGCCGGAGCTGGCGCGCGGCTGCGACGAGGGCCTGTTCGAGCGGCTCGACTACGGCAAGATCGGCAACAAGGCCGACTTCGTACCGGGCGCGGTACAGCAGTGCGGCATCGGCATCTTCGTATGGTCTACCGTGCTCGCGTACAACGCCGACAAGCTCAAGGCGGCGCCGACCAGCTGGAAGGATTTCTGGGACGTGAAGAAATACCCGGGCAAGCGCGGGCTGAGGAAGGGCGCCAAGTACACGCTAGAGGTCGCGCTGATGGCCGATGGCGTCGTGCCGAAGGACGTGTACAAGGTGCTCGCCACCCCGGCCGGCGTCGACCGCGCGTTCAAGAAGCTCGACCAGATCAAGCCGAGCATCCAGTGGTGGGAGGCCGGCGCGCAACCGCCGCAGTTCCTCGCGTCGGGCGACGTCGTGATGAGCTCGGCGTACAACGGCCGCATCGCCGCGGTACAGCAGGAAGGCAAGAAGAACCTGAAGATCGTCTGGAACGGCGGCCTGTACGACTTCGACTCGTGGGCGATCCCTAAGGGCGCCAAGAACAGGGAAGAGGCGTACAAGTTCATCGCGTTTGCGAGCCGCCCAGAGAACCAGAAGGTCTATTCGGAGAACATCGCCTATGGCCCGTCCAACATCAAGGCGGTGCCGCTGATCGACAAGAAGCTCGCCGCCGACCTGCCGACCGCGCCGCAGAACATGAAGACCGCGGTCAAGGTCGACGTGAACTTCTGGGCCGACTACGGCGAAACGCTGGAACAGCGCTTCAACGCCTGGGCCGCCAAATAACCTCTTGCTGGAGCCGCCCGCCGCCGCGGGCGGTCATCTAAGCTTCCGGAGTCCGATGCATGATGGCCACCTCCCCCATCGCGAACGCCCCGATCAAGACCCAGGACGGCGTCCCGCTGAAAAAACGCCTGGCGCAGGCCGAGCGCCGCAACAAGCTCACCTCGCTCGCGCTGGTGCTGCCGCTGTTGGCGTTCCTGCTGCTGACCTTCGTCGTGCCGATCGCGACGCTGTTGATGAAGAGCGTCGACAACCCCGAAGTGGTGCGTTCGCTGCCCGCCACCGTCAACACCATCGCCGACTGGAACGGCAAGGCGCTGCCGCCGGAGGCCGTCTACCGTTCGCTCGCCGACGACCTCGTCAAGGCGCGCGAGGAACAGACGCTAGGCGACGTCGGCAAGCGCCTCAATATGGAGCTCGCCGGCTATAGGAGCCTTTTGGGCAAGACCGCCCGCGCGCTGCCGTTCGGCACCCCGCCGGCGTCGTACAAGGCCGCGCTGACCGAGATCGACGAGCGCTGGGGCGACCCGGCGTACTGGCAGGTGATCCACCGCAACGCGAGCCCTACCACGCCGTACTACCTGCTGGCCGCACTCGACCACCGTATCGACGAGATCGGCGAGATCGCGCCGGCGACGCCCGACCAGGCGATCTACCTTGACATCTTCGCGCGCACCCTCTGGATGAGCCTGGTCGTCACGGTGATCTGCCTCGTGCTGTCCTACCCGCTCGCCTACCTGTTGGCCCGCCTGCCGACGCGCCAGAGCAACCTGTTGATGATCCTGGTGCTGTTGCCGTTCTGGACCTCGGTGCTGGTGCGCGTCGCGTCGTGGATCGTGCTGTTGCAATCCGGCGGCCTGATCAACAGCGCGCTGATGGCGGTAGGCCTTACCGACGCGCCGCTCGAACTGGTGTTCAACCGCGTAGGCGTCTACATCGCGATGGTGCACATCCTGATGCCGTTCATGATCCTGCCGATCTACAGCGTGATGAAGGGCATCTCGCCGACCTATCTGCGCGCCGCGGTGTCGCTCGGCTGCCACCCGTTCGCAAGCTTCTGGCGCGTGTACTTCCCGCAGACCGTCGCCGGCGTCGGCGCCGGCTGCCTCCTGGTGTTCATCCTGTCGATCGGCTACTACATCACGCCGGCGCTGCTCGGCAGCCCGAGCGACCAGATGGTCAGCTACTTCGTCGCCTTCTATACGAATACGACGATCAACTGGGGCATGGCGACCGCTCTGGGCGGCCTGTTGTTCCTCGCGACCTTGGTGCTCTACGTGGTGTACAGCTGGCTCGTCGGCGCCAACCGCCTGCGCCTGGGTTAAGAAAGGAAACGCATCATGATCCATCCCTATCTGTCGCCGATCGAACGCGTGTGGTTCTACACCCACCGCGCGCTGTGCGGGCTGACCCTGCTGTTCCTGGTGCTGCCGGTGCTGGTGATCGTGCCGCTGTCGTTCAACGAGGGCTCCTTCCTCGTCTACCCGCTGACCGGCTTCTCGATGCGCTGGTACGAGGACTTCTTCGGCTCGGCCGAGTGGATGCGCTCGCTGAAGAACAGCCTGATCGTCGCGCCGTCGGCGACCGTGCTGGCGATGGTGTTCGGCACGCTCGCCTCGATCGGCCTGACGCGCGCCGAATTCCGCGGCAAGGCGCTGTTGATGAGCGTGCTGATCTCGCCGATGGTGGTGCCGGTGGTGATCGTCGGCGTCGCCGGCTATCTGTTCTTCGCGCCGCTCGGCATGGACGCGAGCTATACGACGCTGATCCTGATGCACGCCGCGCTCGGCGTGCCCTTCGTCATCATCACCGTGTCGGCGACGCTGCAGGGCTTCAACCAGAACCTGGTGCGCGCCGCCGCCAGCCTCGGCGCGTCGCCGGTCACTGCCTTCTTCAAGGTGACGCTGCCCTTGATCGCACCGGGCGTGATCTCGGGTGCGCTGTTCGCGTTCGCGACCTCGTTCGACGAGGTGGTGGTGACGATCTTCATCGCCGGCCCCGAACAGGCGACGCTGCCGCGCCAGATGTTCAGCGGCATCCGCGAGAACCTGAGCCCGACCATCGCCGCCGCGGCGACGCTGTTGATCGGCTTCTCGGTGGTGATGCTGTTGACGCTCGAATGGCTGCGCGGCAGGAGCGAGAAACTGCGCACGATGCCGACCGAGTGATCCGTCCATCGAAAGAAAGCCGCCGGAAACCCCGGCGGCTTTTTTATTAGGTTGGCCGAGCTCGGCCTGTCACACCATCGGCTTCAAGCGCGCGGTGAAGTGGCGCAGCAGCGGCGGCTCGTAGACGAAGTCGAGGCCGCGCACCGACGCCGCGCGCTCCTTCACCGCGATCAGGCAGTCGGCGACGTAGTCCATATGGTCGTTGGTGTAGACGCGGCGCGGAATCGTCAGCCGCATCAGTTCGAACGGCGACGCCTCCTGCTCGCCGGTCTCTGGGCTCCTGCCCAACAGCAGCGAACCGATCTCTACCGCCCTCACCCCGCCTTCGAGATACAACTCGCACGCGAGCGCATGCGCCGGGAACTGCTCGGGCCTTATATGCGGCAACAGCTTCCTCGCGTCTACGAACACCGCGTGGCCGCCGGTCGGCGTCTGGATCGGCACGCCGCCCTCGGCCAACCTTTGGCCCAGATACGCGACCTGGCCGATGCGGTAGGCGAGGTAGCCCTCGTCCATCCCTTCTTTCAGGCCCACCGCCAGCGCCGCCATGTCGCGGCCGGCGAGCCCGCCGTAGGTGACGAAGCCCTCCATCGGCACGCAGCGCACCTGCACCGCGCGGAACAGCTCCTCGTCTTCCTTAAAGCAGCACAACCCGCCGATATTGACGAGGCCGTCCTTCTTCGCCGACATCGTGAACATGTCGCCGCAATCGAACTCTTCGCGCACGATGGCTGCGAGCGGCACATCGCGGTAAGCCGGGTCGCGTTGCTTGATGAACCACGCGTTCTCGGCGAAGCGCGCCGCGTCGATCACCACCGGCACGCCGTGCTTTTTCGCGAGCGCGCTCGCGGCTTTCAAATTGTCGAGCGACACCGGCTGGCCGCCGGCGCTGTTGCAGGTGATGGTAAGGATCAGCGCGGCGACGTTTTTGCCGTGCACCTCGAGCGCCTCGGCCAGGCCTTCGAGGTCGACGTTGCCCTTCCACGGGTAGGGTACGGTGGTGTCGAACGCCTCGGGGGTCAGCAGGTTGATCGCGCGTGCGCCGGCGATCTCGACGTGCGCCTTGGTGGTGTCGAAGTGGTAGTTCGACAGGAACACCGGCTGGCCCGCCCCTTTGACGCGCTTCACCAGCTCCGGGAACAGGATCTGCTCGGCGCCGCGGCCCTGGTGGGTCGGGATGGTGAACGGATAGCCTGACAGCTCGCGCACGGTGTCGGCGAGCTCGTAAAAATTGCGGCTGCCGGCGTACGCCTCGTCGCCGGTCATCAGCGCCGCCCACTGGCGGTCGCTCATCGCGCCGGTGCCGCTGTCGGTCAGCAAATCTATATAGACGTCTTCGGCGCGAAGTAAAAACGGGTTCCAGCCGGCGGCCTCGAGCGCGGTGCGGCGTTGTTCGTACGTCGTCTGCTTGATCGGTTCCACCATCTTGATGCGGAACGGCTCGGGAATGCGTCGGGTCATGGTCTCTCTCCAGCCGGCGTGCGCTGACCCCGCGAGGGTTCGCGGCCGGCGGTTAACGTGATCGGGAGATGGAATGACTCAGACGCGCGGGAAGTCGTCGGCGAGGATGACGTCGAGGGTGTACCAGCTTTGTGGCAGACCGGGCGAGCCGGTCCGCAGGCGAACGAGGTTCATGCTGCGTGTCCGGTGAAGGGGAAAATGTCGGCGTGACGCCGACGGTGTGGCTTCTTCAAGGCTAGGGTGCAACGCGCGCCGGCACAAGCGGGGCGAACCCGGGCATTACAACAGATCCCAAGGTTGGGAAAGCTCGGCCAACTTGGCCGCGCATTCGGGCGTCAGGAATTCGGCGCCCTGCGTCGGCGGGCAGACGAAGCGATGACTCTCGCCGAAGAGTTCAAACGATAGCGCGTAGGCGTGCAGATAGACGCGGTCTGCCGGCGTGCCGCCGTAGAGCGCGTCGCCGAGTATCGGCGAGCTGACGCTCTTCATCGCGACGCGCAACTGGTGCGTGCGGCCGGTGTGCGGCGCGAGCAGAAACAAGCGGCGCTTCGGCGCGAGCGAAAACGACAGGAAACGCGTCACCGCCGGGTTGTCGTTCGTGTGCGCGAGCCGCCACGCGCCGCCGCGCGCCTTGACCATATCGCCCTTCACCCAGCCCTGCTTCTTCGCCGCTCTGCGGTCGGACAGTGCGACGTAGTACTTCTTAAGCGTGTGCTCGGCCAACGCTTCGGACAGCGCGCGCGCCGCCGCCTCGGAGCGCGCGAACAGCATCAGCCCCGAGGTCACCTTGTCGAGCCGGTGCACCGGCCACAACGCCTGGTCGTGCAAGGCTTCGCGCACCGCGTCTATCAGCGCCGGTGTGTCTTCCTCGCGGTGGAAACCGGCGCCGGGCGCCTTGTCTGCGACGATGAAATGCTCGGTGCTCTCAAACAGGGTGAACAAGACGGCCTCCTCGAAACGGGCGCCATTCTAGCACGCGCGGCGTGGCCCGCCCGGCGCCGGGAAAGGCATTACATTGGAATGGCCGTATGATTTCATCCGCTTTGCTTCACAAAAATTAATCGTTATGTTGATAACAGCGGCCCGGCCTGCCGCTACCATTTTGGCAAGGGCGGAACCCGGGTCCGCCACCCGACAGGCATGCGACAAGAAAAGGAATCTTAAGATGGCTCAACGCATCAAACTCGCCACCGTGGCCGCGATGGCCGTGGCACTGGCCGCCTGCACCACCAACCCGCAGACCGGGCAGCAGGAAATGAGCAAGACCGCCATGTACGGCCTCGGCGGCGCCGCCGCCTGCGGCATCGTCGGCGCGATGACGCACGGCGGCAAGGGCGCGCGCAACGCGGCGCTCGGCTGCGGCGTGGTCGGCGCCGGCGTTGGCGCCTATATGGACCACCAGGAAAAACTGCTGCGCGAGAAACTCGCCGGCAGCCAGGTGCAGGTGAACCGCAACGGCGACCAGATCAACCTGGTGATGCCGGAGAACATCACCTTCGCGCTGAACAGCGCCGAGCTGCGCCCGAACGTGCGCACCAGCCTCGACGACGTTTCCAAGGTGCTCGCGCAGTACACCGACACCAGCATCACCGTGTCCGGCCACACCGACAGCACCGGCACGCAGCAGCTGAACCAGGCGCTGTCCGAACGCCGCGCATCGTCGGTAGGCGGCTATCTGCAGGGCAAAGGCGTGGCAGGCGCGCGCATCCGCACCGTCGGCTTCGGCCCGAACCAGCCGGTGGCGAGCAACACCAGCGCCGAGGGCCGCGCGAAGAACCGCCGCGTCGAGATCAACATCACGCCCAAGACCTGATAATCAGACCTGATCCCCCGGATCAGCGCCTGAAGCTCGGCCAACCTGCAAGGTTGGCCGAGCTTTTTTTACGGAAGCCACAAAGAAAAAAGGGCCGGCGATCAGGCCGGCCCCAAAAGCATGCGTACAACACCATGCACAGAGGAGAAACTCACAAGAAACGCGCCGGTTGAGGGACCGGCGGCCCGGGAAATCTTTACAGCCAGCCGCCTACGATAGGCGCGGCCAGCACGGTGGCGAGGCCACCGAACATCATCGTCAGGCTGGCGACGACGCCTTCCTCGGCGCCGATCTCTCGCGCCTTGGCGGTGCCCACGCCGTGCGCCGCCGCGCCGAACAAGGCGCCCTTGGCGAGGCTCGAGCGGACCGGCAGGATCGCCAGCATCGCCTCGCCGATCAGCATCCCGCACACGCCGGTCAGCACGACGAACACCGTCGCCAGTTCGGGCTGTGCGCCGAAGCTAGGCGCGGCGGCCAGTGCGAACGGCGTGCTGATCGAGCGCGTCGCCAGCGTGTTCTGCAAGAGCTCGGGCAGACCGAGTTCACGCGCCAGCCAGACCGAGCTGGCGACCGCGACCGGCATCCCGACGAGCACGCCCGACGCGAGCGACAGCCAGTGCTTCTTGATCAGCGCGCGATGCTCGTAGATCGGCACTGCGAAGGCGACCGTCGCGGGGCCGAGCAGCCAGGTCAGCCAGCGCGTGTCGCGGAAATACGTTTCGTACGGGGTCTGCGTCGCCACCAGCAAGCCGATCAGCAACAGCGGCACCACGATCATCGGCGACGTCCACCAGCGCTTGACGTGCGCGTTCAGCCGCTTGATCGCCAGATACAGGATCACCGTCAGCGCGAAGCAGGCCAGTGCGATCGTTTCGTTGCCCATTTACGCCTCCCGTGTGCGGTAGCGGCGCTTGAGCGCCAGTTCGAGACGGTAGAAGCGGTCCACTGTCAGCGACGTTGCCGTCATCACGAGGCCGGTCGACAGCACGATCACCAAGAGGATCTTCGCGCCGGCGCTGACGATCAGCTCCGGGTACTGGACCACCGCGACGACCACCGGGATGAAGAACAGCAGCATTTCGGCGAGCAGCCAGCGCGCGCCGCTCTTGAACAGGTCGAGCGGCAGCCAGCCCTTGATCAGGCCGATCAGCACCACCGCCATGCCGAGCACGCCGCCCGGCACCGCCGGCATGAAGTGCTGGCTCAATTGGGTCGCCATCCACCACACCGCGCTCAGCAGCGCCACTTGGCCTGCGATACGGAGGGCCGGTTTTGCTTGTTGGCTAGCGTTGCGGGTCATGATCTCCACTCCTTCGGGTGCTGGGGCGATCCATTGCGGTGAGTCTAAAGTTGCCGTTACAATTCTTAAAATGAATTAGAAGAACGAAAACCATGCAAAAGCAGAATCTTTACGTACCGACTGACCCGGCTTATTCTGGCCTTTCGACGGTACGGCCGCGTAAAAAGGCATCAGAAGGTCGTCGTTGAACACTTTTTTCTTCGGACGCTCGGTGTTCGGCTTGGCAAAGTAGGCTTGCGGCGACTTCAGCGCCAGGGCAGCTGCAGATTTCATATTCATCTCTCTTTCAATGACTTGCATTCGATGAGCGGAGTATATGCCTCCGTGTTGAATGAATAAAATGAATTAAAATCATCTGAAACATTCCAATATGGAATCAATATGGACATACGCGGTCTACGCTATTTCACCGAGGTGGTCCGCCGCCAGAGCTTCACCCGTGCCGCCGAGGCGCTGTACGTCACGCAGCCGACGATCAGCAAGATGGTGCGCCAGCTCGAGGACGAGCTCGGCATGCCGCTTCTGATCCGTGAAGGCAAGAGCTTCCGGCTCACCGACGCCGGCCGCGTCACCTACGAGCGCGGCCAGGACGTGCTCATGGCGATGCAGCGGCTTAACAACGAACTGTCCGACCTGACCGCGCTCGAGCGCGGCGAGCTGGTCGTCGGCGTGCCGCCGATGATAGGCGCGACCTTCTTCGCGCCGGTGGTCAGCGCCTTCCATGCGCGCTACCCGAGGGTCGAACTGAAGCTGATGGAGGACGGCGCGACCGCGGTCGAGAACGCGGTGCGCTCGGGCCAGCTCGAGATCGGCGTCGCGGTGCTGCCGGTCGACGAGGAAGTGTTCGACCACTTCGGCTTCGTGTCCGACCGGCTGTGCCTCGTCGCGCCGGCCGGCTCGCGCTGGAAGGGCCTGGCCAGCATCAAGCTCACCGACATCGCCGACGAGCCCTTGATCCTCTACCCGGAAGACTTCACGCTGTCGCACCGCGTCGCCGACGCCTACCGGCGCGACGGGCTGAAGATGAAGGTCGCCGAGCGCAGCGGCCACTGGGACTTCATCGTCGCGCTGGTCGCCGCGCGGCTCGGCGTCGCGCTGTTGCCCGAGCGCATCACGCGCCGCATCGACCGTTCGCTGTTCGACTTCGTGCCGCTGAACGACGCCGAACTGGTGTGGAACCTCGGCCTGATCTGGCGACGCGACACCTATCTGTCGCACGCGACGCGCGCATGGATCGACATCACGCGCGAGATGCTCGCGCCCGACGACGACGAGCACGCGCACACCGGCGACTAGCGCCGACGGAGGGCCGGCCGTTCGGAATTCCGTACGCGGTTTTCGGACCCCTATCCGGTTATCCGAACGAAGCGGCGCAAGCCGCTTTTTTCTTTCTTGTTTTTCAATGACTTAGCTTTCTCCTTTTGGCCAAAAAGCTGGCACGGCGCGTGCAATAGAAGCGTCAGACGCGGCGACAGACCGCGCGCCCTGATTACACCAGCAGGCCACAACACTGGAGAAAAGCATGAGTCCCACCGACACCCGGATCGAACACGATCTGCTCGGCGACCGAGAAGTGCCCTCAGCCGCCTACTACGGCGTCCACACGCTGCGCGCGCAGGAAAATTTCCCTATCACCGGCACGCCTATCGGCCGCTACCCCGAACTGATCCGCGCACTCGCCGTCATCAAGGCGGCCGCCGCCGAGGCGAACCACGCGCTCGGCCTGCTGCCGGAAGCGAAGACGCGCGCCATCGTCGCCGCCTGCGACGAGATCCGCGCCGGCGCCTTGCACGGCCAGTTCGTCGTCGACGTGATCCAGGGCGGCGCCGGCACGTCTACCAACATGAACGCGAACGAGGTGATCGCCAACCGCGCGCTCGAACTGATGGGTCACGCGCGCGGCGACTACCGCTTTCTGCACCCTAATGAAGACGTGAACATGGGACAGTCGACCAACGACGTGTACCCGAGCGCGCTGCGCCTGGCCGCGTACAACGGCGTGATGACGCTGATCGAGGCGATGGCGGTGCTGCAGGGTGCGTTCGACGACAAGGCCGCCGAGTTCGCCGACGTCTTGAAGATGGGCCGCACCCAATTGCAGGACGCGGTGCCGATGACGCTCGGCCAGGAGTTCTCGACCTACGCGACGATGCTGGCCGAGGACGAGGAGCGCCTGTTCGAGGCGGCGCAGCTGATGCGCGAGATCAACCTCGGCGCGACCGCGATCGGCACCGGCATCAACGCCCACCCCGACTACGCGGCGACCGTACGCGCCAGGTTGGCCGAGCTCTCCGGCATCGCGGTGATGACCGCGCCCAACCTGATCGAGGCGACGCAGGACTGCGGCGCCTTCGTGCAGCTGTCGGGCGTCTTGAAGCGCGTCGCGGTCAAGCTGTCGAAGACCTGCAACGACCTGCGCCTGTTGTCTTCCGGCCCGCGCGCCGGTTTTGGCGAGATCAATCTGCCGGCGATGCAGGCCGGCTCGTCGATCATGCCGGGCAAGGTCAACCCGGTGATCCCCGAGGTGGTCAACCAGATCGCCTACGAGGTGATCGGCAACGACCTGACGATCACCTTCGCCGCCGAAGCGGGCCAGCTGCAGCTGAACGCCTTCGAGCCGGTGATCGCGTACAGCCTGTTCAAGAGCCTCGCCCACCTGACCCAGGGTTGCCGCACGTTGGCCGAGCGCTGCGTCGTCGGCATCACTGCCAACCGCGAGCGGCTGCGCGAAAGCGTCGCGCAGTCGATCGGTCTGGCGACCGCGCTCAACCCGTATATCGGCTACCGGCACGCGAGCGAAGTCGCCGTCGCCGCGCACGAGAGCGGCCGAAGCGTCGCCGAGATCGTGCTCGAACGCGGCCTGATGAGCGCCGACAAGTTGGCCGAGGTGCTGCGTCCCGAAGTGCTGACCGCGCCGCGCGCGCTCGCGCACTGAGCCCCGATTTGCCCTGCCCGGCCCCGTGCCGGGCTCAAGGAGAGACCCCATGAAAATCAACAAACTCACCACCGCCATCGGCGTCGCGATGGTCTTAGGCGTCGCGACCGGCACGATCGCCCACGAGCTCGCGGGCAGCCCCGAGGCGGCCAAGACGATCGCCGGCTACTTCTCGATCTTCACCGACGTGTTCCTCAGGATGATCAAGATGATCATCGCTCCGCTGGTGTTCGCGACGCTGGTGGCGGGCATCGCCAGCATGGACGACGGCCGTGCGGTCGGCCGCATCACGGCCAAGGCGATGGGCTGGTTCATGGCCGCGTCGATCACTTCGCTCATGATCGGCTTGGTGATGGCCAACGTGCTGACGCCGGGCCTCGGGCTCAACTTGCCGCTGCCGGACGCGCACGCGAGCACCGAACTGAAGACCGGCGCGCTGAACGTCAAGGACTTCATCACGCACATGATCCCGAAGAGCTTCGCCGAGGCGATGGCCGGCAACGAGATCCTGCAGATCGTCGTGTTCTCGATGTTCTTCGGCTTTGCGCTGGGCACGGTCAAGAACGGCCCGGGCAAGCCGGTGCTCGCCGCGATCGACGGCCTCGCGCACGTGATGCTCAAGATCACCCACTACGTGATGCTGTTCGCCCCCGTGGGCGTGTTCGCCGCGATCGCCGCGGTGATCACCAAGCAGGGCCTGTCGGTGCTGGTGGTGTATGCGAAGCTGTTGGGCAGCATGTACCTGTCGCTCGGCCTGTTGTGGATCGCGCTGATCGCCGGTGGCTTCGTGTTCCTGAAGGGCGACGTGTTCCGCCTCATCAAGCAGCTGCGCGCGCCGCTGATGCTCGGTTTCGCGACCGCCAGCAGCGAATCGGCCTACCCGAAGGTGATCGAGCAGCTCGGCAAGTTCGGCGTGAAGGAGCGCATCTCCGGCTTCGTGCTGCCGCTCGGCTACTCGTTCAACCTTGACGGTTCGATCATGTACACGTCGTTCGCCGCGCTGTTCATCGCGCAGGTGTACGGCATCGAGCTGACGCTGACGCAGCAGATCACCATGCTGCTCGTGCTGCTCGTCACCAGCAAGGGCATCGCCGGCGTGCCGCGCGCGTCGCTGGTCGTCGTCGCCGCGGTGCTGCCGATGTTCGGCCTGCCCGAGGCCGGCATCCTGTTGATCCTCGGCATCGACCACGTGCTCGACATGGGCCGCACCGTGACCAACGTGCTCGGCAACGCGATCGCGACCACCGTGGTCGCCAAGAGCGAGGGCCAGATCGGTGCGCCGCGCGAGGACGACGACGAAGTCGACGTCGAGCTGCCCGAGCCGGCCGCTCCGGCCTACGCCAGCAAGTAAGCGGCGAATCGGCGGCGCGGACACCTCAGGCCCTGCCCCGTGCCCGACGCCGCCCGAGCCCCCTCGGCCAACCCCGCAAGGGTTGGCCGAGCCTTTTGTGGTAGAAACAATCAAGCCACCTTGAATCCCGTCCCCGCCATGATCCGACAGCAGCGCCGCCTTCTCGACCGATTCGTCATCGCCCTCGTCGCGCTGGCGCTGGTCGCGGCCGCCGGCTGGCTCGGCTATAGAACGAGCCGCCTCGCCGCGCTCGAGCGGCAGGGCGAGCGCGGCCAGCAGCAGCTGCGTCTGTACAACCAGACGCTCGCCAGCGAACTCGCGCGCTACGACTACCTGCCAGGCATCCTCGGCCTCGACGACCAGATCGCCGCTCTGCTCGAGAATCCACGCGACAAAGCGCGCGTCGCCGACGCCAATTTTTATCTCGCCGCGCTGAACGAGCGCTCGGGCACGCGCGCGATCTACGTGCTCGACGCGAAGGGCAAGGTCCTGGCGACCAGCAACTGGCAGCGCACCGACAGCTATCTGGGCGAGTCCCTCGGCTACCGGCCGTACTTCAGGCAGGCGATCGCCGGCCAGAGCGGGCGCTTCTACGGCGTCGGCACCACGCGCGGCGAATCGGGCTACTACCTGTCGTCGCCTATAGGCAACCGCCGCGCGCCGATAGGCGTCGCGGTCGTCAAGCTCGGGCTCGAACAGCTCGAGGCGCACTGGCAGGACGCCGACACGCGCGTGATGCTCGCCGACGAGAACGGCGTCGTCATCCTCGCGTCGAACCCGGTGTGGCGGCTATCGACGCTCAATACGCTGTCGAGCGCCGAGCGCGAGCGCATCGCGCAGAGCCTGCAGTACAACCGCGCGCCGCTGCCGGCGATCGACCTGGCGCGCGTCGAGGCGCTCGCCTCCGGCGACGAACTGGTGCGGCTCGAGCGCGGCCCGGTGCTGTTGTCGCAGCGGCTTGCGCTGCCCGGCTCGCCGTGGCAGCTGATCCTCTTGTCGCCGACCGGCGAAGTGCGCCGTGCGGCGATGGGCAGCGCGCTCTTGGCAGCCGCGCTCACCGCGCTGGCGCTGACGATCGCCGTCGCGCTCAACAGTCGCAGGCGGCGCATCGCCGAGCGCTTAGCGGCGCGCGCCGCGCTCGAGGCGGCGAACAACGAGCTGGAAAGAAAGGTGATCGAGCGCACCGCCGACCTGTCGGCCGCCAACCGCCAGCTCAAGGCCGAGGTCGCCGAGCGCATCCGCGCCGAAGCTTCCCTTCGACGCACACAGGACGACCTGTTGCAGGCGGGCAAGCTCGCGGTGATCGGCCAGATGTCGACCGGCATCGCGCACGAACTGAACCAGCCGCTCGCCGCGCTGCGCACCCTGTCGGGCAACACGCAGAAATTCCTCGCGCGCGGCGATCTGACGACCGCCCAGACCAACCTTGCGACGATCAACCAGCTGGTCGAGCGTATGGGCCGCATCACCGGCGCGCTGAAATCGTTCGCGAGGAAGACCGGCAACGGGACGAGCTCGGCCAACTTGGCCGAGGCGCTGGAGAACGCGCTCTTCCTGCTCGACACGCGGCTCAAGGGCATGAAGCTCGAACTGGTCCGCGATGTCGATCCGGAACTCGTCGCCGCGTGCGACCCGAACCGGCTCGAACAGGTGCTGGTCAACCTGATCGCCAACGCGCTCGATGCGGTCGCCGGCATCGAGTCGCCCAGGATCGAAATCCGCGCCGAGCGGCTCGGCAACGATACCTTGTCGCTTGCGGTGCGCGACAACGGCCCGGGCTTCTCCATCGATACCGAGGTACGGCTGTTCGAACCCTTTTTCACCACCAAGCCGGTCGGCCAGGGGCTCGGCCTCGGGCTGACGCTGTCGGCCGGCATCCTCGACGACTACGGCGGCAGCCTCGTCGCCGACAACCATCCGTGCGGCGGCGCGCGCTTCACGCTGACGCTGCCGCTGTCCACGGAGAAAGCAAACCATGGCCGATAAGCTGACCGCACTGAGCGTATTGATCGTCGAAGACGACCCGGCGGTGCGCCTCGGCTGCGAGCAGGCGCTCGCGCTCGAGGGCATCGCGACGCGCGGGCTCGCCAGCGCCGAGGCGGCGTTGAAGGAAGTCGGCGCCGGTTTTCGCGGCGTCGTCGTGTCCGACATCCGCCTGCCGGGCATCGACGGCATGGCGCTCTTGCGCGAACTGAAGGGCCGCGACGCAGCGCTGCCGGTGTTGCTGATCACCGGCCACGGCGACGTCGCGCTCGCGGTGCAGGCGATGAAGGACGGCGCCTACGATTTCCTCGAGAAACCGTTCTCGCCCGAGCGGCTGGTCGAGGTGACGCGCCGCGCGCTCGAACAGCGCCGGCTCGCGCTCGAGGTCGAAGAACTCAGGGGCCGGCTCGTCGGCCGCGACATCATCGGCGTGTCGCCGGCGATCGACCGGCTGCGACGCCTGATCGCCGACGTCGCCGACACCTCGGCCAACGTGCTGATCCACGGCGAGACCGGCACCGGCAAGGAACTGGTCGCGCGCTGCCTGCACGACGCGAGCCAACGCCAGGGCAAGCACTTCGTCGCGATCAACTGCGGCGGCCTGCCCGAGAACCTGTTCGAGAGCGAGATCTTCGGCCACGAGGCCGGCGCGTTCACCGGCGCGTCCAAGCGCCGCGTCGGCAAGATCGAGCACGCGGCCGGCGGCACGCTGTTCCTCGATGAGATCGAGTCGATGCCGATGGCGATGCAGATCAAGCTGTTGAGGGTGTTGCAGGAGAGGACGCTCGAGCGGCTCGGCTCGAACACATTGATCCCTATAGACACGCGCGTCGTCGCCGCGACCAAGGCCGACCTCAAGGAGATGGGCGAGGCGGGGCGCTTCAGGACCGACCTCTACTACCGGCTCAACGTCGTCACGCTCGACTTGCCGCCGCTGCGCGAACGGCGCGAAGACGTGCCCATCCTGTTCGAGCACTTCGTCATCCAGGCGGCGCTGCGCTTCGAACGCGACGCGCCGCCGATCGAGCCGGCCGACATGGCCGCGCTCTTGGCCTACCCGTGGCCGGGCAACGTGCGTGAATTGCGGAATCTCGCCGAACGGCACGTGCTGGGGCTGGGCTGCCGCCCCGGGGAAACGTTGGCCGAGCCGGTAGCGCTGCCCTTGTCGCAGTCGGTAGAGCAGTTCGAGCGCGCGCTGATCGCCGAGGCGCTGCGCCGCCACGAAGGCAACCTTTCGCGCGCGAGCGAGGCGCTGAAGATCGCCAAGACCACGCTGTTCGACAAGGTGAAGAAGTACGGGCTGTGAGGGCGGCGCGCCACGCTATGATCGGCACGATGCCCGATATTCACCCCTTCCGCGACGGCCTGCCGCCGGTGGTCGCGCCCGATACCAGGCTGTTGATCCTCGGCAGCCTGCCCGGCGAGGCGTCGCTCGCCGCCGCCGAGTACTACGCCCACCCGCGCAACGCGTTCTGGACCATCATGGCGGCGTTGACCGGCGAAGACCTGGTCACGCTGCCGTACGCCGAACGACTGGCGGCACTGCTCGCACACCGCGTCGGCCTGTGGGACGTCGTCGGCCGCGCGCGGCGTCGCGGCAGCCTCGACACGCATCTGCGCGAGGTCTCGGCCAACCCGCTGGCCGATCTCATCGCGACGCTGCCGGCGCTCGAAGCGGTCGCCTTCAACGGCGCGACCGCGGCGAGGCTCGGCCAACCCTTGCTGCCGGCGGGCCTCGCCCTTTATGCGCTGCCGTCTACCAGCCCGGCGCACACGATGAAGCTCGACGCCAAGCTCGCCGCGTGGCGCGTGCTCGCGCCGCATATCGGCCGCTGAGGGCCCGGATCAATCGGCGGGAATAAAACGCAGCGGCAGCGCCGCCGGCCTCCTCACGACCGAATCGACGCGAAAGCGCACCAGGCGCTCCGCCCCTTCGAAGATACTCACCTCGTCGCCGTCCCAGACGATCTCGCCGCGCCCGGCCACGTGCAGCAGCTCCCCCGTCTCGAAGTCCGGAAACACCAGCCCGGCGCGCGGGTTCGCGATCAGGTTGCCGAGCGTGTTGAACATCAGGTTGCCGGCGTAGTCGGGCCAGGTCAGCGTCCCCGCATTATCGACGCGCACGAAGCCGGGTTCGCCGCCGCGGTGCGACACGTCGACGCCGAGCGACGGGCTCGCCTCGCCGTCGCGGAAGTAACTCGCGATGAAGAAGGTGTCGGCCGCGGCGACGGCGGCCGCATCGAGCGCGTCCAGCCGCTCGGGGGCGGCCGGCGGCGCGTCGTCCGTGTCGAACGCGTAGCGCTTGCGGATGTACTTCGGGCAATTACCGAAGCTTTGCGCGACGCGGACGGTGAAGCCCGTGTCGTCGAGCGATTCGACGGTACCGTTCATCCGGTTGCGGCGCCGCGAGTGCGGCTCGATGCCGAGCAGGCCGAACGCGGCGCCGAGCGTCACCGCGTGTTCGAGCGGATCGCCGGGCAAGGGCAGTGCGCCGATCCGCAGGCGCTGCGGGTCGGGCGACGACAGGAAACCGGGCTCGCCGCTCCACAGCGTGGCCCAGGGGACACCGTTTTCGTCGACCGCGCCTGCGACGATGAACGGCAGCTGCGCGAAGAATTCGCGGTGCTGCTCGGGCATGTAGTCGCGCACCACGCGCCGCCCGATGCCTTCGATCTTGTCGCGCACGCCAACGCGCCGCTGCATTTCCTGCTCGCCCGGGTGGAAAGGCGAATCCGCGTGGGGCCAGCCGGCCGGTGTCGTGTGCGTCATGATTGCCTCCTTGCGTTTGATTACGATCAGCGGGCCGCCTACCGGGGATGCCTGCCGCCCGGATCAGGCCTGCGCCAGCACGTCAGACCTCACCATCGGCACGAAGCCCGGCAAGACCTCTATCCGCTCGAGCCACGCGCGCAGCTTCGGGTAAGGCTCGAGCGTGACGTTGCCTTCCGGCGCATGCGCGATGTAGCTGTAGCACGCGATGTCGGCGAGGGTCGGCGCGTCGCCCGCGAGCCAAGGGCGGTCTGCCAGCACGCCTTCCATCACCACGAACAGTGCATGCGAGCGGGCGATCAGCTCTTGGGCGTTATAAGGCGCGCCGAACACGGTGACGAGCCGCGCGGCGGCCGGGCCGGACGCGATCTGGCCGGCGGCGACCGACAGCCAGCGCTGTACACCCGCCAAGCTCGCCGCGTCACGCGGCAGCCAGGCGCCGTCGTCGTACTTCGTCGCGAGGTAGACGAGGATGGCGTTCGAATCGGCGACGATCGTGCCGTCATCGTCGATCACCGGCACCTGGCCGAAAGGGTTCATCTCGAGGAAGGCCGCGCTCTTGTGTTCCTTTGCCGCGAAATCGACGTCGATCGCCTCGTAAGGCAGGCCGAGCAGCGACAGGAACAATTCGGCGCGGTGTGCGTGGCCGGACAGGCGATTGCGATAAAGCTTGATGGTGCGGACGGTCATGGCGAACTCCTGGTCTGTTGGATAACAAGCTTCATTCTCGTCCGCGCCATTGCTCTGATAAATGCGCACAATCGGATTTGACTACTGCGAATAACGGAGCAATGATCGGCGCATGGACAAACTTCGCGCGATGCAGACCTTCGTCGCCATCGCAGACGGCGGCAGCCTCACCGCGGCGGCCAAGGCGCTCGATTCGTCGCTGCCCGCCGTGGTGAGGACGCTCGCCGCGCTCGAGGAGCATCTCAAGCTGCGGCTGATCAACCGCACGACGCGGCGGCTGTCGCTGACCGAGGAAGGCCGCACCTACCTGGAGAGCTGCCGCCACATCCTGGCGGCGCTCGACGAGGCCGAGACGGCCTTGAGCGCGCAGCAGAGCGAACCCGCCGGCACGCTGACGATCACCGCGCCCGTGCTGTTCGGCCAGTTGCACGTGGCGCCGATCGTCACCGGCTTCGTACAGCGCTACGAGCAGGTGAAATGCAGGCTGATGTTGCACGACCGGGTGGTCAACCTGCTCGAGGAAGGCGTCGACGTCGGCGTGCGCATCGGCGCGCTGAGCGATTCGTCGCTGGTCGCGCAACCGGTGGGCGACATCCGCAGGGTAGCCGTAGCCAGCCCCGAATTCCTCGCCCGCCACGGCGTTCCCACCCACCCGGACGAACTGTCGGCCGCCAACTGCCTGCGCTTCACCGGCCTCGGCTCTGCGAGCTGGACCTTCCACGAGGACGGGCGCGCGTTCACCGTGCCGGTGTCGGGCAAGCTCGAATTCAACCAGGTTGCGCCGACCATCGACGCCTGCCTCGCGGGCCTCGGCTTTGGCGTCTTTCTGTCCTACCAGGTCGCGGCCCACCTCGCGGCAGGCCGGCTGCGGCTCGTGCTCGAAGCATTCGAGCCGCCGCCGCGCCCGGTCAATCTCGTCTACCCGCACGCCCGGCTGCTGCCCGCGAGAACGCGGGTTTTCGTGGCAGAGGCAAAGCGGGAGTTGAAGGCGAGGCTGGGCGGCTTGCCGGCTTGAACCGTGCCCTACTTCGGCATCACAGAATCGAACGCAGCACGGCCCTCAACATGTCCGCCATCTTCTCGATCTCGTCCTCGCCGACGTTCAGCGCCGGCATAAAGCGCAACAGGTCAGGCCGCGGCGCGTTCAGCAGCAATCCCTCCGGCGCGAACTCGCGCGCCTTTTCGACGATCTGAGGGCCGATGTCGCGTCCCAGCTTCAGCGCGCGGAGCAAACCGACTCCCCGCTCGCCCTCGAAGCCGAACTCTTCCGACAGCGTCAGCAGTCGATCGCGCAGCACGTCGCCGAGCCGCACGACGTTTTCGAGAAAGCCCGGCGCGCTCAGCTCGCCGAACACCACGAGGCCCGCCGCGGTCATCAACGGGTTGCCGTTGTAGGTGCCGCCCTGCTCGCCCGGCTCGAACACCGACACCTCGTCGCGGCACAGGAGCGCCGCCAGCGGCACGCCGCCGCCGATGCCCTTGCCGAGCGTCATGATGTCGGGTTCGATTCCGGCGTACTGGTGCGCGAACAGTCGGCCGGTGCGGCCGCAGCCGGTCTGCACCTCGTCTGCGATCAACAGCAGCCCGCGCTGCCGCGTCAGTTCGCGCAACTCCCTCAGAAAATCATCCGTCGCCGGGATCACGCCGGCCTCGCCTTGGATCGGCTCGAGCATCACCGCGATGGTGTCGTCGTTTATCAGCGCCTTCACCGATTCGATGTCGTTGAAGCGCGCTTTCTTGAAGCCCAGGACCTGCGGCGCGAACATCGTGTCCCAACCGGGTTTGCCGCTCGCCGACATGGTCGCCAGCGTACGGCCGTGAAAGCCGTTGTCGAAGGTGACGATCTCGAAGCGCGCTGCGCCATCGGCGCGCGGATGCAGTCGCCCCCATTTGCGCGCGAGCTTGATCGCGCCCTCGTTCGCCTCGGCGCCGCTGTTGGCGAAGAATACCTTGTCGAAGGCGCTGTGGCGGCACAGCGCGTCGGCCAGAAGAATCATCGGCTCGGTGTAGAACGCCGGGCTCGGGTTGATCAGCTTTTCGGCCTGCTCGGAAATCGCGCGCACCAGCGCCGGGGGCGAGTGGCCGAGGCCGTTCACCGCCCAGCCCTGCACGAAGTCGAGGTAGCGCTTGCCTCGCGTGTCGACCAGCCATGAGCCCTGGCCGTGGCTGAAAACGATGTCGGGGCGGTGGGCGATAGGCATCAGCGCGTGGATGGGCAGGTCTTGCATGGTTCACTCCATAGCGACAAAAAAAAACAGGCCACGGGGGGTGCCCGTGGCCTGTTAGGAAGAAGGGTCGACGTGTCAGCGTCGCCCAGCCCGAACCGCGCGGCATCCCGGTGGAGGCGGCGTGAATCGGCGTCGGAGCGAAAGCGGCTGAGAGGTCATGACAAAAAGATAATTGATCATCGCACCGGCTGTCAAAACCCGGCGTGCGAGAGTGCAAGGTTGGCCGAGCCTAGACCAGCGCAGCGCTCGGCCAGGCTTGCGACCCCATCACGGTAAATCGTCGATCGCCAACAAAAAACGCCCCGGCTTCCGGGGCGTTTCGTCTCGGGCAAAGCCTGGCCGATTACAGCAGGCCTTTTTCCTTCAGCAGCGCCTGCAGCGTCGAGCCGAGTTCGGCCGGGCTGCGCGTGTAGGCGATGCCGGCACGCTCGAAGGCGGCGAACTTCTCTTCGGCCGTGCCCTTGCCGCCGGAGATGATCGCACCGGCGTGGCCCATGCGCTTGCCCTTAGGCGCGGTGACGCCGGCGATGTAGCCGACGATCGGCTTGGTCACGTAGTCCTTGGCGAACTCGGCCGCTTCTTCCTCGGCCGAACCGCCGATCTCGCCGATCATGATGATCGACTCGGTCGCCGGATCGTCCTGGAACAGCTTCAGCGCGTCGATGTGGCTGGTGCCCGGGATCGGGTCGCCGCCGATGCCGATGCAGGTCGACTGGCCCAGACCCAGCTTGGTCGTCTGAGCGACGGCCTCGTAGGTCAGCGTGCCGGAGCGCGACACGATGCCGACCTTGCCCGGCAGGTGGATGTGGCCCGGCATGATGCCGATCTTGCACTCGCCCGGCGTAATGATGCCCGGGCAGTTCGGGCCGATCAGGCGCACGCCGCCGCTATTTTCGATGTAGCGCTTGGCCTTCAGCATGTCGAGGGTCGGCACGCCTTCGGTGATCACGACGATCAGCTCGACGCCGGAGTCGACCGCTTCGACGATCGAATCGAGCACGAACGGGGCCGGCACGTAGATGACCGACGCGTCGGCGCCGGTCTCGCGCACCGCTTCCTTCATCGTGTTGAACACCGGCTTGCCCAGGTGCAGCGAACCGCCCTTGCCCGGCGTCACGCCGCCGACGACCTTGGTGCCGTAGGCCAGCGCCTGCTCGGAGTGGAAAGTGCCGTTCTTGCCGGTGAAACCCTGCACCAGCACCTTGGTGTCTTTGTTAACCAGTACGCTCATTGTTTGAGGCTCCTATCAGTGCGGGGCGGATCAGGCTTTGGCCAAGGACGCGACCACCTTCTGGGCGGCGTCGGCGAGGCCTTCGGCGGAGGTCAGTTTCAGGCCGGACTCGTTCAAGAGCTGGGCGCCCAGTTCGGCGTTGTTGCCCTCGAGACGCACCACCACCGGCACGGTCACGTTCACTTCCTTCACGGCGGCGATGATCGCCTCGGCGATCATGTCGCAGCGGACGATGCCGCCGAAGATGTTGATCAGCACCGCTTCGACGCTCGGGTCGGCCAGGATCAGCTTGAACGCTTCGATCACGCGCTCCTTGGTCGCGCCGCCGCCGACGTCGAGGAAGTTGGCCGGCTGGCCGCCGTAGAGCTTGATGATGTCCATCGTCGCCATCGCGAGGCCGGCGCCGTTCACCATGCAGCCGATGTTGCCTTCGAGCGCGACGTAGTTGAGGTCGAATTCCGACGCCTTCAGCTCGCGCTCGTTTTCCTGCGACTTGTCGCGCAGCGCGGCGATCTGCGGCAGGCGGTACAGCGCGTTCGAGTCGATGCCGATCTTGGCGTCGACGCAGGCGAGCGAACCGTCGCCGCGCACGGCCAGCGGGTTGATCTCGAACAGCGCGAAATCGTTCTCGATGAAGGCATCGTAGGCGCCGAGCATCAACTGGGTGAACTGCTTGACCTGGTCGCCCTTAAGATTCAGCGCAAAAGCGACTTCGCGCGCCTGGCAAGGCTGCATGCCGACCAGCGGGTCTACGGTGACCTTCAGGATCTTTTCCGGGGTCTCTTCGGCGACCTTCTCGATCTCGACGCCGCCTTCGGTCGACGCCATGAAGGTCACGCGACGGGTGCCGCGGTCGACGACGGCGCCCAGGTACAGCTCGCGCTCGACCGGGTACATGTCTTCGCACACCAGCACCGAGTTCACCGGCTGGCCGTTGGCGTCGGTCTGGTAGGTCACGAGATTCGTGCCGATCAGGCTCTTGGCGAGTTCGGCGGCTTCTTCGCGGCTTTTCACCACTTTCACGCCACCGGCCTTGCCACGGCCACCGGCGTGGACCTGAGCTTTTACGACGGCGAACTTGCCGCCGAGCGAATCATAGGCAGCAGCGGCTTCTTCCGGGCTCGAGGCCAGGACGCCCTGTTGCACCGGCAGGCCGTACTTGGCCAGAAGCGCTTTTGCTTGGTATTCGTGCAGGTTCATGTGTTTTTCCTCACTGAGTGGGAAGGAGGGTCAAAGGCGGGCCCGGGTACGGCCCGCCCGATTCTCATGGGATCAGCCGTGCAGCGCGCGCTTGTCGGCAGCGAGCGCCGCCTCGTGCACGACTTCGGACAGGCTCGGGTGGGCGTGGACGATGCGCGCGAGGTCTTCGCTGGCCGCCTTGAACTCCATCGCCACGACGCCCTCGGTCACGAGCTCGGACACCATCGGGCCGATCATGTGCAGGCCGAGGATGCGGTCGGTCTTGGCGTCGGCCAAAATCTTCACCGTGCCCTGCGCATGGCCGAGGCCGAGCGCGCGGCCGTTGGCGGCGAAGCCCGACGTGCCCTTCTTGTACTCGACGCCTTCGGCCTTCAGCTGCTCTTCGGTCTTGCCGACCCAGGCGATCTCCGGGCTGGTGTAGATCACCCACGGGATCACGCCGAAGTCGACGTGCGGCTTCTGGCCGGCGATGCGCTCGGCGACCGCGACGCCCTCTTCGGACGCCTTGTGCGCCAACATCGGGCCGCGCACCACGTCGCCGATCGCCCACACGTTCGGCAGGTTGGTGTGGCAGTGGTCGTCCACCACCACGAAGCCGCGCTCGTCGACCTGCAGGCCGACCGCTTCGGCGCCAAGGCCCTGAGTGTTCGGCAGGCGGCCGATCGACACGATCAGCTTGTCGAATTCTGCGATCTTGGCTTCGCCGTTCAGCTCGTAGGCAACAGAAACACTATTGTCGCCGGTCTTGATCTCGCCGATCTTCACACCGAGCTGGATGTTAAGGCCGGTATCACGGGTCAGCGTCTTGAACGCTTCCTTGGCGATCTGCTGGTCGGCGGCGGCGAGGAAGGTCGGCATCGCCTCGAGGATGGTCACATCACTGCCCAGGCGCTTCCATACCGACCCCATTTCCAGGCCGATCACGCCGGCGCCGATCACGCCGAGGCGCTTCGGGGTGGCGGTCAGAGCCAGCGCGCCCGCGTTGTCGAGCACCAGCTGGTTGTCGATCGCCACGCCCGGCAGCGGACGCGGGCTCGAACCGGTGGCGATGATCACGTGGCTCGCTTCGAGCGTGTCTACGACGGCGCCGTTTTCGCTGACCTCGATCACCCACTTCTCGCCCTGACGGCCCTTCAGCGCGCCCAGGCCGTGGACGTTGGCGACCTTGTTCTTCTTGAACAGGAAGGCGATGCCGCCGGCGTTCTTGGTGATGATGCCGTCCTTGCGCTCGAGCATCGCGGCGACGTCCATCTTCGCGTTATCGACGGTGATGCCGTGCTTCGCGAAGTCGTGCTGGACCGCGTGGAAGTTTTCCGACGACTGCAGCAGCGCCTTCGACGGAATGCAGCCGACGTTCAGGCAGGTGCCGCCGAGGCTGGGCTTGCCTTCCGGGCTCTTGTAGGCGTCGACGCAGGCGGTGTTGAAACCGAGCTGGGCGGCGCGGATGGCGGCTACATAACCCCCGGGGCCGCCGCCGATGACGACGACGTCGAACTGTTGGCTCATGATGCTCCCTTTCGCCATGCGGACGGGATCGCCGCCCGGGCGTTGGATGGTTTGAACAAGGTTGGCCGAGCCTCGGCCAACCTTGCCGTCTGGGTCACGATCTAGACAAACGATAGACGCGCAGGATGACAATATCCCGCTTACAGATCGAGGATCAGGCGAGCCGGGTCTTCCAGCAGGTCCTTCATGGCGACGAGCGCCAGCACCGCCTCGCGGCCGTCGATGATGCGGTGGTCGTACGACAGCGCCAGGTACATCATCGGGCGCACCACGACCTGGCCGTTTTCGACCACGGCGCGCTCCTTGGTCGCGTGCATGCCGAGGATGGCCGACTGCGGCGGGTTGATGATGGGCGTCGACAGCATCGAGCCGAAGGTGCCGCCGTTGGTGATCGAGAAGGTGCCGCCGGTCAGGTCCTCGAGCGCGAGCTTGCCGTCGCGCGCCTTCACCGCGAAGTCGGCGATCTGCTTCTCGATCTCGGCGATCGACAGCTGGTCGGCGTTGCGCAGGATCGGCACCACCAGGCCGCGCGGGCTGCCGACGGCGATGCCGATGTCGAAGTAGCCGTGGTAGACGATGTCGTTACCGTCGACCGACGCGTTCACCACCGGGAAGCGCTTCAGCGCGGCGACCGCGGCCTTCACGAAGAAGGACATGAAGCCCAGCTTCACGCCGTGCTCCTTCTCGAACTTGTCCTTGTACTTCGCGCGCAGGTCCATCACCGGCTTCATGTTCACTTCGTTGAAGGTGGTGAGGATGGCGTTGGTCTGCTGCGACATCACCAGGCGCTCGGCGACGCGCTGACGCAGACGCGACATCGGCACGCGCTGTTCCGGCCGGTCGGCCAGCACGCGGTTGACGTCGACCGCGGCCGGCGTCGACGCGAGCGCGACGACTTTGGCGGCGGACGGGGCCACGACCGGACCGGCCGGCGCGGCGGCCGGTTTGGCGGCGGCGGCCAGCACGTCTTCCTTCAGCACGCGGTCGCCACGGCCGGAGCCGGCAACGTCGGCGAGCTTGACGCCGGTCTCGGCGGCGAGCTTGGCCGCTGCCGGCATCGCCACCGTCTCTCCCTCGGGGCGCGGAGCCACCGCGGTGCCGAAGCCGATGGCGCTGGCCGGCACACCGGCTTCCGCCGCCGCGGCCTTCACGGCCATCTCGTTCGCCGCCTGCGCGCTCACGCCCGGCTTGGCTTCGGTATCGATCTGCGCGATCAGCTGGTTGCTGACCACGGTGGTGCCGTCGGCTTCGACGATCTTCACGATCACGCCGGCCAGCGGTGCCGGCAACTCGAGCACCACCTTGTCGGTTTCCAGGTCGATCAGGTTTTCGTCGCGTTCGACGAACTCGCCCACCTTCTTGTGCCAGGTCATCAGCGTGGCTTCAGACACCGATTCCGGGAGTTGCGGGACTTTGACTTCGATCAGCATTTTTTTCTCCGTTACGGATGCGGGCACTTATTTGGCGAGGTTCATGGCTTCTTCGACGAAAGCCTTCAGCTGGGACACATGCTTGCTCATGTAACCGACGGCCGGCGACGCCGACGACGGACGGCCGGCGAATGACAGCGTCTGTTTGGCCGACAGCAGGCCTTCGAGGCGGTGGCGGATCTGGAACCACGCGCCCTGGTTCTTCGGCTCTTCCTGCACCCACATCACCTCTTTCACCTGGGTGTAGCGGGCGAGCTCGGCGGCCAGCTGTTCGGTCGGGAACGGGTAGAGCTGCTCGATGCGCACGACGGCGATCTCGTCTTCGACACCGCGTTCCTTGCGGCCATTGACGAGGTCGTAGTAGATCTGGCCGGCGCAGAGCACGACGCGCTTGACCTTCTTGGCGTCGCTGATGCCGGCGTCGCCGATCACCGGGCGGAAACCGCCGCTGGCGAACGCGTCGATCGGGCTCATCGAGTCCTTATAGCGCAACAGGCGCTTGCTCATCAGGATGATCAGCGGCTTGCGGAACGGGCGCAGCATCTGGCGGCGCAGCACGTGGAACATCTGCGCGGCTTCGGACGGCATCACCACCTGCATATTGTGCTCGGCGCACAGCTGCAGCCAGCGCTCCGGGCGGGCGGACGAGTGCTCCGGCCCCTGGCCGTCGTAGCCGTGCGGCAACAGCAGCGTCAGGCCCGACAGGCGGCCCCACTTGGTCTCGCCCGACGAGATGAACTGGTCGATCGCGACCTGCGCGCCGTTGACGAAGTCGCCGAACTGCGCTTCCCAGATCACCAGCTGGTCCGGCGCCGAGCAGGCGAAGCCGTACTCGTAGGCCAGCACCGCTTCCTCGTTGAGGATAGAGTCGACCACCAGGAACTCGCCCTGGTTGTCCGACATATTGCGCAGCGGCACGTAGGCGCCCGCGTCCCACTTCTCGCGGTTCTGGTCGTGCACGACCGCGTGGCGGTGGCTGAAGGTGCCGCGGCCCGAGTCTTCACCCGACAGGCGCACGCCGAAGCCGTTGGTCACCAGGCTGGCGTACGCCAGCGTCTCGGCCATGCCCCAGTCGGCGTCCTGGGAGCCTTCCGCCATCGCACGGCGGGCGTTCAGGATCTTCTGCACCGTCGGGTGCGGCTTGAAGCCTTCCGGCACGGTGGTGAACTTCTCGGTCAGGCGCTGGATGTCGGCCTGCGGCAGCGTGGTGTCGACCGGATGCGCCCAGTGGGTACCCAGATACGGCGTCCAGTCGACCGCGTGTTCGCGGCGGTAATTGGTCAGCACGGTCTGCTCGACGTGCTCGCCCTTGTCGAGCGCGTCGCGGTAGGCGCGGATCTGCCCTTCGGCCTCCTCGGCCTTCAGAACGCCCTCGGCGACCAGGCGCTCGGAGTACAGCGCGCGCACGCCCGGATGCTTGGCGATCTTCTTGTACATCATCGGCTGGGTCAGGAAGGGGTCGTCGCCCTCGTTGTGACCGAGCTTGCGGTAGCAGACGAGGTCGATCACCACGTCCTTCTTGAACGTCATGCGGTAGTCGAGCGCCGCCTGCATCACGTAGCACACCGCTTCCGGATCGTCGCCGTTCACGTGGAAGATCGGCGCCTCGATCATCTTGGCGATGTCGGTGCAGTAGATCGTCGAGCGCATGTCGCGCGTATCCGAGGTGGTGAAGCCGACCTGGTTGTTGATGACGATGTGCACCGTCCCGCCGGTACCGTAACCGCGCGTCTGCGACAGGTTGAACGTGCCCTGGTTGACGCCGAGGCCGGCGAAGGCCGCGTCGCCGTGGATCAGCACCGGCAGCACCTGCTTGCGCTCGGTGTCGTTACGGCGCTGCTGGCGCGCGCGCACCGAGCCCTCGACCACCGGGTTGACGATCTCGAGGTGCGACGGGTTGAACGCGAGCGACACGTGCACCGGGCCGGCCGCGGTCGGGATGTCGCTCGAGAAGCCCATGTGGTACTTCACGTCGCCCGACGGCAATTCGACCATCGGCTTGCCTTCGAACTCGGCGAACAGGTCGCGCGGCAGTTTGCCCAGCGTGTTCACCAGCACGTTCAGACGGCCGCGGTGCGCCATGCCGATGATGATTTCCTGTACGCCCTGCGCCGAGGAATGCTGGATCAGCGTGTCGAGCGCGGCGATCGTCGCCTCGCCGCCTTCGAGCGAGAAGCGCTTCTGGCCGACGTACTTGGTGTGCAGGTAGCGTTCGAGCGTCTCGGCGGCGGTGATCTGCTTGAGGATGCGTCTCTTGGTGTCGACGTCGTAGCGCGGCATCGACAGGTCGGCCTCGAAGCGCTTTTGCACCCAGTGCTTCTCGGTCGAGTTGGTGATGTGCATGTACTCGAGACCGACGTTGCCGCAGTAGGTCTGCTTCAGGCGCGCGAGGATCTCGGACAGCGGCAGCTTCTGCGGGCCGATCAGCGAGCCGACGTTGAACTGCACCGCCATGTCGGCGTCGGTCAGGCCGTGGGTGGCCGGGTCGAGCTCGACCAGCGTAGCCTGGTCCATGCGCTTGAGCGGGTCGAGGTTGGCGTGACGCGAACCGAGCACGCGGTAGGCCGAGATCAGCTTCAGCACCGACACCTGTTTCTGCATCGACGCCCACTCGGTGGCAGAGCTGACGCGCTGCCCCGCCCCGCCCTTCTTGGCGAGCTGGATGAAGGATTCCTGGATAGGCTGGTGCGGCACGTCGCGCTCGGCGGCGCCCGGCGCCTGCGAGAGCCTGTCGAAGTAGTCTCTCCACTCGGTCGGTACCGTGTTCGGATCGGCGAGGTACTGTTCGTACAGCTCCTCGATGAACGGCGCATTCCCACCGAATAGGTAGGAATGGCTGACCATGGCTTGCATCATTGTTCGGCCCCTCTGTCTCATGGGTGCGTGGCAAAAAGCGCTATGAACATGGGGCTTGTGGCCCCATCGTCATAACGCCCTCTCGGGCGTGGCAAGGTTGGCCGAGGTCTTCGCTCAGGCTCGGCCAACCTTGGCGGGACGGCTTAGCGCTTGTCTTCGGGGACGTAGTCGCGGCGTTCGGCGCCGTTGTACAGCTGGCGCGGACGGCCGATCTTCTGCTGCGGATCGGAGATCATCTCGTTCCAGTGGCTGATCCAGCCGACGGTGCGCGCGAGCGCGAAGATCACGGTGAACATCGACACCGGGATGCCGAGCGCGGACAGCACGATGCCCGAGTAGAAGTCGACGTTCGGGTACAGCTTGCGCTCGATGAAGTAGTTGTCTTCGAGCGCGAGCTTCTCGAGCTTCATCGCGAGCTTGAACTTCGGATCGTTCTCGAGGCCCAGCTCGGTCAGCACTTCGTAGCAGGTCTCGCGCATGATCGCCGCGCGCGGGTCCATGTTCTTGTACACGCGGTGGCCGAAGCCCATCAGCTTGTAGCGCTTGTCCTTCACGCCGTCGATGAACTCCTCGATGTTCGACTCGTCGCCGATCTCGTCGAGCATCTTCAGCACCGCCTCGTTGGCGCCGCCGTGCGCCGGGCCCCACAGGCAGGCGATGCCGGCCGCGATACACGCGAACGGGTTGGCGCCCGACGAGCCGGCCAGACGCACGGTCGACGTCGACGCGTTCTGCTCGTGGTCGGCGTGCAGCGTCAGGATGCGGTCCAGCGCGCGCACCAGCACCGCGTTCGGCTCGTACGGCTCGCACGGGGTCGCGAACATCATGTGGATGAAGTTCGCGGTGTAACTGAGGTCGTTGCGCGGGAAGTTGAACGGCAGACCCTGGTTGTAGCGGTAGCACATCGCCGCGATGGTCGGGATCTTGGCGATCAGGCGGTACATCGTCACGCGGCGGTGTTCCGGATCGCCGATGTCGAGGCTGTCCTGGTAGAACGCCGACAGCGCGCCGACCACGCCGACCATCATCGCCATCGGGTGCGCGTCGCGGCGGAAGCCGTTGAAGAAGCGGGAGAGTTGATCGTGCACCATCGTGTGGCGGGTCACGGTCTTCTGGAACTCGGCGCGCTGCGCCGCGGTCGGCAGCTCGCCGAAGATCAGCAGATAGCAGGTCTCGAGGTAGTCGCTGTTCTCGGCGAGCTGTTCGATCGGGTAACCGCGGTAGTACAGATGGCCGAGGTCACCGTCGATGAAGGTGATCTTGGACTCGCAGCTGGCGGTCGCAAGAAAGCCCGGGTCGAAGGTGAACATGCCGGTCTTCGAGAAGGCTCTGATGTCGACGACGTCCGGGCCGAGGGTGCCTTCCAGCACCGGCAGCTCGAGCGCGTCCTGGCCCTCTTGGTAATTGAGCGTCACTTTGCGGTTGGTTTCCACAGCAATACTCCCAGTCAAGTTTTTGTGGTCTTTGTAATGTGGTGTTGTGCGTGTCCGCACCCCTGCCGCCTACAGACTGCGCAAGAGCGCGATCATCCCTTCGAGTTCCGCATCGTCGATATCGGCCTTGCCGTTTACCACGTCGAGGAAGTCGGTGTCGGGCAGCTCGAGAAGACGCTGATAGGCGGCAAGTTCCGCTGGCGTGAGCGAATCGAAGTGTGTCTCGAGTAACTTCGAGAGCACCAGATCCAGCTCGAGCAGGCCCCTACGCGAGCGCCAGCGAATCCGCTTGAGTTCTACGGGATCGAACTCGGTCATACCGCACGCTTGACCATCAGGTCCTTGATCTTGCCGATCGCCTTAGTCGGGTTAAGGTTTTTCGGGCAGACGTCCACGCAGTTCATGATGGTGTGGCAGCGGAACAGACGGTATGGGTCTTCCAGGTCATCCAGGCGTTCGCTGGTGGCGGTGTCGCGGGTGTCCGCGATGAAGCGGTAGGCGGCCAGGAGGCCGGCCGGACCCACGAACTTGTCCGGGTTCCACCAGAAAGAGGGGCAGGAAGTCGAACAGCACGCACAAAGGATACACTCATACAGACCATCAAGCTCCTTGCGATCCTCGGGCGACTGCAGCCGTTCGCGCTCGGGCGGCGGCGTGTCGTTGACGACGTAAGGCTTGATCGAGTGGTATTGCTTGAAAAACTGGGTCATGTCCACGATCAGGTCGCGGATCACCGGCAGACCCGGCAGCGGACGCAGTTCGATCGGCTGCTTCAGGTCCTTGATGTCGGTCAGGCAGGCCAGACCGTTCTTGCCGTTGATGTTCATCGCGTCGGAACCGCACACGCCTTCGCGGCATGAACGGCGGAACGACACGGTTTCGTCGGTTACCTTCAGCTTCACCAGCGCGTCGAGCAGCTTGCGGTCGGTCGCATCGACCTCGACGCTGATGTCCTGCATGTACGGTTTGGCGTCCTTGTCCGGGTCGTAGCGGTAGACACGGAACTTGATCGTTTGGGTCGTCATCGTCGTTCCCCTTAGTAGGAGCGGGTCTTGAGGGCGATCGTCTCGACGGTCAGCGGGGTCATGTTGACCGGCTTGTAGTCGAGGCGGTTGCCGTCACGGTGCCACAGGGTGTGCTTGAGCCAGTTCTTGTCGTCGCGGCCGTTCGGCGTGTCGGCGTTGTCCGGCGCGTCGTCGCGCACGTGGGCGCCGCGCGACTCGGTGCGGGCGTTGGCCGAGATCATCGTCGCCTTGGCGACCTCGATCAGGTTCTCGAGCTCGAGCGCCTCGACGCGCGCGGTGTTGAACACCTTCGACTTGTCGGCGATCTCGCAGGTCTTCACCAGCTGTTCGACTTCGAGGATCTTCTCGACCCCCTCGGCCAACATGTCCTTGAAGCGGAACACGCCGCAGTGCTTCTGCATCACCTGCTGCATCGCGCTGCGCGCTTCGTGCACGTTGGTGCCGTTCTTCTGCTCGTCCAGGCGCTTGACGCGGGCGACCGAGCGCTCGACGTCGGCCGTCGCCAGTTCCGGCAGCTCTTCCGGTTCGCTCTTGATGAAGTCGATCATCGAGTTGGCCGAGCTCTTGCCGAAGACCAGGAGGTCGAGCAGCGAATTGGTGCCGAGGCGGTTGGCGCCGTGCACCGATGCGCACGCGGCCTCGCCGGCGGCGTAGAAGCCCGGCACGGTCGCCTTGTCGTCGCCGTCCTTCGGCACCACGACCTCGCCCTTGTAGTTGGTCGGAATGCCGCCCATCTGGTAGTGGCAGGTCGGCACCACCGGGATCGGTGCCTGGATCGGGTCGATGCCGGCGAACTTGATCGAGATCTCGCGGATGCCCGGCAGCTTGGACATGATCACCTCCGGGTCGAGGTGAGTGATGTCGAGCAGCACGTGATCCTTGTTCGGGCCGCAGCCGCGGCCTTCGTTGATCTCGGTCACCATCGCGCGCGACACCACGTCGCGCGACGCCAGATCCTTGGCGTTCGGCGCGTAGCGTTCCATGAAGCGCTCGCCGTCGGCGTTGCGCAGGATGCCGCCTTCGCCGCGCACGCCTTCGGTGATCAGCACGCCCGCGCCGGCCACGCCGGTCGGGTGGAACTGCCAGAACTCCATGTCTTCGAGCGGGATGCCAGCGCGCGCCGCCATGCCCAGACCGTCGCCGGTGTTGATGAAGGCGTTGGTCGACGACGCGTAGATACGGCCGGCGCCGCCGGTGGCGAACAGCGTCGCCTTGGCCTGGAACACGACGATTTCCGACGTTTCCATTTCCATCGCGACCACGCCCTGCACGCGGCCTTCTTTGTCGCGCACCAGGTCGAGCGCCATCCACTCGACGAAGAAGTGGGTGTTGGCGCGCACGTTGCGCTGGTACAGCGCGTGCAGCATCGCGTGACCGGTCCGGTCGGCGGCGGCACAGGCGCGACGCACCGGCTTCTCGCCGAAGTTCGACATGTGGCCGCCGAACGGGCGCTGGTAGATGGTGCCGTCGGCGTTGCGGTCGAACGGCATACCGTAGTGCTCGAGCTCGACCACCACTTTCGGCGCCTCGCGGCACATGAATTCAATCGCGTCCTGGTCGCCCAGCCAGTCCGACCCCTTCACGGTGTCGTACATATGCCAGTGCCAGTGGTCCGGCTCGGAGTTGCCGAGGCTGGCGGACACGCCGCCCTGCGCGGCGACGGTGTGCGAACGCGTCGGGAACACCTTGGACAGCACGGCGGTCTTCAGACCGGCCTCGGACAACTGCAGCGCGGCGCGCATGCCGGCGCCGCCGGCGCCCACGATTACCGCATCGAAATGACGAACAGGTACGCTCATTGCAGCCCCCAGACGACTTTAACCGAGTAGATGAAACAGGACAGGAGCCACACGATGGTGAAGCTGTGCAGCGCGAGGCGCACGCCCACCGGCTGGACGTAGTCCATCCACACGTCGCGGATGCCCACCCAGACATGCAGGAACAAGGCGAGGAGCGTGGTCTGGGTCAGCACCTGCACCCAGGTCTGGCCGAAGAAGGCTTGCCACGCTTCGTAGCCGGCCGGAGCGGTCAACAGAAACAGGGCCAGCGCGAAGGTGTAGAGCGCCATGATCACGGCGGTCACGCGCTGCATGACCCAGTCGCGCAGGCCGTAGCGCGCGCCGACGACGATGCGGTTTACCATAGGAACACCCCCAGGACGACGGTCAGCGCCAGGCTCACGCCCAGCACGGCTTTGGCGGTCGCGCGGGCGGTTTCGAGCTCCAGCCCTTTGTGAATATCGAGAAACAGAAAGCGGATGCCGGCACAGAAATGATGCAGGTAGGCCCACATCAGGCCGAGCAGCACCAGCTTCATCAGCGGGTGTGCGACGACGGCGCGGTAGCTTTCGAAGGACTCGGCCGAACTCAAGGAGCCGGCGAGAAGGTAGATCAACAAGGGGAGAGAGAGGAACAGCGCCACCCCACTGACCCGGTGCAGGATCGAGACGATGCCCGGTACGGGCAGTCTGATCGTCATCAGGTCCAGGTGCTTCGGTCGTTGCTTCTGCATACTGGCTTCCTTGGACAAAAAATTACCAAGCGATTGAATCCGGCTCGTCTTGCAAGGACATGAAACCCGCAAAACCCTGGAGCCGCCTGAACGCCGCACCGGGACCTCCCGGGTGCGTCATCCAAAGCCGCCGCTGCCCCGCCCACACGGGAAACAGTCCGGCGGTGGATCTCGCCTGAACGGCCTTCGACCGGCCGTTCGTTTTTTCTTCATCAACTTATATAGGTTGCATCAGCGTTCGCCGCGCCCCCTCATGTTCTATCCGCGCAGCTGGGTATACGCCACCTGCTGGGTCAGGCAGTAGCGCATCCGCCACTCGACCGGGTCGCCCTCGATCGAGGTCGACAAACGGGTCACCGCCAGCACCGGGGTATCGGCCGCCACCATCAGCAGCTGGGCGTCCTCCCGGTTCAGCGCGGAGATCCGCATCTGTTCCATCACCGTTTTCGGTCGCACGCCGAACCGGCGCTGCAATGCAGCATAGACGCCGCCCGCCTGGCGCAACCAGCGCGCCTCCAGCCCTTCGAAGCGGTCGGCCGGCAGGTAGGCATCGTCCAGCGCGACCGGCTGTCCGCCGAGCCGCCACAGCTGGCGGACCCGGATCATCGGCACCAGACGGCGCAGGCCCATCAGCTCGGACACTTCTTCCGGCGCGTTGGACTTCCAGCAGCCCAGCAACTCTTGCATAAGACTTTCCTGGCGCCCCGACAGCGTGCCTATCGTCTGCAAGCGTGCTTCGCCCCAGTCGCTCGCCGCTTCGGCGACGAAGGTGCCGCGGCCCTGCTGGCGGTACAAAACGCCCTCTGCGACCAGTTCTGTCAACGCCTTGCGGACGGTCCCCTGGCTGACCGACAACTCCTCGGCCAACTCCCACTCGCTCGGGAGCGCCGCGTTTTCTTGCCACTCCCCCTCGGCGATCCGGCGCAAGAGTAGCTGCTTGATCTGCTCGTATAGGGGTTGGCGGCGGAGCTTGTTGCTGGTCATGGCCGACTTTTTACCATCATTGGCCGCAAGGCGTAAACAAAGTCTTATATAAGACATATATATGGATAACCCTAGGTCGCAAAAGGCATTTGCGGCGGCGCAACATCGCCAAAACGCGTGTTACACTCGAAGCACAACACGACCCGTCTGTTGTTCCATAAGGGCAACCTAGCGAAAGGAGAACGCCACGATGAAAGCCCCCGTACGCGTTGCAGTGACCGGTGCCGCCGGTCAAATCGGTTACAGCCTGTTGTTCCGCATTGCCAGCGGCGAAATGCTCGGCAAAGACCAACCGGTGATCCTGCAACTCTTGGATCTGCCGCAGGCCCAGGCCGCCGTCAAAGGCGTGATGATGGAACTGGAAGACTGCGCCTTCCCGCTCCTGGCCGGCATGCTCGCGACCGACGACCCGAACGTGGCGTTCAAGGACGTGCAGTACGCCCTCCTCGTCGGCGCCCGCCCGCGCAGCAAGGGTATGGAACGCAAGGACCTCTTGGAAGCCAACGGCGCCATCTTCACCGTGCAGGGCAAGGCGCTGAACGACCACGCCGACCGCAACGTCAAGGTGCTGGTGGTCGGCAACCCGGCCAACACCAACGCGTGGATCGCGATGAAGAGCGCGCCGGACCTGAATCCGAACAACTTCACCGCGATGTTGCGTCTGGACCACAACCGCGCGCTGTCGCAGCTGGCCGCCAAGACCGGCAAGCCGGTCGCCGACATCGAGAACCTCGCGGTGTGGGGCAACCACAGCCCGACCATGTACGCCGACTACCGCTTCGCCACCATCGACGGCGAAGCCGTGAAAGCGCTGATCAACGACGAAGCGTGGAACCGCGACGTGTTCCTGCCGACCGTCGGCAAGCGCGGCGCCGCCATCATCGAAGCGCGCGGCCTGTCGTCGGCCGCGTCGGCCGCCAACGCCGCGATCGACCACATCCACGACTGGGCGCTCGGTTCGAACGGCAAGTGGGTGACGATGGGCATCCCGTCCGACGGCTCCTACGGCATCCCGGAAGGCGTCATGTACGGCTTCCCGGTAGTGTGCGAAAATGGCGAGTACAAGATCGTGCAGGGCCTGGAAATCGACGAGTTCAGCCGTGAGCGCATGAACTTCACCCTCGCCGAGCTCGAAGAGGAACGCGCCGCGGTCGTTCACCTGTTCGGCTAAGCGATACGTCGCCGGCCACGCAAAAGCGCACCCCCCGGTGCGCTTTTGCATTTGTTCTGGCCGCTGCCGATGCGCGGTTCGAGACTCATAAAGAAGAGCCGCGCCCCGACAGCCGCCCGGCACGCACGCATATCTATTGTTGATTGGAGAATCCCATGATCGAAGCCGAAGTGCTCAACCAGACCGACGCGACCCTCAACGACCTGGCTCATCGCAGCCAGGACATTCGGGGGTATCTTTGACTACGCCGGCAAAAAGGACCGGCTGGAAGAAGTCTCGCGCCTGACCGAAGACCCGGACATCTGGAACGAACCGAAAAAGGCGCAGGAACTCGGCCGCGAGAAGAAGCAGCTCGAGGACGTGGTGCTGGTGCTCGACGAGATCGGCCAGACGCTGAACGATAGCGGCGACCTGTTGGAAATGGCGAAGGAAGAAGACGACCTCGAGATGCTCGAAGCGGTGCAGGCCGACCTCGCCGCCGTCGAGACCCGCCTCGCGCAGCTCGAATTCCGCCGCATGTTCAACCACCCGATGGACCCGAACAACTGCTTCATCGACATCCAGGCCGGCGCCGGCGGCACCGAGGCGCAGGACTGGGCCGGCATGCTGCTGCGCATGTACCTGCGCTACGCCGAGCGCAAGGGCTTCAAGGTCGAAGTGCTCGAGGAATCGGAAGGCGAAGTCGCCGGCATCTCGAGCGCGACGATCAAGGTCGACGGCGAATACGCATTCGGCCTGATGCGTACCGAGACCGGCGTGCACCGCCTGGTTCGCGTGTCGCCGTACGACTCTAACGCGCGCCGCCACACCTCGTTCGCGTCGGTGTTCGTGTACCCGGAGGTCGACGACTCGATCGAGATCGACATCAACCCGGCCGACCTGCGCGTCGACACCTACCGCGCGTCGGGTGCCGGCGGTCAGCACATCAACAAGACCGACTCGGCGGTGCGCCTCACGCATAACCCGACCGGCATCGTCGTGCAGTGCCAGAGCGACCGCTCGCAGCACCGCAACCGCGACGAGGCGATGAATATGCTGCGCGCCAAGCTGTTCGAGCTGGAAATGAAGAAGCGCAACGAGGCCAAGCAGGCGCTGGAAGACACCAAGACCGACGTGGGCTGGGGCCACCAGATCCGCTCCTACGTGTTCGACCAGAGCCGCATCAAGGACCTCAGGACCAGCTTTGAAGTCGGCAACATCAAGGGCGTGATGGACGGCGACCTCGACGGCTTCATCGAAGCCAGCCTCAAGCAGGGCGTGTAAGCCGCCCCACTCCCCAGAACGCAGGAAGGTTGGCCGAGCCTCGGCCAACCTCGAGAAAAAATCCCGGAGACCCGCATGTCGGAACAAGACAACGTCCTGCCGCAGCAGGACGAAAACCAGATCATCGCCGAGCGCCGCGCCAAACTGAAAGCCATCCGCGAAGCCGGCATCGCCTTCCCGAACGACTTCAAGCGTGAAGACCAGGCCGGCAAGCTGATCGCCCACTACGCCGAAAAGACCAAGGAAGAACTCGAGGCGCTGAACATTCAGGTCGCCGTCGCCGGCCGCATGATGCTCAAGCGCGTGATGGGCAAGGCGAGCTTCGCGACCGTCCAGGACGGCACCGGCCGCATCCAGTTCTACATCAACGACCAGGGCGTCGGCGCCGACATCCACGCCTCGTTCAAGCACTGGGACATGGGCGACTTCCTCGGCGCGCGCGGCACGCTGTTCAAGACCAACAAGGGCGAGCTGTCGGTCAACGTGTCCGAACTGCGCCTCTTGTCCAAGAGCCTGCGCCCGCTGCCGGAGAAATTCCACGGCCTGGCCGACCAGGAACAGAAGTACCGCCAGCGCTATCTGGACCTGATCACCAACGACTACTCGCGCGACACCTTCATCAAGCGTTCGCGCACCGTCCAGGGCGTGCGCGAGTACATGGTGAACGAGGGCTACCTCGAGGTCGAAACGCCGATGATGCATCCGATCCCAGGCGGCGCCACCGCGAAACCGTTCGTCACCCACCACAACGCGCTCGACATGGCGCTGTATCTTCGCGTCGCGCCGGAGCTGTACCTGAAGCGCCTGGTGGTCGGCGGCATGGAGCGCGTGTTCGAGATCAACCGTAACTTCCGCAACGAGGGGATGAGCACGCGCCACAACCCCGAGTTCACCATGATGGAGTTCTACGAGGCGTACGCCGACTACCAGCGGATGATGGAGCTCACCGAAGGCGTGATCCAGTCGGTCGCGCGCGCGGTGTGCGGCGGCCTGCACATCCACTACCAGGGCAAGCCGGTCGACCTGTCCAAGTTCGACCGCCTGACCATCGTCGACGCGATCAAGAAGTACAACCCAGACTACACCGACGAGCAGCTGAACGACCGCGCGTGGCTGAAGGACGAGATCGTCCGTACCGGCGGCAAGCCGGTGCTGACCGACGGCATCGGCGGCCTGCAGCTGTCGCTGTTCGAGGAAGTCGCCGAGAGTCAGTTGTGGAACCCGACCTTCATCGTCGACTACCCGGTCGAAGTGTCGCCGCTGGCGCGCGAATCCGACCAGCACGCCGGCATCACCGAGCGCTTCGAACTGTTCGTCGTCGGCCGCGAGCTCGCCAACGGCTACTCCGAGTTGAACGACCCGGAAGACCAGGCCGCGCGCTTCATGGCGCAGGTTGAGCAGAAGGACGCCGGCGACGACGAGGCGATGCACTTCGACGCCGACTACGTGCGCGCGCTCGAATTCGGCATGCCGCCGACCGGCGGCTGCGGCATCGGCATCGACCGTCTGGTGATGCTGCTGACCGACGCGGCGTCGATCCGCGACGTGATCCTGTTCCCGCAGATGAGGCCGGAATAAGCGCGTCAGGAAGCCAGAGCTGTTGTAGGTTTGCAGTGTTGGTGACTATTTTGAGCATCCAAATGATGATTCAAACAGTCGCTTTAATTCAGAGGCCCCGACAGAGTGTCGGGGCTTTTTTCTTTTAGCCAGTTAAACAAAAATCTTTGCATACTATTATGCATTATTTAAATTTTCGCCGCGAAAACATATATGAAATCATGCAAATTCAACAAAGAATTTCTTCACTCCCATCATGAGCAAAGCGCGGGAAACCTAGTAATTCAAAGGGCTTTGCGAGAGCAACTTTAGTCTCATTTCAATTTTCACTGGTAAAAACACCGAATTAATTTACTAGCCAATTTTTTAAAAATTTGGCCTATATAGAAGGTATCTCATCGCATGCCTGCCGCGATGATCGTTAACCTAGATCGGAAAGGAAAAAGCTATCGAAGAGAGTGCAGAGAGGAAGTGCTGGAAACAAGAAAGGGCAAGCGACTAGCGCTTGCCCTTCACTTGAACCTTGGTGACCGAAGAGTATTCGATACGAAGGCGTCGACACCCAAAGTATCGTCTCTTCCCCTACCTAAGGTCAAGTCTCCGTTCGTCATTATTTTTGGATCTCGTCAGCAAGAGACGCATAAGTGCGCCTGGATACTGGCGAGATCATGGAGACATCATGACTCGCCATTCATATGCCACGGGCCCTTGGTCAGGCGGGCAGCGGAATGTTCATGTTCCTGCCCGCAGCATTATCACCCCGACTGGAACCATCATCCGAGGTCGCTTTCCATCCGTCACCGCGAGACGGATGGTCGGATTCGAGCAACTGCTAGAACGAGACGCACTGTACCTATGTGACTTCGCACCGCAGGTGGTCGATATCAGGGAACAACCGTTCAAACTTCAGTACACCATGGGCAACAAAGTCCGTCGCTACACTCCAGACTATGCACTCATCCTGAAAGACGACTCGTCCCTGATCATCGAGGTAAAGCCGGCTCGCTCTCTTGCCAAGTCGGAGATCCGCGAGAAGCTCCTATACATCCGGGATGCAATGCGTCGCCAAGGTCATCAGTTCATCGTGCTCTCGAGCGACACCGTTCGAGCTCCGCATCGTCTGGACAACCTCAAGCAACTTCATCGTGACCTGCGCCAACCACTCTCGACTGAAGACATTTTGGTAAAGCAGCAGTTATCCGACTGCTTTGGCGCCAGCACCCAGGTTGCCATGGGGCTTCTCTCGCAGTGGCTAAGGAGCACCGTTCCCGTTCTGCGCCTATTGGCTCATGGACAGGTGAGCTGCGATCTAAACCAGCTCATCACCGACGACACGCTGATCACACTGGCAAAGCAGGAGGCCGACTATGTCTTCGTCGATTCGCTTTAACAAAGGCAGCTCCTTCCTTTTGGACGGGCGCGAGGTCAGTGTGACCCGGGTGATCAATGGCAACCTCGTTACGCTGGAAGATGTCGTCTCATTGGTGGTTTACCAGTACACGAAGGAGCAGCTGCTGGAACTATGGGCGGCCGGGCGCACCTCGCCAAAACCGGGTATCAACTTTCCTTCCGAGGGCTTGCAAAACCACTCATCTCTTACCGCGCTGTGCAGTTACCCGCAGAAGCTGATCGATGCGGCCCTGCGTCGGCAGAAATATCTGGACGCACTGACGACCATGATGGGGAAGGTCGTCTTCACCCCTGCCAAGTTGCAACCCCTTCTCGAGAAAATCGCCAAGCAGCTCAACGACTCCAAGGTGCCGGGCGTGGCATCGGTCTATCGCTGGTTCAAGAGGAAGTTGCAGCACGACAACCATCCTCTTGCTTTGCTGGAGAAGGCACATTCTCGCGGATGGTTTGGCTGCCGATTCCCAACCGAGGTCCAAGAGGCGCTGATCGAATTGATCGAAACCCGCTATCTGGAACCTCCTGGATGCAGCATCGCGGACCTCCATGACGCCTTACGAGTCCGAATTCATGAGTTGAATCAGCTACGCACCACCAGCGGGGACCTGAAGTTGCCGAGCTACCACACGGTACGGCGCGCTGTTCTGGCCTATCCGGCTTATGAACGAGCGGTCGCCAGGTATGGCAAACAAGAAGCGTCTCTTCGCTTCCGCACCAGCTTGGCAGGCCCAAAGGCGAAGTTCATTCTGGAGGTAGCCGAGGTCGATCACACGCCGGTTGACCTGTTCGTCGTCGATGAGCGGACAGGCATGCCACTCGGCCGCCCCTGGCTCACGGTCATCATCGACCGCAAGAGCAGAATGATTCTCGGCATCTACGTCAGTTTTGGGGGGCCAAGCACTGAAGCGGTGTTTGGTTGCCTGCGTAACGCGATCCTGCCCAAAACCTACGTTAGAGACCACTACCCGCGTGTTGAGGGTGTCTGGCCTTGCCATGGGCTCATGCAGACCTTGGTCTGCGACAACGGCCTCGAATTTCATAGCCGCGCACTAGAGCAGGCATGCTTCGATCTCGGGATCATCCTTCAGTTCTGTCCAAAGCGGAAACCTTATTTCAAAGGCGTGGTGGAGCGCGCTTTTGGCTCGATTTCCCGCAACTTTCTGCATGCCCAACAGGGAACCAGCCTGGCCAACTGGATGGAACGCCATGGCTATGACCCGCTGAAGACCGCGGTGGCAACCTTTGACGAACTGATGCACGCCTTGCACATCTGGATCATCGATGTGTACTCGGTCAAGTTCCATCGTAGCCTCAAGCGTACTCCGCTAGGTATCTGGCAGGATGGCATCCATGACAACCCTCCAGCCCTACCTGACCTTCAAGTGCTTGATGTAGCGTTGACTGAGGATGAAGACCGGGTGCTCTGGCACTACGGCATCGAGCTGTTCAACCTGCGCTACAACAGCCGAGACGTCTATCCGATCCGCTACCAGTACGGCGAGAAGGTGACAGTACGGGTTCGGTACAATCGCGCCGACCTTGGCCACATTTACGTCGTTCACCCGGGGACTGGAGAGACCATGAAGGTACCGGCCATCGAATTCGACTACGCCTCGGGCCTACGTCTGGAAGTCCACCAGCTCATTTGCCGTGAGTTGCGCGAGGCCGGCCTATCCGAAACCGACCCGCTCAACCTCGCCCAAGCCAAAGAGCGGATACGCCAGGTGATCGGCGAGCAACTGGCCAGCAAAAAGCTCAAAAAACGCAAACAAGCTGCTCGTTTGTCTGGCGCCAACTCCCTGACGGTCCCGTCACAGCGTCCAGTTGCTTCGCCTACCACGTCCAGAGAAATCAAGGCTGCCCTGCCTACCGTTACCCCACGGCAGTTCAAAACCAGCTCCCACCCTCTGGGTAAAGGAGATCGGCCATGATCACTTCCGGCACTGACTTGTATGACGAAATCGGCAAGGTTGAACAACGGCGGCTGCTGTTCCCCGATTTTGATAAGGCCTATCGCCGCATCAGCCGTATCCACAGGATGTCGCTCGCCGGCAACCAACCGCGCCATCTGATGATTCTTGGCCCATCAGGAGCGGGCAAAAGCTCAGTCCTGGAAGAGTACGTTCGCTACTTCCCGGTGATCGAGGAGCCCGAACAGCGTCGAATTCCGGTACTTCGGGTCGAAATAAAATCTTCGCCAACCGTGCGTAGCCTGGCCGAAGATATCCTGAAGGCGATGGGCGTCCCGATGGCCTACCGGGGCACCGTCAACGAAAAAACCGACAGGGTGATCTCATCCCTTCAGAAACTGAAGGTAGAACTCCTCATGCTGGACGAGGTTCAGCACCTGCTCGGAGCCACAAAGCGAAGTTTCGGCTCAAACAACGAGACAGAGTGGCTCAAGACCCTGCTCAATCAGATTGATATCCCTGTCGTGCTCGCCGGGCTGCCCTATGGGCGGGCTCTTTTGAGCACAAACGAGCAGCTGCGCCGACGCCTGGATGGAGTCCGTAACCTCAATCCCTTTTCAGTCGAAGACGAGGACTCGGCTGCAGATTTCGCTGGGGTCATCAGCTGGTTCGACAGCGAAATCCATTCGGGACACCCGATCGGGCTGCATGAGGGCGATATGCTCTACCGGCTCTACTACGCCACGGACGGCCTGATCGGCTATCTCAGCAAGCTGCTGATCGGCGCGCTGGAGATCCGCCTGGAGCATGGCCATAAGCAGGTAGAAAACTGGATGCTCGAACAGTCGTTCACGCAAAACCTGTGGGACGAAGGCGTTGGGACCCTGAACCCGTTCCATAAGAAATTCGTGCATCGGCGACTGAACAAAACGAACGAACTCTTTGCCCCCACTGCCTTCTCGGCCATGGCAGTTTCTGCAACCTAACCCCCGAGGGCCCTTGCTAGGTCAGCCGCCTGGTGAGGGCATTTTCTATGCTTCCGCTTCTCCCCATTCACCCTCTGCCGCTCCCGCTGGAGAGCGCGATCGGCTATCTGCTGCGACTGGGGGCAGTCAACGATTTGCCAACGCTGCCCTGGCTACAGGCCTTCCAAAAGCGTATGGACCTACCTGCTCAGAGCCTCGAAGCCTTCTTCGAACAAACGACAGGACATGGCGCGACGGAAATGAACTGTCTATGGGGGCCCTCCATCCCCACCCTACCGATCAACCCCGAGCGCAAACTTGGCATCAAGACCACCTACTGGAACCTCCACCACCGGCGTTGGTGCCCTGACTGTCTGCGAGAGTCTGGCTACTGGAAGACCGAATGGTTGCTGACGCTACAAGTGGCCTGCCCCGCCCATCGGCGTTTGCTTCACGAACTGTGCCCGGCCTGCCAACAGCCTGTGAGCTGGTATAGCGGTGGCTTACACCAATGCCGCTGTGATCACTCACTCACCACTGCCGCTCCGATGCCCACATCCGCAGAGTTGTGCCAAGTTGCTCAACTTATCAGTGAGAAGTTTGCCGCAGCGACTGAGACCCCATTCCCAGCCGCAACCAGCGATCTTGCCCACTTGCTAGAGGACGTGCAGCTTCCCCGGCTGCTCGACCTGCTATGGGTGTTGGGGTGCTATGGACATTTCCGCTCACTCAAGAAGTCGCTGAAGGTGCAGGACCACCACCGGCTAGCCGTCGCATTGCCGGTGCTCGAGAGCGCTGGCCACATGTTGACGCAATGGCCCCATGCCTTTCATGCCCTACTGTCCGACTCTTGTGACCAGACACAAACACATGCTTTGCACTTATATAAGTTCACAGGTCCCCGGCTGCTCGCCCTTAATCGAGCCCTCAGCCACCCTGAGCTGCATTTTGTGCGCCATGAGTTCGAGCGCTTCATCTCGGCACACTGGAAAGGGGTCATCGGTGAACGGCATAGGTTTTCCGAGGCCATTACAGCCGACCACGCGACCATCCTTGCCAAGGAAGCTGCCGAGACTTTGGGAATCTCCCGGAAGAAACTGAATGTGCTGGTCGATCAGGGGCACATCCAAGGCTGGTATCAGCAATCCAAGGGCTCCCTTCGCTACCTCGTCGTCGACCGCAAGTCGGTGCTGCGCTTCCAGCGTGGTAGTGCCGATGCGTTGCACACACTCGCAGAGGCGGCTGACTATCTTGGCCTCTCCCATCCACGACTCAAGTTGCTCGTTGAGGCTGGTCTACTGGCCCCCTTACGCCAACCGGAAGGGGATAATGCCCAGCACCTACACTGGGCATTTGAAAAGTCTGAGCTGGACAGAGTTCTCGGTGACTTGCGCATCCAAGTCCATGCGACCCCAGCATGCAGTAGCGTGATCTCCCTGGAGGCCGTCTGTCGTTCCCGAAGCCGAACTGGCGCCGACTTCATCACGCTCATTCGTGCCATACAGCGTGGCGAACTCGACTGCATCGCCCGTGATCCCAGTCAGCCAGGCCTGAAAGGGCTGCTACTCGGCCGGACCCAATTTGAAACTTGGTTTGCGGAACACCTGCAGTCGCAGCAGTTGTACTCCATCTCGCCTGCCGCTCACTACCTGGGGCTCAAGGAGCATGTGCTGTCCTGGCTGCGTGATAAAGGGCTACTGTATGGATTCGAATATCCCGAAGGTGCTAAAAGTCCTAAGTTACCGAGGCCGGTGCTGGATAGCCTTAAGGCCCGCTATGCCTGGGGTTTGGAGCTAGAGAGGCTAACGGGATACGGAAGGAAGTCTGCGGCACGTGCGCTGATCAACCGTGGGGTGTGGCCCGTTACGGGCCCTGCGGTCGATGGTGGAACGACTTACCTGTTCTTACGTGCGGACGTCATCGCTTTTCAGAGACACCAGGCTCAGTACACACGGCACGGCTCCCATAAAGCATTGCCATGCAAGGCTGTCGGAGGTGGAGGCCACACATGTTGATTTTTCTTGATACGGAGTTTGCCGACTTCGCCGACCGCGAGCCTATCAGCATCGGCATGGTGTCTGAAGATGGTCGACACGTTTTCTACGCGGAGCTACAAGACTTCGACCGTGATCGCTGTAGCGCTTTCGTACGTTCGACAGTGTGGCCCCTGTTGGGCCAGATTCATGGAGCGACGGTCAAGCGGATTGACCTCCCCAATCGGTTGCGCACCTGGTTTGCCACACTGCCCAGAAGGGCGACGATCGCGTGCGATAGCCAGTTTGACCGCGAGGTGTTGGGAACAGTGATCGGCGGACCGTGGCCGGCCAATCTAGCTGGATGGTTCGACTTGCGCCCGCTGATTGACACGACGGTTTTTGACCAGGCGGTAAGCGCTTATCACGATCAACCGGGTCGGCCTTGGCATCACGCTCTGCACGATGCCCATGCTCATCGTGCAGGTTGGCTAGCATGGATGGACAAACGCCGGCGCGACAATGCCAGGCAGGAATGAGTAACCGTGCAAGATAGCATAATGAACAATAAACAGCCGTGAGCTGATCCGAATTTCCGGGATAGGGGCGATCACATGGCTCAACAGCAGCAGGCCCAAATATAGGATTTCCCGGATAGGCTACTGCAGTTGCTGGCAGGTCCGAGGCTGCCATCGGTGGCCCTGTTGTATGCAGACTCTGCTACCCATTGATCTCCGCATAGATGGCCTTGATCAACTCAAGTGTCTCTCGGCAGAGCGGTATCACGGGGGTACCTGCATCTCGCATGCTCCCAAAGTGGAAGTCTTCAGGTAAGGATGGTCCGGTAGCCATCACAGAGAGTGAGAAGTGGTGAGTGTTCTTCTTCCGAAACTCATAGAGCTGCGTGGTGATGGGCGTCAGACCCGCTGTCTTCACATAGTTCGGATTGCTCGTGCGCTGGGACACCTTTACATGTCTTCGCAGAACAGCAAGTCCCTCATGATCTATACAAGGATCTTCGCTATGTGGATCTGTGTAGCGGAAGTGGGCCATAAGTGCAGACGATTCGAAGAAGCTGTATGCCGCATTCAGAAACGCAGACACCAACCACCTGAACCTGTTGCGATCCGTTTCCACTGAGAGAAAATCAAAGAAGAACTCGCATTCTCGGACTTTGTCGTCCAGATCCGGGACTGACTGTATGTCCCAGCGACGGAACCAGTCATTCAAGTCGAATGCATCGGTATTGGACATGCGAAACCTAACGTGATGTATCCGCTATAAATTGCGTCTTTAAAGAGATGCCATTCATGGTGCGTAGGGGAATCCGGAGCCCCCCTCATGGGAACCTCTAAATACCGCCTCCGGCAGCGCATGTTGATCTTAAAGATGTCCTCTTTCGGCCCCACCGCCCGTGCTCAAGGCCTGGGCGCTTGATTTTTCACCCGGGAGAGTTGCTTTGGTCGCGCGCCGGGCGCGCTTTGGGCGTCAGAAGGCCTCGACGCCGATGGCCTTCAGGCTGCACAAGCGCCGCAGATTGTAGCAGGCTGCCTTGCAGTAAAGCTGCAGTCGGGCACGAGCCAGGCCGATGCTCCGCAGCAGCTTGCCGCCCATTTGGCTGAGCGCCGCGAACGGATGTTCCACGCGAGCTCGCACCCTGGCAATGCGCCGGTTCCGCCGGTGCTGGCAGTCACTCAGCGGTTTGCCGGCCTCCGCCTTGCGCTGGATCTGCACCCGCCAGCCAGATCGTGTCAGGCGCGCTGCCCGCGCCTGATCGACGTAACCTTGTCTGCCCACACATCGCGGCCGGTATTGCCCGCGTCGAGCACGGCCTCCAAGTGCAAGGTGTCATTCTCGTTGGCCGGCGTCACCACCATCCGGCGGATCAGTTTGCAGCGCTTGTCCACGCTGGCGTGCAGCTTGTAGCCATACCAGGACTTGCCGTGCTTCTTGGTCCAGCGGGCCTGCGTGTCCTTCTGCCGCCGTTTCGCCGGCGACCAGTCCGCTGGCGTTGCCTGCTGCTCGATCCAGGTTTTGTCTTCCTTGCTGAAATGCAGGGTCGGGGCAGGCACGAGGCTGGCGTCGACGATCTGTCCGCCGCGGGCGAGGTAGCCCTGTCGGAGCAATTGCTTGTTCACGGCGTCGAACAACACGCTGTAGGCCTGTTGCTCGACCAGACGCTCGCGAAAGCCCCAGATGGTCTTGGCGTCCGGAATCTGGCTGCTGTCGCGCAGCCCGACAAAGCGCTGGTAGCTCAATCGGTCGAGCAACTGGAACTCCATCCGGTCGTCGCTGAGATTGCTCAGCTGCTGGATCACCACGATGCGTACCATCACCTCGGTCGGAAACGGTGACGACCACCCCGCGACCGATCAGGGCGCGGCGCCACCCGGTCCACCTCGGCGGCGAGCGCGGCAAAGTCGATCAGCGCTGCCAGTTGTTGCAGGGTGTCGCCCAACTTGTCGATCCTGGCCTCGCGCTCCGCGCCGGCAAACAGGCTGGTCTTGATCATCGTGCAGTCCGGTTGGTTGGCATCCTTGCATCATGCTGGAAGGGGGGAGGTTTTTCGAGGTTCCCTCATGCCTTAGGAGGCCAGCCGGATCAGACTACGGATGGCAAGCCACTCAAACTGCTTGGCAACTGCGCTATGTGATTCGCAACAAGCATTGCAGTCTGCGCACCGGGCGGCCCTCTACTAGAGGTCTAGTAGCGCAGTGCGATTCACCCTGTTGTCTTGAGTGAATCATTCACACCATTCCATTGTTGTACAATGGAGGTCAAGGTCAAACTTTGGGTCGCCGCGTGACCTAGACGTGCTCGGCCATATCCCCCATGTGAAGCAAGGACTACCGGTTGGGTTGCCTGAGGGCCCGAAGTGCCTACCGCCCCAAGGGGAGCCCACAACCATCTGACTGCCGCCGTGGCAAACGCGCTCAGCTTCCAAGTTCGAGAAAAATGGACTTACATACCTTGAAGTCTAGCCTGCAGGCCCATCTAAGTGACGGGCTTGTCACAATTGTGGGGTCTGGTCTTTCTTGTGCGGAAGGACTGCCAGGGATGGGAGAGCTCGCAGATTATCTGCTGGCCCATGTTGGGCATGGACTAAGCGGTGCAGACGCTGATGCATGGTCAGCTGCTTTGCCACTCATTTTTACGCATGGTCTCGAAGCAGCCCTTCTTGCTGCGCCGCCCACCCCACTACTTGAAGCTTTGATATCCGCAGCAACAGGTCAACTCATATCGGAGCGGGAGCGCAAGGTTGTGTCCGAAGTGTTTGCCGGTAAGCGGAAGTTACGGCTGACAAGACTGTTGGCGCACATGGTTAAGCCAGCGGTGGGCATGACCATCGTGACGACCAACTATGACCGCCTTGTCGAGATTGCAGTCGAGGAAGCCGACATCGGCGCTGATACGATGTTTACCGGGAGGTTTGCTGGACAGCTGAATGAGCTTGAGAGCCGAATGAGCTTTTGCCGTGGTGTCGCGATAAATCCCCGTCGCACGGCCACACTTCAGTTCCGACCGCGGGCTTTGATTTGCAAGCCACACGGAAGCTTAGATTGGTACGCAAGGGATGGACGTCCAGTCTTCTATGCAGGCGACCTACCCGATGCTATTCGTTTGATCATCACGCCGGGTCGGAACAAATTCAGAAATGGATATGAAAGTCCATTCGACCATCATCGCTCGCGGGCCAACGATGCAATTGATCGGGCCAGCCGCTACTTGATCCTTGGTTATGGCTTCAATGACGACCATTTGGAAACGCACCTGTCACCCGGCATCAAGAGTGGCAAGCCCACATTGATGCTCACGCGGTCGCTCTCCACCGTAGCTAGGCAACTGGCACTCATGCAGGCCAATGTGATTGCCCTTGAGTACGCCAACCTGGATGGGGTTGAAGGCACATCAGCCATCGTAGAGCAAAAAGAGTTCTTCTTTCCGGGAGTCGGGATGTGGGACGTAGATTCGTTCGTAACGGAGGTTCTTGAGCCATGACAGCTACATCCGCAGCATTGCAATTTGCAGAGGCCGATCTACTCGGCCGTGTTTCGTCTGTTGATACGAGTCGTGTCGCTGTCGATGTGTCGAACTCTGTTTTGTTGACTCGGATCGGCATCGGCAACCTGATCGCAATCAAAGGCAGCACCGAACAAGAGTTTTTGATCGCAATCACCGAGCGAGTTACACGAAGTCTCAGCGACGGCCTGCCAGATGAACTATCCACTGACGGAGATGAGTTACCGTTGGTTGCCGTACCGACAGACACAGTCCGAGGAGCATTGATCGGGACTTTCCGGACCGTCGATGGCGACAAGAAGAATACGTTCAAGCGTGGCGCAGACAGCTTTCCGCAAATTGACCGGGAATGCTATGTCATTGAGAGCGCAAACCTTCAAAGATTCATGGGTATCCTCGGTGCAGATTACCCCGAAAACGAGCGCTTGAAGTTGGGAGTCTTTGTTGCTGATCGTACTGCGGAAGCAATCGCTAGCGGTGATAAATTCTTTCAGAGACATGCTGCAATTCTGGGTAGCACGGGCTCTGGTAAGAGCTATGCGGTGGCGTTGATTCTGGAACGGGCCGCACAGCTCAAGTATCCGAACATTCTGGTTTTTGATATGCACGGGGAATATGCCCCGTTAGCCGATACGACCAAGGGTGGTTACGCGACCCGCCTTCGCATTGCCGGCCCGGGAGATCTCATTGCGCAGGCAGACGATGCGCTGTTCTTGCCTTATTGGCTGCTGAATCGCGATGAGATGCTATCGATGATTCTCGACCGCAGTGACCAGAATGCCCCGAATCAGGCATCGAGGTTCACGTCTCACGTTCGTGCCTTAAAGCAGAAAACACTTGAGGCCGAAGGCAAGTACGATGTTGCGAAAACTTTCACCGTTGACTCGCCAATCCCTTATGCGCTCAAAGATCTCCTAGATGTCTTGAACATTGACAACACAACAAAGGGGGTTGGCAAGAGCGGTCCAGTTAAAGGTGAGTGGGAGGACAAGCTGACGCGCTTCATCTCACGAATGGAGGCCAAGCTCGAAGACCGGCGCTATGGTTTCATGTTTTCACCACCTGCTGCGGCCAATACGTATGGTTGGCTTGCAGCGCAGATCGCCCGGTTGCTGAGCTCGAATGGCGGAAAAGGCATCAAGGTCATCGATTTTTCCGAAGTACCATCTGACGTTTTACCCGTGGTGACCGGAACACTGGCTCGGTTACTCTACGATGTGCAGTTCTGGATGGCAGCGGAGAAGCGAACACCTGTTACGTTGCTTTGTGACGAGGCGCACTTGTACTTGCCCGTCCGCGACGATGCAGATGCTGTTCAGCGGCAAGCCCTTGGAGCATTCGAGCGGATTGCAAAAGAAGGACGGAAGTACGGGTTCTCGCTGCTTGTCGTCAGCCAACGTCCCTCAGATGTCAGCCGAACAATTTTGAGCCAATGCAATAACTTCTTGTCGCTACGCCTTACGAATGACATGGACCAAGGGGTTATCAAACGCCTGATGCCTGACTCGTTGGCGGGTCTGACGAGCGTTCTTCCTCTGCTGGACACGGGTGAGGCCTTGATGCTGGGAGATGCAGTACTTTTGCCGTCACGCATCAAGTTGGATGTTCCAACGATAGCCCCCGACAGCGCAACCCGTGACTTCTGGAAGGACTGGGGAGCGCAAGCACCAGATGAGACTGCGTTGGCGAAGGCTGTCGAGTCTCTACGGAGTCAGACTAGGAACCTAGGTATCTGATTGGTGCCGTTGGGAGAAAAGAAGAATGCACGCTCATCGTCGTTCGAATAGTAATAAGTTAATCACTTGGCGATCCCTCCGCAGTCCATATATGCAGAGGTTGGAATGTCGCTGACCACCCCATTGGCCAAGCCTATAGCCGCAGTTACATCTGCAGACGTGGTAGCGGCTGGCTTGCCCATTCCACCTATTGAACGGATTCGGATCTTCAGCCCAGGGCAGTGGGAAGACTTTGTTCTTGAATGGGCCGACTCGCTGAGGGATCAGTATGGGCTTGTCGAGCGGTGCGGTGGTGCCGGGGACATGGGCCGAGACATCATCGCGTTCGACAAGGCAAACCCTGTAATCTGGGATAACTACCAGTGCAAGCACTACAGCACTGGTCTGACCCCAAGTGACATCTGGGTAGAGCTTGGGAAACTGGTCTATTACACCTTTTCCAAGGAGTACACCTATCCCCGCAGATACGTTTTCGTCGCGCCTCAAGGGGCAGGAACCAAGCTGTCAAATCTGCTAAAGAAGGCTGACAAACTCAAGGCGCAGCTGGTTGAGAACTGGGACAAGTACTGCAAGACGAGTATCACGGCAACGGCAGAAGTAGAGCTGAATGCCGACTTGCGTAAGTACCTCGATATGCTCGATTTCTCGATCTTCGAGGCTGTGCCGCCTCTGCGACTTATTGACCAGCATGCCAAGACCCGATGGTATGTAACACGATTTGGTGGTGGTCTTCCTGCAAGACCACAGATGCCTCCACCACCTGTCGTGGTCGCGGCCCATGAGGTCACCTATGTGCGCAATCTGCTGGATGCCTATGGTGGCCATCTGAAGTGCGCCATTCCGACAGTTGCGGACTTGGACACTCACGAAGATGTTCGGGAGCACTTCAACGACGCTCGCCTTGAGTTCTACAGTGCCGAAGCTCTTCGAGCGTTCTCTCGGGACACCTTGCCACCAGGAGCATTTGAGCAGCTTCAAGACGAGTTGCATGGTGGCATCAAGGATGAAATCCGCGGAGCACATTCAGATGGCTATCGGCGTGTTCTCGCAGTGGTCAAGACTGCCAAGCTGCTACCTATTACTGACCACGCGCTCAAGGAGCGCTTGTCGACTTACGACCGAGGCGGCATTTGTCATCAGCTCGCCAATGACGGAAAGGTCAGGTGGGTTCGATGAGTGAGCACGGCGAGATCGAGACATTGCCACCGTTCAATGGCCCGATTGAGATCGGTCTGCGAGCGGTGACGCTCTTGTGTGAGGCCTTTCCGTTGGCGTACTCGTTCCAGCGACTAGTAGTATCCGACTACTTGCTTGTCCATTCCGATGACTTACCAGGTGGCCCACCTGGACTGCACCCCAAGACGCCGCATCGCGGGGGGGAACTGTTGGTGCGCCGTGCTGTTTTAGAGCAGGGGCTGATGTTGTATCAGAGTCGAGGTCTTTTAGAGCGCCATTACACAGAAGCCGGTGTGATGTTTGCGGCGACGGAGAGGACGGCAGCGTTTCTGGATGTATTGTCGTCCAACTACGCACTGCAGTTGAGAGAGCGGGCGGCATGGCTCGTCTCATTGCTAGGAGAGATGTCCGACGATGAGCTACTGGACATTGCCAACTCCCAAGTCGGCGAGTGGGGTGCGGAATTCACTATGGAGTCTGTGTTGAAAGTGGAGGACGCTGAATGGCGATGACAGGATTTCAACTCCGACGTTTGACTTTGGTCGGGAACGGTGTCCCGAATGCAGAAGTGCAATTCAATGAGGGTCTAAACGTCGTATCTGGTCCGTCAGATACCGGCAAGACATTTATCGTTCAGTGCATCGACTACATGTTTGGTGCTAGTAATGTGCCCAAGCCCATACCGGAGTCGGAGAGGTATGAGACGGTTCGTCTTGCGTTGAGTTTGCCAAGTAGCAAGGAGGAGTTCGTTCTTGAGCGGTCCATGCGTGGTGGCAACTTCACGCTCATCAGTACAAGCCAAGCAGATAGAACGCTTTCTGCAAAGCACAGTGCGGATGACAAGGATTCGGTCTCACGTTACCTGTTGGGTCTTTCTGGTTTGACAGGAAAAAAAGTTCGCAAGAACAAGCAAGGGGTAACTCGCGAGGTCAGCTTTCGGGATCTGGCTCGGCTGATACTGGTTGATGAAGAGACGGTCATCAGTGAGGAGTCGCCGATCCTCTCTGGGCAGTACACCACAGCTACTTCGGAAAGTGCAGTCTTCCGATTACTACTGACTGGAGTAGATGACAGCTCCATAATTTCCATCGAGGACCCAAAGGTTGCAAAGGGACGGCAGGCAGGCAAGGCCGAGATGCTTGAACTGCTGCTGAGTCAGACCAAGGGACGCATCGCCGAGCTGCAACTACCGGGTGATGCAAAGGTCTGGCAGGATCAACTGACCCAGGTTGAGTCCTTGTATGAGGCGGCGCAGAAGGAACTTGCTGTTGAGCAACAAAATGCGGCGTCACTTGAGGGAAAGCGCCGGGTTGAGCTGAACGGATTGCGCAAGCTTGAATCGCAGTCTGGTGTCCTGCGGGAATTGCAACGTAGATTTACACTACTTGAACAGCAGTATCTTTCTGACCTCCGTCGACTGGAAAGCATTGCGGAAGCTGGTTCTCGTCTCGGACAAATGAACGAGGAGCGCTGTCTAGTTTGTGGGGCACTCGCAGAGCATCAAGAGCACGAACACCAGAAGGAAGATGCTGCCCCCGGGGATGTGGCCCAGTCTTGCCTTGCCGAGGCAGCCAAGATCAGAGCGTTGATTTCAGACTTGCATCTCACGCGGGAAGAGAACGACAAGGAGATCACGCGGCTTCACGACCAATGCGAGTTGGCGAGAGAGCACATTCGAGCTGTTTCCGCAGACCTCACGGAGTTGTTGAAGCCACGTGTTGAGATTGCATTGCTGCGCCTACGTGAGAGTCAAACGACAAGGGATACCTACCGTCATGTAATTGAACTCAATGGACGTGTGAATGAGTTGCAAGGGCTGCTGTCTGATCTGGGGAACCTGACCGCTACGAAGGGGGCCGAGTTGGCAACGGCACGCATCCGCGCCGACGAGACTGAAGACTTCTGCCAGGAGGTCGAATCGTTGTTGCGTGCCTGGCACTTCCCAGGATTAGACCGGGTCACTTTCAGCGAAGGCGATCAGGATATAGTGATCTCCGGTCGGACGCGCGCGAGCCACGGCAAGGGTGTTCGGGCAATAGCGCACGCTGCATTCAATCTGGCGCTGCTGAAGAGTTGTCTTAAGCGTGAAATGCCGCATCCGGGCTTCGTATTGATTGACTCGCCCCTTGTGGTCTATCGCGAACCTGATACGAACGAAGGAGGCTTTTCGCATGACGTGAAGGATGCGTTCTACCGGTCGATTGCAGAAGACCTCCGCTCTGCTCAGGTGATCATCTTCGAGAACGAAGATCCACCTTTCGATCTAGACAACAAGGCAACCGTTATTAAGTTCACGGGAGCATCCCATGGTCGGCAAGGGTTCATTCCCAAAAAACATTAACGGAATCGCCCTTGTTATCTCTGATAGGGATGGATTCCTGCCTAAGGTTCACGCTTGCGTGCTTTATCAGAACCACCTAGCTATGTAATGAGCCTCTCCCGTGAGGCTTATTTTTATAGAACAATTCCACATGAGGCACCGCCACGCCTACACCCCCATTTAATGACATTGATGTAAAGTATGGTTCATCATCATTTCTGATGAGGTGCGCTCATGGCGAGCATCTTCAAGATTCCCGCATCACTCAGGCATCGAGCCACCTTTGGTCTCCTGGCCGGGCGTCTGGTTGATGCATCATCCGTAAAGCGGGGGCTGGCGTGCGGTTGTGTGTGCCCGCAATGCCAAAGCCCCTTGGTCGCCAAGCAGGGCGAGGTCTATATCCACCACTTTGCGCATCACAATAGGCGAGCTTGTGATAATGCTTTAGTCGCCTCCATTCTGTTCGCGGCCAAGCAGGAGCTGTCTGAATCGACCGGAGGTATCACAGCCAAGCGAGAGGCCGAATACGGCGGCGAGCTTCTCTCGAAGCTAGGCCGAGAAGTGAACTGGCAGGTGGAAACGGTGGCCAAAAACTGGCCCGTTGACCATGATGGTCAGGAGCCCGACCTGGTCGTGGCCATCGCTTCACATCGGATGGCTATCCTAGTCGAGATCGCGAGTCGAGTATTCCCCTCATCGCTCTCCCTGCACTACAAGCAGCACAATCTTCCCTGCATGGTCATCAGTTTGAATGCGGTGCTCACCCAGTTGGTCGACTATCAGAAGTCCATCAGCCTTGAGACGCTCAACCGTTTGTTGCTGAGGGAACCATCCTGCCGCTATTGGTTGTGGCACCCGAAGGTAGATGAAATGCGCGAGCAACTCGTGCAAAAGGTGCGTGAGCAGCATGCTCGGCACCAGTGGTTCGGCAAGCGTGGGACAGCAGCCGTTCCCGTTCACCTCCCCGAGCTGCCTCCGATCAAGGCATCGCCATCCGGTTGGATGTGGAACCGACACATCCCCTTGGCGAGTGCTATACAGCGTGCCATCCATAAAGTGGGCATACCGTTTGGCAAGCAAAGCTATTTGGAGGCATTTCTGGGCAACCCCGGGACCTTTCGGGAAAAGGATTTCCCAGATCCTCTGCAATGGGCGTTGCGAATGTCAGCGCAAGAACATGGAAAGTACATCGAACTGCTCAAAGAGCTGGCGATGATTAAAAAAGAATAGGGCTAGCTGTGTTCGGACGGAGTATATCCATGCAATGTTTTTGCATGCTCCCGAACAGCTAGTTGATTATTCACCACTCACAACAGAGGGAGTTCTCTGTGTCTGCACAGGGTACGAATGCCATCATGGGGTTCACATTCCAGGATCAGGTCGCATTAAATTACGCTCTCAGGATGTTGGACGAGCCGGCACTTATCGCTGTCTACGCCGAGGCAACGGGCAACAAAGGAAGTACGGAGCGGGTCTTTATCGACGACATCATTCTGTCCTTCAATACTGGCGCACAGACTTTCGTGCAAGTTAAAAGCGCGTCCCCCGGAAAGGCCGGCTGGTCTATCAGAGAGCTGTCGAGAGCAAATGAGCTCGGCAAGTTAATCTCACAACTCGCTCTTTGCCATACCAGCATTGTTGAATTGGTGTGCCCTCACGGATTTGGCGATCTGGAAGAGTTGCGACAAGATACGCGTCAGTATTTTGACCTTGCCGCCTTTCAGGGCAATGCGAGTGCCGCTGCCAAAAAACGTCTGAGCGACTTTTGTCGCTTTTCCAGTATTTCGGAAGAAAGTGCATTTTGCTACTTAGCACGGATTCAGTTTGGAGAGCGATTCAGTGAGGAGGGTTGGAGAAAACAAGCGCTTAATCAGATTGCACGACATACCACCTCGACCCAGGCCGTATTTAACGCGCTTCTGATCCTGATACGCGACCATCAAGCCAAAAACAACCCCGCCTTACCTAGCCTACTGACTGTCCAAGTAATCAGGGAAATTCTGTTGGCTAACGACAGTACTCAGCTTACAAGGCCATGCCTTGACGACAATCAGAGAGGTCCTTGGCGATTCGAGACAGAACGTCATGTACTAGGAATCCGTCTCATTCGGATCGATGAGGAAGGCCAACCAGAAGACTCCTGGGAGAAGCCCTCCCCCCGTTTTGATCTGGCCATTCGGCCTCGGAACGATATAGGGGGCTGGAATATCGATGGGTTGGTAAAAAGTCTGCAACAAGGCAGTCTTGTCTTGCCCAGCTTTTCGCCACTCTGCTGCGATCGCTTGGCCAGAAGTGTCGTTGGCATACACAGCTATGAAACTCGTATCATTCCACCACCGCCATCCCACTGGCTACGTCGACTGTCATGTGCCTTATTCGGAGAGCGATTTACTATAAAACCTGAGCGCATATTCTCGGCATTTAACACACTCTACACAAATGGGGAGCTAGTGTTGAGTGATGCACTTTCTATTTATCCTGAAGGTGAACAAGGCACTCGGGTTTTTCCACCAGACTTCGAACAACGATTCGTGGCAACGTTGGACAGCGCTAGGGCCGCACTACGCACACTCGGTTGCTCAGAACCATATGAGGTGCGGGTAAATATCATCGGTGTTGGGGGGCTTGGCTTGACCATCCTTGATGCTGGAGGTAACCCAAGTGAGGTGGCTACTCCAGAAGGGGAAGCTGCCATACTTGATGGGGAATGTATGATTACCTCACCTGAGGCTACTTCGCTAGCCACACTTATGCCGTTCTTTGAAAAGGTTTGGCACAATTTTCATTACTCTCGCCCAGACCACTATGATCAGCTCGCCATACTTCCCGTAGCTGCAGCCCCTGGGTAGACGTGTTGCCAGAACCCATGCTCTCCGCCAGAATTCCCTCAGGATTTAATTTGAAGGTAGCCAGATATGCCAGTGATGAGCCGAACTAGCCGCCAGCGGCTTGAAGATGAACTTAGAGCCCGTTTTGAAAAGCTACTTGAGACCATTCAAGAAAGAGACTTGGTTCACCCTGGAGAAGGGGTGAAAGGTCAAGGCGAATGGACAAAGCCAGAGACCATGTGCGGGCTTATAGGTACAGACATGAGTAGGCGTCTGGCGGTAGAGGACTTCAAAGCAATTTTGGCTGAAGTTAAATCACTCAAGTGATTTCGGCATAGGCGAGGAATGCCTACTGGAGCCGGTGCAACCACCTTGATCCGAACCTCGCTCTCGCATACCCTCAAGGAGTTCGCCGCGATGCTAAAGGGCGACGACCATCGTGATGGTTGCACGCTATATCCCTCAACTACACTTTTTTCTATTCTCCTTATAACCGTCTCTCACGAACATCATGGACGCCGAAGCTAGAAATCGCCACCTTAACGACATTGCCCAATCACTTCGAGATGGCCGACCAATGGAGCCCATCTCCGTCCGAGAGCTCATCGGCTGGTTCAATGCGCTTCGGAGAGGAGCGAACGTGAATTGGTTGGTTCGACGTGCGCTCGAGCACGCCGGCCTAATCACAGAGCCCGACTTCGAAGGCTCGCACATTGACGGCCGCGTTCAGCTCGCGCTCCCCAATGCGCTGCAGGAGCCACAAGTGGATGAGGAACCCGGCCAACAGGCCGTCAACCAACCCGCGGCTCAAGATTTACAAGCTGTGGTCGAATTTGTTGGCGGTGCTGGCGTGGAGCCGGCATATCGGGTAAGCCGACTGCTTGATCCTAGATTGCAGCTAGTCACTATCGGTCCAGACGCCACGTTGGAAGAGGCTGCGACCTTGATGTTGCGGCACGATTATTCCCAGCTTCCTGTCATGACCAACGAGCGGGATGTTCGCGGGGTTGTTAGTTGGGAAAGCATTGGGCCTGCGATGACACTAAGTCAACCGACACCCCGCTTCGTTCGCGAATGTATGCGGCCTCAGGTCGAAGTTAAGACAACCGATTCGATTTTCCAAGTAATCAATCGAATAATCGAAAGCTCGTACGTGTTGGTACGCGATGAGCGGCGCGTGGTCGTTGGAATCCTAACCACCACTGACCTTAGCCAACAGTTCCAAGACCTTGCTGAACCATTCCTGCTCATTGGTGAAATTGAAAACCATATCCGAGCACTGATCGACGGTCGCTTCACTCAGCGGGAGCTGGAGGCCGTGCGCAACGAGAATGATCCCGAACGCGCAATCGAATCTGTGGCTGACCTGACACTGGGAGAGCATGTCAGGCTGATCCAGAATCATGACAACTGGGCACGCTTGGGGCTCCGAGCTGACCGTGGCGTTTTTGTAAAGGAGCTAGATGTGATACGTCAACTTCGCAATGATGTCATGCACTTTGACTCAGATCGGATTACCGACGTAGAGCGAGGCTTACTCCGAAACTTTGTTCAGTTTCTTCACCAGCTAAAGGCGTACCAGCCTGTTGCCGCCGCAGGTGCAGCGGTCCCAGTGTAGGCAGTGGGATTTTGTCGACAAGGTCTATTGGACACTGCCGGTTGTCCGCTCCTAGACTGGGGCCGGAAGACACGCGAAAGCCTACAATACGCTGCGGAGCAACCATTGTTCCGCCCGTCCAAACCTCCGCTTTGGGCCGATAGCGGCCGTCAGTCATGGGGGGGTACTAGCTAGGCTCCTAAGATTGGCCATGTGAATTGGCCTACTGAGCTAGGGTGGTGACAAAACGAGGCCAGGGGAGCCCATCTTTGAGGTGAGTGCTGGCTACAGCCTCCTGGTCTCATCACAGCACTGATGAAATGAAATGAAAGCTAATCTCTTAAATGAGTACCAGGCGGCCGCCTTGATAGGTATGTCTCCTGAGCTCCTCCAATATCTGACAAGCCATCAAGCCAAGTGGAGGGATTCACGCAAGTTGGCCATTGCAAAAATGGCCGATGGTGCACTGTACTTTGAGGAGGCCGAGCTGAAGAGCTACGATGCCTGGCTCAGAGCTCCTTGGCCTGCCAAAGACGACAAGCGCCCTGCACTCCCCGACGCCATTAGAGAGGAAATTCGACTCGAGGCGAACTTGGAGTGTGCGCTCTGCAAATCCTCAGGCCAGGCGGGAGAGGCGGCGCATATAGACCCTGTGCACACGGGCAGAAGCAACCATCCGCACAACCTGATTTGGCTATGCGCCAACCACCACACCAAGTTCGATAACGGTTGTTTTGGCCCTAAGGGCGCTGATAACGAGGTCATCGTTGCTCTGAAGCGAGGCCTACATCATTTCAAGCGGATCGCTTGGCAGGGGCAAGCCGAGGTATGCAAACAGATTGCTGCCACGCTTTCCCTGTGTAGCGAGATGCGGGAGAAGCTAGCGCGCGCAACCCAGAAGGTCGAGGTGGATGCTGTCGAGCGGATTGCAAAGGAGGCTTTGGCACAGCTACCCAAATTTGCCTCCCAACCGGGTTTAGATGCGGTGCGGCCAACCCTGACCCGATTGGCAGATCAGCTCGCAGCAGGACAGGCTCGAAGGGGGACCACCACCAGGAAACAGTTGGAAACCGCTGCTTCATTTGAGGAAGAGTTCTTGCTAAATAGCGGGTTGGTATGGTGTCCGCTGTGCAAGGGAACCAAAACCCACAATGGCTACGACTGCCCTGTTTGTTCCGGGGATGGCTCAGTAGACAAAGACCTCCAGGTTAACCTTACCGAGTTCGAACTGGTCAAGTGTCAGCTCTGCAGTGGTGAGGGAAGCTACGAGCACGGGGACTGCCCTGCCTGCGGCGGTGAGGGTGAATTAGAGCGCCGGTTCGCAGAACAATTCGATTTCAGCCAGTTTGACATAGTTCCCTGCCAGCTCTGCCGTGGCAAGGGCAAGTTGCAAGGGGATGACTGTCCGGCGTGCTACGGGGAGGGTGAGATGGCGCGGGGTGCGGCAGAGCGGATTGACTTTATCGACTTTGAAGAGGTGGACTGTCCTCTCTGTGATGGCGAGGGCCGCTATAACGGTGATGACTGCCCCGAGTGTCAGGGTAACCGGACAATGCAAAGGCGCTATGCGGACCGCGTGGACGTTTCGAAATACGATCTCCAACAATGCCCTATTTGCAAGGGCAAGGGCCAGTACCTTGGTGAGGACTGTCCCGCGTGTGGTGGGGAGGGGTCTATGTCCACCGGGGCAGCGGAGCAGCTGGATCGTTCCCTGTACGAACTGGTGAAGTGTCCGGCGTGCAGAGGCAAGGGGGTAATCGATGACGGTGACTGCTACGCATGCGGAGGGGATCGGATGATGCTGAGATGCTACGCCGAACGTCTTGAATAGCATAACTTAAGCGCGCGTTAGCCATACGTGCTAGCGACTAGGCGAGGTTAAGGAGCTTTCCCAAAGTAGAAAGAATCTAAGGCGCCTTTGTCGCACTTCCACCTAATGCAGTAGCGACCGCGATGCAGCTACGGATTTGGCTTGAGAAGCTGCAGCGAGAGTCACGCCACAGTTTTTATTTTTCAGGTAACGCCACTGTAAGCCATTGATTTTAATTGTCTTGCAACTTTTTCTCATAAATATCGCAAGTTTTGTAGGAATTCTTCACGTAGTCTGCACATCCTGAGGTACTCGTGCGTGCGCACGACAGTGAAAAAATCCTTAGAAATCAAGGGCCGCATTTTTCACGAACTCTGCAAACCTACAGCCGTCGCAAACGACGGCGGACACACAAAAGCCTGGCCGAGCCCCCAAGGGGGCTCAGCCAGGCTTTTGGTTTGAGCCGCGCCTGCGGCCGGTCGGTCGGGCCTTCGCGACGCTTCGCTCAGCCAGTCCAAGCCTGGGAACGGATCGGAGGCTTACAGCCCGAGCTCGGCCAACTCGACGCCTGGTGTTTCGCCGTAGCGCGTGGCGAATTCGGCAGCCGGCATCGGCTTGGCGACGAGGTAGCCCTGCACCAGGTCGCAGCCTTCGCCGGCGAGGAAGTCCCACTGCTCGCGCGTCTCGACGCCCTCGGCGACCACCTGCATGTTCAGGTACTTGGCCATATTGATGATCGCGCGCGTGATCGCGGCGTCGTCCGAATCGCCCGGAATGTCGCGTACGAAGGAGCGGTCGATCTTCAGCTTGTCGGCCTTGAAACGCTTCAGGTAGGACAGGCTCGAGTAGCCGGTGCCGAAGTCGTCGATCGACAGCGACAGCCCCATCGCCTTGATGCGCTTGATCGCCGCGAGCGTCGCCTCGGCGTCTTCCATCACGACGGTTTCGGTCACCTCGACGTCGAGGCAGTCGCCCGACAGGCCGTACTCGGTCAACGCGTCCTCGATCACCGCCGTCAGGTCCTGCTGGCGGAACTGCAGCGCTGACAGGTTGACGCTGACCGTCATCTTCGGCAGCCCGCGCGCCAGCCATTCGGCGAGCTGGCGGCACGCCTCGCGGATCACCCAGTTGCCGATCTGCACGATGAAGCCGCGCTCCTCGGCGACCTGGATGAAACCGGCCGGGCCGATCAGGCCGAGGTTCGGATGCTGCCAGCGGATCAGTGCCTCGGCGCCGACGACGCGGCCGGTCAACATGTCGACCAGCGGCTGGTAGTGCAGCACGAACTCGTCGCGCTCGAGCGCGAACCTGAGCTGGCTCTCGATCGCGAGGATCTCGCGCGCCCGCGCGTTGAGGTCGGCCGTGTAGAACTTGTAGCTGTTGCGGCCCGACGACTTGGCCAGGTACATCGCCGCGTCGGCATTGCGCACCAGCGTCTCGAAGTCGCGCCCGTCGTCCGGGAACACGCTGATGCCGATCGACGGCGTGATCGTCAGACGGTGGCCGTGCGCATCGAACGCCTCGGCGAACGATTCGCGCACCGCCTCGGCGACCGCCGCCGCCTCGGCCGGCTCGGCCAGCACCGGCAACAACATGATGAATTCGTCGCCGCCCTGGCGCGCGAGCATGCCGGTCTGCGGAAAGATGCGCTTGATGCGCTCGGTGGCCGCCTGCAACAGCGCGTCGCCGGCCGAATGGCCGAGCGACTCGTTGATCGTCTTGAAGCGGTCGAGGTCGAGCAGGAGCAGCGCGAGCTTGTGGTGGTCACGCACCGCGTTCTGGATCGCGAGTTCGGCGCGGTCCTGCATGTGCGCACGGTTCGGCAGGTTGGTCAGCACGTCGAAGTGCGCGAGGAACTGGATGCGCTCGTCGGCCGCCTTGCGCTCGGACAGATCGCTGAACACCGCGACGTAGTGGGTGATTTCACCGGCCGCCCCGCGCACTGCGTTGATCGCCAGCCATTCCGGGTACACCTCGCCGTCTTTGCGGCGGTTCCACACCTCGCCCTGCCACGCGCCGGCGTCGGACAGCAACTGCCACATCGATTCGTAGAACGGCTGCTCATGGCGGCCCGACGACAGCACCGACGGCTTCTTGCCGAGCACCTCATCCTCGCTGTAGCCGGTGATCTTGGAGAACGCGCGGTTGACGCTGCGGATGCGCAGGTCGGGGTCGGTGATCATGATGCCTTCGACGGTGTTCTCGAACACCTTGGACGCCAACTGCATCCGTTCTTCGGCCTCGCGACGCTCGGAGATGTCGCGCACCATGCGCCACACCGCGCTGATGCGGCCACCGGCGTCGCGCATCGCGACCGTCTTCACGCTGACCGGCACCGGGTTGCCGAGCCTATTGATATAGGCCGCCTCGAAGTCGTCGCAATAGCCGAAGCGCATCACCTTGTTGTCGAGGTTGAAGCGCTCTACCGGCTCGCTGTCGCTGGCGACCAGCGTCCAGAAGTTCTGCAGCTTCAGCTGGTCGAGGCTGTAGCACATCAGGTTCAGGAAGGCCGGGTTCGCGTCGAGCACCTGGCCGTCGAGCGAGCTGATCACGATGCCGTCGAGGTTGGACCAGAACAGCTCGCGGTACTTGCCCTCGGAACGGCGCAGCGCCTCCTCGACCTCGCGGCGGCGCGCCATGTCGGATTCGAGCGCCAGCGTCTTCGCGCGCAATTCGTCGATCAGGCGCTTCAGTTCGGCGCGCGTCCACTCGAGGTGGTTGCCGAGCCGGCCGAGCTCGTCGCCGCGGCTCCACGCGAACGGTTCGTCGAGCTTGAGGCCGGCCAGCTGCGTCGCCTGCTCGGTCAAGGTCTGCATCGGCCTGAAGAAGCGCGACTGCAGCAGCCAAAAGATGAGCAGGCCCGACAGCGCGAGCTGCGCCAACACCAGCAGGATCAGGTTCTTCAGCTGGCTGTTCAGTTCGATCGCCAGGTGCTCGGTGTCGAACTCGATGCTGACCTGGCCGATCTCCTCGCCGCGGTACAGCACCGGCTTCTGCACGAAGGCGACGCTGCCGATGCGCCGTTCGCTCCTCAACGCCGACAGGAAAACGGTGTTCGACTGGGTGTCGGTGACGCGGATCGCGATCACGCGCGCGTCGTCCATCACCGACGCGAGCAAGGGGCTGCCGGCCTGGCGCGACAGGTTCCATAACGGTTCCTGCATGCCGAGCGACACGATGTCCAGCAACCGTCGCTGGTCGGTTTCCAGCCCTTGCGTCAGCTTATCGCGCTGCGCGCTGAAGCCCACCAGCGTGATCAGGAGCGCCGGGATCAATAGGCCGAGCACCACCGCGATCAGAAACATCTGACGCAGCGTCAGGCGATGCAGGGCCGAGCGTTTCTTGTCTGCTGCAGCGTAGGGGAGTGCCATGTTTTATCGGGGTTGTCGTCCTAGGCACACGGCCTGTGCGGAACGTTTTGTCATGAGCGTGCAGGATACCGCCAGTATACACATTTGTCGTTGTTTACCTCGTTCCCGGCGCGGCCTAAAATCGCCCGATTCTACAGAGTCACTAAGGCTGCCCCGATGTCCGCTACAAGCATTGACGCGCTGATCCGCGCGCGCTGGATGATCACCGTCGAAAACGACGGCGAGGTCCTGGAAAACCACGCGCTGGCGATCAAGGACGGCAAGATCGCCGCCGTCCTGTCCCCGGCCGACGCCGCACAGGCCGCCGCCCACGCCGACATGGTGCACACGCTCGACACGCACGTGCTGATGCCGGGCCTGATCAACCTGCACGGCCACAGCGCGATGACGCTGCTGCGCGGCTACGCCGACGACCTCGCGCTGATGGACTGGCTGAACAACCACATCTGGCCGGCCGAGGGCAAACACGTCAGCGACGCCTTCGTCTACGACGGCACGCTGATCGCGATGGCCGAGATGATCCGCGGCGGCACCACGACGATCAACGACATGTACTTCCACCACGGCGCGGTCGCGCGCGCCGGCATCGCGTCGGGCCTGCGCACCTTCGTCGGTTGCAGCATCCTCGAATTCCCTACCGCCTACGGCCGTGACGCCGACGACTATATCGAGAAGGCGCTCGCCGAACGCCGCGCCTTCCTCGGCGAGGAGCGCGTCGACTTCGTGCTCGCGCCGCACGCGCCGTACACCGTGTCGGACGACACCTTCAAGAAGGTGATCACGCTGGCCGAGGAAGAGGACATGCTCGTCCACTGCCACATCCACGAGACCGGCTTCGAGGTCGAATCCAGCGTCAAGGAACACCACCAGCGCCCGCTGGCGCGCCTCAAGCAGCTCGGCCTGTTGTCGCCGCGGCTGACCGCCGCGCACATGGTGCACCTGAGCGACGACGAGATCGAGCTCGCCGCGCGCCATGGCGTGAACGTGGCGCACAATCCGGCGTCCAATATGAAGCTCGCGTCGGGCATCGCGCCGGTGGCGAAGATGCTGGCCGCCGGCGTCAACGTCGGCATCGGCACCGACGGCGCCGCGTCGAACAACAAGCTCGACATGTTGGCCGAGACCCGTCTGGCGGCACTGCTCGCCAAGGTCGGCACGCTCGAGCCGACCGCGGTACCGGCCGCAACCGCGATCCGCATGGCGACGCTAAACGGCGCGAAGGCGCTCGGCATAGACGACAAGGTCGGCAGCATCAAAGCCGGCAAGCAGGCCGACGTGATCGCGATCGACCTGACGGCGCTCGAGACCGCGCCGGTGTTCGACCCGGTCTCGCACGTCGTCTACGCCGCCGGCCGCGAACAGGTCAGCCATGTGTGGGTCGACGGCCAGTGCCTGATGGCCGGGCGCGAGCTTGCCACCCTCAAACCTGATGACCTTCTGGGCCGCGCCGAAGACTGGCGCGCACGCATCCAAGCGAGGACCGCATGAGCAACGTCGACGAACAGGAAATCGACAAATTCAGCCAGATCGCGCACAAGTGGTGGGACAAGGACAGCGAGTTCAAGCCGCTGCACGAGATCAACCCGCTGCGCCTCGACTACATCGACACGCATAGCGGCGGCCTCGCCGGCAAGGCCGTGCTCGACGTCGGCTGCGGCGGCGGAATTCTCGCCGAGAGCATGGCGGTGAAGGGCGCGACGGTGACCGGCATCGATCTGGCGAAGAAGTCGCTGAAGATCGCGCAGCTGCACAGTCTCGAGACCGGCGTCGCGGTGAACTACCGTTGCGTGCCGGTCGAGGACTTGGCTGCAGAAAGCCCCGAAAGCTTCGACGCCGTCACCTGCATGGAAATGCTCGAACACGTGCCCGACCCGCAGAGCATCGTCGATGCCTGCGCCAGGCTGGTGAAACCGGGTGGCTGGGTGTTCTTCTCGACGCTGAACCGCAACGCCAAGAGCTATCTGATGGCGATCCTCGGCGCCGAGTACCTGCTCGGCCTGTTGCCGCGCGGCACGCACGAGTTCGCGCGCTTCATCAAGCCGTCCGAACTGACGCGCATGACGCGCCACGCCGGCCTGGAGCTCGCCGACATCAGCGGCATGGAATACCACCCGCTGACGCACCGCTACTTCCTGTCGGGCAACAGCGACGTCAACTACCTGATCGCGACGCGACGCCCGCTCTGACGCGCCCAAACGCGGCTCGGCCAACCTTTGTAGGGTTGGCCGAGCTTTTTTTGTCCGACGACCGACAACCTGACAGTCTGTTTACCCAACAGCCGGTCGATTGAACGAGGCCGACCGGCCCGTGCACAATAGCGCGATTCCGATTCGGGAGATCCCCATGGCGTTCAAGGCGAACGACTCGCTGACCGAACAGATCGCCCAGTACCTGGGCAAGAAGATCATCGAGGGCGACATGCCGCCCGGCGAGCGCATCCAGGAGCTGCGCATCGCCGCCGAACTCGAAGTCAGCCGCGGCTCGATCCGCGAGGCGCTGTTGATCCTGCAGCGCCGCCACCTGGTCGACATCTACCCGCGCCGCGGCGCGGTCGTCGCCGGCATCAGCCGCGACGACGTGCGCGACTTTTTCGAACTGTGGTTCTGGCTGCTCGACCGCCTGTTCAGCGAGCTGGCCACCGGCTGGCGCGGCGACGACCTCGCCGCCTTCGACGCGCGGCTGACCGCGCTCGCCGAATGCGAGGCCGCCGGCGACTGGCGGCGCTACTACGAGACCGGCGTCGAACTGTTGGGCGCGGTCTACGACCGCAGCCGCAACCGCTACCTGCAGGAGTTGCTCGCCGACCTGCTGCCGCAAAGCCAGCGCTGCCTGTTCATCATCCTCAAGGGCGGCAGCGCACGCATGGAGCACACGCTGGCGATGCTGACCGGGCTGTTCGGCCACGTACGCGCGCGCGACGTGAACGCGGTGCGCGCCACCGTCGCCGAGTTCTGCAAGGCCTACACCGAGCTGGCCGAAGCGTCGGTCGGCCATTTCGCCGCGCCGCGTTAAGACCGCCACCAAAAGCACAGGGCCGCGCTCCTAAAAAGGAGCGCGGCCCTGTGCTTTATGTGATGTTCAAGGTTGGCCGAGCCCTGTCCGGCCAAGCCGGTCAGCGGCGCACGTACTCGACGAAGGCGTAAGCGAGCCCGGCGGCGCTGACGTGCGCCTCGCGCGACGCCTCGCGCCACACGTTCTTGTCGACCTCGGGAAAGAACGCATCGCCGTCGACCTCAAGCGCGATCTCGGTCAGCGACAGCTTGTTAGCGCTCGCTATCGCCTGCGCGAACAGCTCGCCGCCGCCGATCACGCAAATCTCGTCGACCTCGGCCAAGGTCGCCAGCGCATCGGCCAGCGAATACACGACCTCGACGCCGTCGGCGTGCCAGTCGCGGTTGCGCGTCACCACCACGTTGCGGCGGCCCGGCAGCGGCCGGCCGATCGAATCGTAGGTCTTGCGCCCCATCACGATCGGCTTGCCGAGCGTGACCGCCTTGAAGTGCTTCAGGTCCTCCGGCAGGTGCCACGGCAGGGTGTTGGCGACGCCGATCACGTTGCCCTCGGCCATCGCCGCGACCAGCGTCACGGTCGGTTTCGTCATACCGCCACCTTCGCGCGGATCGCCGGGTGCGGGTCGTAGCCCTCGAGCGTGAAGTCCTCGTACTTGAAGCCGAAGATGTCCTTCACCGCCGGGTTGAGCTTCATCACCGGACGCTGACGTGGCTCGCGCGACAGCTGCAGGCGGGCCTGCTCCAGGTGGTTACTGTAGAGGTGCGCGTCGCCGAGCGTGTGCACGAAGTCACCCGCTTGCAGGCCGCAGACCTGCGCCACCATCATCGTCAGCAGCGCGTAGCTGGCGATATTGAACGGCACGCCGAGGAAGATGTCGGCCGAGCGCTGGTAGAGCTGGCACGACAGCCTGCCGTCGGCGACGTAGAACTGGAACAGGCTGTGGCAAGGCGGCAGCGCCATCTCGTCGACCAGCGCCGGGTTCCACGCCGACACGATCAGCCGGCGCGAGTCCGGGCTCTGCTTGATCATCTCGACCACATTGGCGATCTGGTCGACCTTGCCGCCGTCCGGCGCCGGCCACGAGCGCCACTGGTAACCGTAGACCGGGCCGAGCTCGCCGTTCTCGTCGGCCCACTCGTCCCAGATCGACACGCCGTTGTCCTTCAGATACTTGATGTTGGTGTCACCGGCGAGGAACCACAGCAGCTCGTGGATGATGGACTTGAGGTGGACCTTCTTGGTCGTCACGAGCGGGAAGCCGTCGGCCAGGTCGAAGCGCATCTGGTGGCCGAACACCGACAGCGTGCCGGTGCCGGTGCGGTCGGACTTGGCGTGGCCGTGCTCGAGCACGTGGCGCATCAGGTCGAGATAAGGGGTCATGGGCAGGAAAAAACGGAATCGGGACCGGCACGATTCTACCCGATGGCCGGCCCCGCCGCATCGCCGCCGCTGCGTGAAACTCCCTCGTCGTAAAGCTATTACTTATCCGCCCCTTAGGCTAACATCGACCCTTTTGTCACCGGCGTTTACCGCCGACCCGGAACGCCCTAAGCGATGGCCGCCGAAGACTCCGACCTCGAACGCACCGAACCCGCCTCAGAACGGCGCCTGCAGCAGGCGCGCGAAGAGGGAAACGTGCCCCGCTCGCGGGAACTGGCGACCTTCGCCGTCACCATGACCGGCGTCGCGATGCTGATGGCGCAGGGGCCGGCGCTCGCGACCTTCCTGATGGAGGTGATCCGACGCCTGTACACCTTCGACATGGCGACGCTCAAGACCAACGACGTCATCATGACGCGCTTTCGCGACGCCTTCCTCGACACGCTGATGGCACTGTTGCCGACGCTAGGCGCGCTGGCGCTGGTGGCGGCGATCACGCCGCTCATGATCGGCGGCTGGAACCTCACCTTCAAGAACATCCAGCCGAAGTTCTCTAAGCTGAACCCGGCCTCCGGCATCAAGCGCATGTTCTCGGTGGCCGCCGCCGGCGAAGGGCTGAAGGCGATCCTCAAGAGCGTGCTGATCGGCGGCGTCGCGACCTGGGTGATCTGGACCGACAGGATGGAGATCGTCGGCCTGGTCAGCCTGCCGCTGGAAGTCGGCATCGTTAGGCTGGGCGAGCTGTTGATCCACACCTTCCTGATCGTGGTCGGCGCGATGCTGTTGCTGGTGGTGGTCGACGTCCCCTTGCAGCTGTGGCAGTACCACAAGCGGCTGAGGATGACCAAGGAAGAGGTCAGGCAGGAATACAAGGAACAGGAAGGTTCGCCCGAGGTGAAGGGCCGTATCCGCCAGCTGCAGCGCGAGGCGGCACGCAAACGGATGATGAGCGAGATCCCGAAGGCGAACGTGATCGTGACCAACCCGACGCACTACGCGGTGGCGATCAAGTACGAGGAAGGGATGCGCGCGCCGCAGGTCGTCGCCAAGGGCGCGCTGAAGTTGGCCGAGCGCATCATCGAGACCGGCCGCGAGCACCGCGTCACGCTGATGCGCGTGCCGAGCTTCACGCGCGCGATCTACTTCAACGCCGACATCGGCGAGGAAATCCCCGGCAAATTGTTCGAGGCGGCGGCGCAGGTGCTGGCCTACGTCTACCAGTTGAAGGCCTATGAAATCAACGGCGGACTCGCGCCGGTCTTCCCCGACGCGCTCGACGTTCCGCCCGAGCTTGACCCGCAATCGAAACGACCGCAAGCTACCGCACCGCGCTGATCTTAAACCGATAAATGGATAAACTCCGCGATTTTTTCAAGACGTTCAACCTGACCCGCCTCGCGGGCCCGGTGCTCATCTTGTTGATCCTGTCGATGATGGTGCTGCCGCTGCCGCCCGTCCTGCTCGACATCTTCTTCACCTTCAATATCGCGGTGTCGGTGATCGTTCTGCTCGTCGGCATCAATGTGCGCGCGCCGCTCGAGTTCTCGGCGTTTCCGGCGGTGCTGCTCGTCACCACGCTGCTCAGGCTGTCGCTGAACGTCGCGAGCTCGCGGATCATCCTGCTCGAGGGCCACACCGGCCCGGCGGCCGCCGGCCACGTGATCGAATCGTTCGCGACCTTCCTCGTCGGCGGCAACGTCGCGATCGGCGTCGTCGTGTTCGTCATCCTCACCATCATCAACTTCGTCGTGATCACCAAGGGCGCCGGCCGCATCGCCGAGGTGTCCGCGCGCTTCACGCTCGACGCGATGCCCGGCAAGCAGATGGCGATCGACGCCGACCTCAACGCCGGCCTGATCGGCGAGGACGAGGCGCGAAAGCGCCGCTCGACCATCACCGAGGAGGCCGGCTTCTTCGGCGCGATGGACGGTGCGTCCAAGTTCGTCCGCGGCGACGCGATGGCCGGCATCATGATCATGCTGATCAACATCGTCGGCGGCCTGATCGTCGGCGTGCTCCAGCACGACCTGCCGGCCGGCGAGGCCGCGCACACCTATACGCTGTTGACCATCGGCGACGGCCTCGTCGCGCAGATCCCGGCACTGATCATCTCGACCGCCGCCGGCATCGTCGTGTCGCGCGTCGGCACCGAGAAAGACATGTCCGAACAGTTGCTCGGCCAACTGTTCATGAAGCCGCAGGTGCTGTACATCACCGCGGTGGTGATCGGCCTGATCGGCCTGATCCCGAACATGCCGCACTTCGCCTTCCTCCTGATCGCGAGCCTGTTGGCCGGCCTCGCGTGGTGGATGGAAAAGCGCGAGGCGCGCACGGCCGCCGACGAGGTCGCGCGCCAGACCGAGGCGCCGCCGGCGCTCGAAACGCCAATGGCCGAGGTCAGCTGGAACGACGTGCAGCCGGTCGACCCGCTCGGGCTCGAGGTCGGCTACCGGCTGATCCCGCTGGTCGACCGCGGCCAGGACGGCGAACTGTTGCGCCGCATCCGCGGCATCAGAAAGAAGATCGCGCAGGAGCTCGGCTTCCTCGTGCCGGCGGTGCACATCCGCGACAACCTCGAGATCAAGCCGAACGCCTACCGGATCCTGTTGAAGGGCGTCGAGGTCGGCAAGGGCGAGGCGTATATCGGCCAGTTCCTCGCGATCAACCCGGGGCGCGTGTCGGGCGAGGTTCAGGGCGTGCCGACCACCGACCCGGCGTTCGGCCTGCCGGCGCTGTGGATCGACGCGGCCCAGCGCGACGAGGCGCAGACGCTCGGCTACACCGTGGTCGACGCGTCGACCGTCGTCGCCACCCACCTGTCGAACCTGCTGCAGAGCCACTCGGCCGAGCTCCTGGGCCGCGAGGAGGTGCAGGCGCTGATCGACCACCAGGCGAAGGAATCGCCTAAGCTGATCGAAGACCTGGTGCCGAAGGTGGTCAACGTCGGCACGCTGCAGAAGGTGCTGCAGCAGTTGCTGACCGACGGCATCCACATCCGCGACTTCCGCACCATCGTAGAAACCCTGGCCGACCACGTCGGCACGACGCAGGACATCGACGAGCTGACCGGCACGGTGCGCGCCGCGCTGTCGCGCGCGATCGCGCAGCAGCTGTTCCCCGGCGAGGTCGAGCTGCCGCTGATGACGCTCGACCCGATGCTCGAGAACGTGCTGATGCAGGCGGTGCAGTCGAAGGCCGGCGGCGGGCTCGAGCCGGGGCTGGCCGAGAACCTGCTGTCGAGCGCCGCGCAGGAAGCGGAGCAGGTCGAGGCGCAGGGCTACGCGCCGGTGCTGTTGACGCCGCCGGGCTTAAGGCCGTTGCTTGCGCGTTTTCTGCGACGCGCACTGCCACAATTGAGGGTCATTTCGCATAACGAGATCCCCGACAGCAAATCCATTCGTATAATTGCCGTGATAGGCGGAAGCAAGGGCTAATCGGTCATGGTGGTCAAAAAGTATTTCGGTAAAACCACGCGCGATGCGCTGCGCCAGGTCCGCGAGGAACTGGGCGCCGATGCCCTCATCCTGTCCAACCGGCCGACGGTCGGCGGCGGCGTCGAGATCATGGCGGTCGCCGACGCCGACGTCGCCGCGCTCGCGACCACGCTGTCGACCAACAGCCGCCACCCGGCGCGCAATACCCATGGCAGCGCTCTGCGCGCGGCACCGGCCGCGCCCGCAGCCGGCGGCAACGCGCTGAACCGCGCGATCGCGCGCACTTATGCGATGCCGGTCGAAGGGCTCTCGTCTCCCGCGCAGCCCCAGTTTCAAGCGACAAAGCCGGCCGCGACGCCCATCGTCCCGAACGATCCGCAGCCAGCCGAACGCCCGCCCGAACGCTCCATGCTCCCGTTCAGCGACCACCTCGGCTCGCCCGCCGGCACGCCGCGCCAACCGGCTGCGAACCGGCGCGAAGAGCCGGAAGCCGCACCGCGGCCGGTGATCGCCCCCGAACCGGTCCCGCACGCGGCGGCCCCGGCGCCCGAGCCTGCCGCTCTGCGCCAAGACGCCGCGTCGTCCGAAGACATCCGCCAGATCGGCGACGAGATCAAGCTCTTGCGCAGCATCCTGCAGAGCCAGCTGGCGACCTTCGCGTGGAACCACCTCGAAGACCGCTCGCCGAACCGTGCCGAGCTGTTCCGCAGCCTCTTGTCGTCCGGCCTGTCCTCGGCGCTGATCCGCCAGCTGATCGCCAAGATGCCCGGCCAGTACGAGGGCGAGGTCGCGAGCAAATGGGCGCGCTCGGCGCTGACGCACAACCTCAAGTGCGCCGAGGCCGACCGCGAACTCCTGGACCAGGGCGGCATCTTCGCGCTGGTCGGCCCGACCGGCGTCGGCAAGACGACGACGGTGGCCAAGCTCGCCGCGCGCGCGGTGATGAAGTTCGGTCCGCAGCACGTCGCGCTCGTCACCACCGACGGCTACCGGATCGGCGCACAGGACCAATTGCGCATCTACGGCAAGATTCTCGGCGTGCCGGTCTACGCGGTGCAGAACGAGGCCGAACTGGAATTGACCTTGGCCGACCTCGCCGGCCGCCACATCGTCTTTGTCGACACCGTCGGCATGGGCCAGCGCGACGCGCGCGTGGTGCAGCAGGCGGCGATGTTCGCCGCCGCCGGCCGCCCGGTCGAGCGCATCCTGCTCCTGGCGGCCAACGCCGACGGCCACACGCTCGAAGACGTCGTGCGCCACTACCGCGGCGTCGGCCTGGCCGGCTGCATCCTGTCCAAGATCGACGAATCGGTGTCGCTCGGCCCGGCGCTCGACGCGGTGATCCGCAACCGGCTGCGCCTGTTCTACGTGACCAACGGCCAGCGCGTTCCCGAAGACCTGCATCTGGCGAGCGCAAGCTATTTGATCGACCGCGCGCTGAAGGCGCCGCAACTGCCGGCCTCGCCGTTCGAGATGCAAGCCAACGAAATGGCCATCATGAACGCCGCGCAGGCGGGTTGGCTGTAATGCCCATGCCCGGCAACATGCAGGACCGCGTTAGGATGAGGGGATAATGCAGGATCAAGCCGCCAGCCTTCGCCGTCTTTCGCACCGTCCCTTGCGGGCGCCCAGCTTCGCCTTTGTCGGCGCGCCCGGTAGCGGCGTGAGCACGCTCGCGATGGAACTCGCGGTCGCGAGCGGCTATGCGGGCACCCGTGTGCTGCTCGCCGACTGCCAGGGCGGCCAGCAACTCGCGCGCCGTCTCGGCGTGCCGTCGACCGCGACGCTCGAAACGCAGAGGGTCAGCGAAAGCGGCCTCGCGGCGATGAGCACCGGCTCGCGCCACGGCGTCGAGCTGATCAACCTGTTCGCCCGCCCCGAAGACCGCCAGTTGTTCTCGCCGCAACTGTGGCTCAAGCTCACCGGCGAGTTCGCCTCGCTCGAGCGCGACGCCGACGCGCTGATCGTCGACTGCCCTTCCCCTTCGCTCGACCCCGTCCCCGCCGGCGTCGCCGACAACTTGGTGCTGGTACTGACGCCGTCCGCCGACTCGCTGACCGCCGCCTACGCGGCGATCAAGCGGCTGTCGCAGGAAGCCGGCCGTGCGTCGTTCAACGTGCTGGTGAACCGGGCGCAAACCTTGGCCGAGGCCCGCGCGCTGTTCACGCGGCTGTCCGCCGTGGTCGGCGAATTCTTGGCGGTGTCGCTGCGCTGGCTCGGCTTCGTTCCCGACGACAACCTCGTCCGCCGCAGCCAGAGCCTCAGGCGCCCGCTGACCGAAGCGTTTCCCGACAGCGAAGCCGCGCAGGCCTTCGCGCAGCTGGCCGCCGTGCTGCCGCACTGGCACGCGCCCGAAGCGGGCCGCGCCGACGCCGGCTACCTCGATCTCTTGATCGCCGCCTCGCGCGACTGGTCCCCGAGCGGAGTCTGACATGGCCCATTACGCCGCCAACAGCCGCCATCTCGCCTACGCCCAGCACGCGCCGGCGCCCGAGATCGACGTGACCGACTACGCGCCGCTGGTGAAGAAACTCGCCGGCATGATGATGGCGCGGCTGCCCGCGTCGGTCGACGTCAACGACCTGATCCAGGTCGGCGTGATCGGCCTGATCGAGGCGGCGCGTCAGTACGACGCGAGCCAGGGCGTCGCTTTCGAGACCTTCGCCAGCCAGCGCATCCGCGGCGCGATGCTCGACGAACTGCGCCGCGAAGACTGGCTGCCGCGCCAGGCGCGCCGCCAGTCACGCCAGATCGAACAGGCGATCGCGCGCCTCGAACAGACGCTCGGCCGGCCGCCGCTCGAATCCGAGATCGCCGACGCGCTCGAAGTCCCGCTCGACGACTACCAGACGATGCTGCACGACTGCCGCGGCGTGTCTCTGGTCCACTTCGGCGACTTCGCCGGCGACGATGGCGACGCGCTCGACGCGGTGTCCAACGTCGCCGACGACAACGCGCACGACCCGCTCGCCGCGCTGTCCGAACTCGGCTTTCGCGAGGGCCTCGTCGACGCGATCAAGGCGCTTCCCGAACGCGATCAGCTGGTGATGGCGCTCTATTACGAGCAGGATCTGAACCTCAAGGAAATCGGCGCGGTGCTCGGCGTTTCCGAGTCGCGCGTCAGCCAGCTGCACAGCCAGGCGGTCGCCCGCCTGCGCGCGAAGCTGAAAGACTGGCTGTAGCCCCAGCCCTCTTCCGCAAAAAAACGGACGTCTCATTGGACAAGATCAGCCTCATCGCCGTCATCGGCGGCCTCTCCGTCATCCTCGCAGGACAAGCGCTCGAGGGGGGGCATATCGGTTCGCTGTTGCAGCTGACCGCCTTCATGATCGTCATCGGCGGCACCGCCAGCGCGGTGATGCTGCAATCGACGCCGAAACAGTTCGTCGCCGGCGTGAAGATGCTGCGCTGGGTGTTCCAGCCGCCCGACTTCGACCACGAAAGAGTGATCCGCGACATCGTCAACTGGAGCCAGGCCGCGCGCCGCGGCGGCTTTCTTGCGCTAGAGGGCGCCATCGCCGCACAGAAGGACCCGTTCACCAAGAAGACGCTGCAGATGCTGGTCGACGGCACCGAGCCCGATACGCTGCGCGCGGTGATGGACGTCGAGATCGCGATGTTTGAACACGCGCGCCGCCAGTCGGCCAAGATCTGGGAGTCGGCCGGCGGCTACGCGCCGACGATGGGTATCCTCGGCGCGGTGCTCGGCCTGATCCACGTGATGGAGAACCTGTCCGACCCGACCAAGCTCGGCTCGGGCATCGCCGTCGCCTTCGTCGCGACCGTCTACGGCGTCGGCTCGGCCAACCTCTTGTTCCTGCCGATCGCGACCAAGCTGAAGAACCTGGTCGCCGCCGAGGTGGCGACAAAGGAGTTGATCGTCGAGGGACTGGTGGCGATCGCCAACGGCGAAAACCCGCGGCTGATCGAGACGCGGCTGCGCGGCTTTCTCGCGATGCACGACTGAGGCTTTAACACCTGTAAAAGACAAAGGTTGGCCGAGCCCGGCCAACCTTTGTCTTTAATGGCGAAGCGAAACGCCTACACCGGCTCGGTATCGAGCAGGCGCAGTTCGGTGTGGTCCGGGGTTTTCTTCAACAGGCCGCCCAACAACTTGTAGGTGTCCAGATCGAACGACGGCTTGCCTTCGAGCGGACCGCTCATGTCGCGGCGCGAGCCGAGGTAGCACCAGCGGTCGAACACGTGCTCGGCGATATCGCCCGACACCGCGTCGGTCTCGACCACCGCGACCGGGCCGGGAAACGGCCAGCTCTGCACGCGCAGCCGCGACAAGGCCATCATCAGCCGCGCGTTGTGGTTGTCGATCGGCTCGCGGCCCATGCACGCGCCGCGGCAGCGGCCGAGCGGCCACGCGTAGCACGGCCGTCCCTTCTTCGGCGTCGGCTTCTCGATGCCGAGCGTGGTCTGACACAGACCCTGCGCGGCCGCGAGGTCGGTGAGCGCCTTCTTCGCCTCGCGCTGCGTGCGGAACAGGCCGAACAGATCATGAGAGCGCGAGAAGTCGACGTCGTCGGCAAACACGATCTCGGGGCGCAGCACGCCGTCGTCGCTCTTTTCCAGCCGGATCGAGCACAGCTCGGGGCTCGGCCGACCTTTCACATTGTGCAGCGGCTGCAGCCGCTTGATCAGCTGCAATTCGGCCAGCATCGCGCCGAACTCGCCGACCGTTTCCACCCAGTCGATGCGCTTCACCTCGCGCGCGATGCGCGCCTCCTTCGGGTGCCTGGTATCGCCCGAGAAGTACGACAGCACGCGGCTCCTGAGATTCGCTCCCTTGCCGACGAAAAGCGGCACGTCGTCGTCGCCGTAGAACAGGTAGACGCCGGGCACGTCGGGCAGCGCGTCGACCACGTCCGGGTCGATGCCTTCGGGCACCGCCGGGCGCGCCAGCACCTCGGCGACCGCGTCGGCCATCGTCGCTTCGCCGAGTTCGCCCTTCGCCTTCTGCAGGAACAGCCACACCGCCTCGGCGTCGGCGAGCGCGCGGTGGCGCGCGGCCAGCTCGATGCCGTGGCGTTCGATCAGGCTGTCGAGGTTGTGCTTGTAATACTGCGGGTAGAGCTTGCGCGACAGCTTGACGCTGCACAGCACCTCGGTCTGGAAGCGGATGCCGGCGCGCTTGAACGCATTTTTCAAAAAACCATAGTCGAAGCGCGCGTTGTGCGCGATGAACAGGCGGCCGGCGAGTTTCTCGGCCAGCTCCTCGGCCAGGGTATCGAACGCCGGCGCGTGCGCGACCATCGCGTCCGAGATGCCGGTCATCTTTTCGATGAACGGCGGGATGGCCTTGCCCGGCTGGACCAGCGTCGAGAAGCGCTCGACGCGGTCGCCGTCGACGAGGATGACGCCGATTTCGGTGATGCGGTCGCGGGTGATGTGCCCGCCGGTGGTTTCCAGGTCGACGATCGCGCAGGGTCGGTCAAACAGCATGTATCAGTTCGCTTTCACGATGGGGAGTTCGTCTTTGTGGGTGGTGTAGCGCGGCGACACGTTGTCGCGCCTACCCTTCCAGGGTTGGGCGACGCCTTCGGACGCCCACTTGAGCTTGCCGCGGCCGAATTTCTGGTTGATCGCGTCGACGGCCGCCATCAGGCGCTCGCCGCGCGCGTCGGCGTCGGCGCGGCCGACGAACAGGTCGTCCTGCGCGTGCTCTGCGTCGGAGAGCTCCAGCGCACACACGCCGACCTTGGCGTAGCGTACGTGACGCCGGTACAGGCGCGCCACCGCGTCGCGCGCCGCCGCGATCAGCCGCCGGCTGTCGTTAGACACCGGCAACAGGCCGACGGTGGTCGAGTCGCGCACGTAAGGTTCTGACGCGTGCGGGCTCGAGCGTATCGTCACCTGCAGGAAACCCGCGTGCGAGCGCTGCGTACGCAGCTTTTCGGCAACCTGCGCCGCGTGCATCGCCGCCGCCTCCTGAAGCTCGGCCAAGGCCGTGACCTTGCGGCCGAAGGAACGCGACGACAGGATCATCTTCTTCCTCGGCGCGACGTCGTCGATGTCGAGGCAGGCGACGCCCGACAGCTCGTCGGCGAGGCGCGCCATCACGACGCTGAAACGGCGGCGCAAGAAGTCGCGGTCGGTGCGCACGAGCGCCGCGGCGTCGGCGATACCGACCAGCCGCAGCCGCGTGCCGAGGCGGCGGTTGATGCCCCAGACCTCCTCGACCGCGAGCTCGGCCAAGCTCGCGTCGCGCTCGGCGGCCGACAGGTCCATGAAGCTGAACACGCTGCTTAAGCTCGGGTCGCCCTTGGCGATGCGGTTGGCGGTCTTGGCCAGCGTCTTGGTCGGGCCGATGCCGACGCAGACCGGCAGCCCCAGCCCGCGCAGCACGTCGTCGCGGATGCGCCGCGCCAGCGCCACCGGGTCGGCTTCGCCGGTCACGTCGAGGAAGCACTCGTCGACCGAATACACCTCGTGCGAACGCGCGTAGTGCGCCAAGAGCGCCATCACCCGGTTCGACATGTCGCCGTACAGCGTGTAGTTGGACGACATCACCACCGCGCCGAGGCGCTTGAGCCGCTCGCGCACCTCGAACAGCGGCGCGCCCATCGGCACGCCGGCGCGGCGGGCCTCGGCCGAACGCGAGATCACGCAACCGTCGTTGTTCGACAGCACGACCAGCGGCCGGCCGGCGAGACTCGGATCGAACACCGTCTCGCACGACGCGAAGAAGTTGTTGCAATCGACCTGCAGAAAACAGCGTTGCGTGTTCACGATGCGTCCTCAATCCAAGGCGGCGCCCGCCCTTTTCCGCATTTTACTGCAAAGGCGCTTGACACGGCGAAAAGCGCCCATTATGATTCGCCTCCTCGTTGCAGCACAAACCGCGACGGGACCGTGCACCCGTAGCTCAGTTGGATAGAGTATCTGGCTACGAACCAGAGGGTCGGGCGTTCGAATCGCTCCGGGTGCACCACCAAGTCCCTATAGTTTAGCGGTTAGAACACCGCCCTTTCACGGCGGTAGCCGGGGTTCGATTCCCCGTGGGGACGCCAGATTCAACAAAAAAGCCAGCGCATGCGCTGGCTTTTTTGCGTCCGAGAAACGGCGATCATTCCTTGCCGCGCCTCGCCTGCGGTTCAGACCTTCCTGAACTCCCCGCAGCCTGTTCCCCGTACGTCAAGCCGCCGATGCGGCCTCAACGCCCACCGCAACTCTTTTGTCATATCGCTATATGTGGCAAGCTAGCCAACCACATAGGGGGCGACGGGGCACTGCTGTTCTGCAGCCACTCACGCAGAGTGAACGGGGCGATCCATGCCATCTATCCCGTGCCGCGCGTGCAGTCAATGCCAAGAAGGCATACTCCCATCGATCGAGCGGAGCCCCCACGGCAGCGGCTCCACTCCCACATTCAGACGAACCCAGAGAGCGGCAATGGAAGACAGATTTCAACTGGCGCAAGTCAATATCGCCAGGGCAAAAGCCCCACTTGACCATCCGATCATGAAAGGCTTCGTCGATCGGCTGGATCACATCAATGCGCTTGCCGAGCAGAGTCCGGGCTTCGTGTGGCGCCTGCAGACCGAGGTAGGCGATGCGACGGCCATCAAAGCCTTCGAGGATCAGCTCATCATCGTCAACCTGTCGGTCTGGGACTCGTTCGAATCGCTGAAAAGCTATGTTTACACCGGCGAGCACGTGACCCTGATAAAAAACAAAAAGAGCTGGTTCGATCCATTAAACGCCCCCTCGCTCGCCTTATGGTGGATATCCGAAGGCCACATCCCGACCGTCGAGTCGGCAAAGGCAAGGCTTGAAGCCTTGCAAGAAAAAGGCTCAACGCCCGAAGCCTTCACCTTCGCCAAGCCCTACCCGGCACCGAATCAAGATACGGCACCGCGTGTACGACTCGCCTGACCCGGACAGCCAGCCGCCTTCGTCCTTAGGCGTCGCCCCCTAAAACCTCGGCCAACGTTGGCCGAGGCAAGACGCCGCCGCCGTCCTATCTTTGTAATCGACCCCGCCCTTTCAACGCCTCATGAAGACCGCAAGGAGACCGCCATGGAAAACGACTTTCCCAGCCTGATCTCGCACGTATCGATCGGCACCAACGACTTCGACCGAGCGACGCGCTTTTACGACGCGGCGCTCGCGCCGCTCGGCTGCAAGCGCGTGATGGAACACCCCGGCGCGGTCGCCTACGGGCGGCTTTACCCGGAATTCTGGGTGCAGGTGCCGATCGACGGTGCGCCGGCGAGTCGCGGCAACGGCTCGCACTTCGGTTTTCTCGCACGCTCGCGCGCCGAGGTCGACGCGTTCTACCAGGCGGCGCTCGCAGCCGGCGGCGTCGGCGACGGCGCACCGGGGCCGCGCCCGCACTACGGCGCGCCCTACTACGGCGGCTTCGTGCGCGACCCTGACGGCCACAAGATCGAGGCCTGCTTCTGGGACGCCGCGCTCGACGAAACCGCCGACGCCTGACGCTGGCGGACCGCAGGACGATGGTCTATTGCTTAGAAGTCCGGGGCGCCGGCCGCGACTCCGCCCGCCCCTATCCGATCTCGCCCGCAAAGGAGCTTCGCCATGGCCGTCAAACCGGTTCCGGACGGTTACCACACCGTCACCCCCTACCTCGCGATCCTGAACGCCGCCGCAGCGATCGACTTCTACAAGCAGGCGTTTGGCGCCGTAGAGGCGATGCGCGTCGACGCGCCCGGCGGCAAGGTCGGGCACGCCGAGCTGAGGATAGGCGACTCGGCGGTGATGCTCGCCGACGAATGCCCCGACATGGGCTTTCGCAGCCCGCAGACGCTGGGCGGCCCCGGCATGACGCTGATGCTCTACGTCGACGACGTCGACGCGTGGTTCGCGCGCGCGCTCGATGCCGGCGCCAAGACGCTGCGCCCCTTGCAGGACCAGTTCTACGGCGACCGCAGCGGCACGCTCGAAGACCCGTTCGGCCACGTGTGGACGCTGGCGACGCATATCGAGGATCTCAGTTTCGAGGAAATCACCGAGCGCGCCGCGAAGTTCATGGTGAAAAGCTGACGCCTCAGCGCCGGAAAACCCCGCGCTTCAGCTGCCGCGACCGGACGACGAACGGGCAGACGAGCGAGGGGGCTCGCCCAGAAAAAAGCTCGGCCAACCTTGAACAGGGTTGGCCGAGCTTTTTTTGGCGAACGACGCGGCGTTTACTGGCGCGCGAGGCAGCGCCGGTAACGCCCGTCGACCCTTTCGGCGAACCACTGCGTCGTCAGCTTGCGCGTGATCTTCGGGCTCTTCAGGTCGATCTGCGGCATCGCCTCGCGCGCCACGCGGCGGCCGGCGGCCTGGTCGGCGAGCGCGAACACCTTCTTGTACAGCTCGCTCTGGCCGAAGACCGCGCTCTTCTCGAGCTTCAGGTCGCGCAGCATCGCGTTGTCGCTCATGCCGACGCGGCGCGACGCGTTGGACAGCGCGCTATAGGTCTCGCTGCCGGCCGGCGCGCCGCCCTGGTAGCTCAACAGATCGCCGTCATATGCGAGGCGGCGGCCGGTGATCTCGCGCACCGCGGCCTGGAAGGCGGCGTTGCGGCTCGAATAGCGGCCGGCGTTGAAGTCGGCGAAGCGGTAGACCATCTGCGAGTACGGCGCCGGGTAGTGCAGCAGGTTGGCGATGCCGAAGTAGAGGCCGCCCTGCCGCGTGAACACCTCGTTCCGCCAGCTGCCGCGCTTGCTGTACGGGTAGGGCCAGGCGTGCGCGTGGCCTTCGGCGAATTCGACGCTGACCTGCATCGGCCCACCGGTGCGGATCGGGTTCTTGCCGGCCGGCAGGCCGAGGCGGCCCGATTCGGCGGCCATGTCCTCGTACAGCGCGTTCATTTCCTTCTCGGTGCGCAGCCCATCGATGCGCTCCTTGTAACTCCTGCCGTTCGGCGACGTCTTCATCAGCGCCGTCTTCACCGCGACCATCGGCAGGTGGTAGCGGTCGGCCTTTTCCTCGATCTTGCCCCACACGATCTTCGGCAGACCCGGCACCGACGGGTCGGCCTGCCAGCTCGACTCCTGCTCGATCACCGCGATCGCCGCGCAGAAGTTTTCCGGGCTGTACGGCAGTTTCAGGCCGGTGAAGGCGTCGAGAATGTCTTCGGTCCAGCCCTTGCGGTCGGCGATGCCGGTCGGCATCAGCCTGGCGAGCAGCGCCCGGCCTTCGCTCTGGCTGGTATAGAGGTAGATCTTGCGCGGCGGCGTGACGACGGGCGTGGCAGGCGGCATCACCGTCGGCGTCGTCGGCATCACGATGTCGCCGCTCGGCGGGTAGAGCGGCGTCTGCGATTCGACGCCGGGGACCATAGCCGGAGCCATTTGGGGGGCGACCGGGGGGGTGGTGCAGCCGGCGGCGAGCGCGGCGGCGGCAAGCGGCAGGCAGAAACGGCGGGCCAGGGTCATGACGGCTTTCGGGCAAAATACGATGGCCGCTATTGTAGGGCAGGCGGCCGCTTTGCACACCGGCGACGCCGCAGCCTGCGGGTTGTCCGCGCTTGTCCGGACAGCCCGGCGTGTACTACTCGCAGCCGCTGCTCCATTACCGCAACCGCGCCATTTCGCTGGCGTCGTCCCGGCTGACGCTGCGCACGCCGGCCGACCTCGCGCCCTACCGCGTCGCCGCCTTCCAGAACGCACGCGGCCTCTTCGGCCGCGAATACGCCGAGACGATGGCCGAGCACCCGGCTTACCGCGAGCACGCCGACCAGTCGCTGCTGGGCCCGCTGCTCTACCGCGGTCGCGTCGACGTCGTGATCGGCGACGTCGACATCTTCGCGGCCTTCGACGCCCGCGCGTTGACCGGGCGCTGCGACGTGCCGGCGCTGGCGGTGGCCGACATCCTGCCGCCGTCGCCGCGCCACGCCGGCTTCGCGCGTGCAGAGGACCGCGACGCCTTCGACAAGGCGCTCACCGAGCTTGCCGCCCGCGGCGAAATCGAACGCCTGCGTCGGCGCTTCAAGCCGCGCGCCCCGGTCCGCACCCGCCTGTCCGACTGCGAACGCGCACCCTGATCAAAAAGCCAGGCCAAGCCGATGAAAGCAAAGCTTTTTTCGTGATCATGGCGGCCGAATCTGGCACAATGCGCGTCTTGCCGAAAATCCCCCCCGCCATGAACACGCAACTGTCCGACGTCAAAGCTATCTTTTCCTACCGCAAGTTCTGGGCGCAGCGCTTCGGCACCGCCCCGTTCCTGCCGATGAGCCGCACCGAAATGGACGAGCTCGGCTGGGATTCCTGCGACATCATCCTCGTGTCCGGCGACGCCTACATCGACCACCCGAGCTTCGGCATGGCGCTGGTGGGGCGGCTGTTGGAATCGCAGGGCTTCCGTGTCGGCATCATCGCGCAGCCCGACTGGCAGTCGGCCGACGCGTTCCGCGAGCTCGGCAAACCGAACCTGTTCTTCGGCGTAACCGCCGGCAACATGGATTCGATGATCAACCGCTATACGGCGGACAAGAAGCCGCGCTCGGACGACGCCTACACCCCCGGTGGGGAGCCTAACAAGCGTCCCGACCGCGCGGTGACGGTGTACGCGCAGCGCTGCCGCGAGGCCTACCCCGGCGTCGGCGTGATGATAGGCAGCATCGAGGCCAGCTTGCGCCGCATCGCGCACTACGACTACTGGAGCGACAAGGTCCGCCCGTCGGTGCTGATCAACTCGAAGGCCGACATCCTTCTTTACGGCAACGCCGAACGCGCGCTGGTAGAACTCGCGCACCGCGTCGCCGGCGGCGAGAAACTGTCCGAAATCCACGACGTGCGCGGCACCGCCTTCATCGTGCCGCACGGCTGGCGTCCTAACGACGAGTGGGAGGAGATGGATTCGACCACCGTCGACGTCCCCGGCCGCGTCGACGCGCACCCTGACCCGTACGCGATGAGCCCGGCCGACAACGCGCCGAAAGACGCCGAACCGGCGCCTGTGGTCCAGACTATCAAGTTCATGAACGTGCACGAGCGGGTCGCGATCCGCCGCGCCCAGCGCGCGAAGACCGTGGTGCGCATTCCGGCCTTCGAGGCGGTCGCCTACGACCCGGTGCTGTACGCGCACGCCAGCCGCACGCTGCACCTCGAGTCGAACCCCGGCAACGCGCGCGCGCTGGTGCAGCTGCACGGCGACCGCGATGTGTGGCTGACGCCGCCGCCGATCCCGCTGACGACCGAAGAGATGGACTTCGTGTTCGGCCAACCGTACGCGCGCAACCCCCATCCTTCGTACGGCAAGGCGCACATCCCGGCGTGGGAGATGATCAGGTACTCGGTCAACATCATGCGCGGCTGTTTCGGCGGCTGTACCTTCTGCTCGATCACCGAGCACGAGGGGCGCATCATCCAGAGCCGCTCGGAAGAGTCGATCCTCAAGGAGATCGAGGAAATCCGCGACAAGACCGACGGTTTCACCGGCCATATCTCCGACCTCGGCGGCCCGACGGCGAACATGTATCGCCTGTCGTGCAAGGACCCGAAGATCGAGAAGTCGTGCCGCAAGCTGTCGTGCGTCTACCCGGACATCTGCGAGAACCTGAACACCGACCACAGCTCGCTGATCCAGCTCTACCGCAAGGCGCGCGCGATCCCCGGCGTGAAGAAGATCAACATCCAGTCGGGTCTGCGTTATGACCTGGCGGTGAAGTCGCCCGAGTACGTGAAGGAACTGGTGACGCACCACGTCGGCGGCTATCTGAAGATCGCGCCCGAGCACACCGAGGAGGGCCCGCTGTCCAAGATGATGAAGCCGGGCATGGGCGCGTACGACAAGTTCAAGGAGATGTTCGAGCGCTTCTCGAAGCAGGCGGGCAAGGAACAGTATTTGATCCCCTACTTCATCGCCGCGCACCCGGGCACGACCGACGAGGACATGCTGAATTTGGCTTTATGGCTGAAGAAGAACAACTTCCGCCTCGACCAGGTGCAGACCTTCATGCCGACGCCGATGGCGATGGCGACGACGATGTGGCACACGCGCCGCAACCCGCTGAAGAAGCTCGCGCGCTCGTCCGAGAAGGTCGACGTCGTGCGCGACGGCTACCGCAGGAAACTGCACAAGGCCTTCCTGCGCTACCACCATCCGGACAACTGGCAGATCCTGTACGACGCGCTGTTGAACATGGGCCGCCGCGACCTGATCGGCTATGGCAAGCAGCACCTGATCGCGCCGACGCCGCCAGGCAGCGGCCGCGATCGGCCGGGCCAGCGCTTCAACGTCGCGCGCACCGCGCACCATCCGACGCAGCGCTTCCAGGACGCGCCGCCGGCCCCGCGCGGCAAGCCTGCGGCCAAGACGGGCGGAAAGCCCGCCGCGCGCGGCAAGCCGTCCGGGCGTCGTTAAGCCTCGGCCAACGTTGCATCAAAAACAGGCACCCGCGGGTGCCTGTTTTTTTTTATATGCGCACGCCGGGATGCCGCCGCCGATACGGCACCGCCGCGATGGATCCCCCCGCAGCGTCTCTTAACACTTGCCCCGCCAACGCACATAGATGGGCAAAACCTCGCACCTATGCTGGACACATCGTCACCGCTCCGGTAAGGAGACCACCATGAAAAGACTGTTCATCGCCCTCGTCGCCCTCGGTTGCGCGCTGCCGGCCTTCGCCCAGCCCGATGCTTACTACTCGGCGCGTCCGCTCGAAAGGCGCATCGACCAGGGGGTGCGCGCGGGCCAGCTGAACCGCCATGAGGCCTTCCGTCTGACCCAGATGGTGCGCGACTACCAGCGCCAGCGTCGCGACTACCTCGCCGACGGCCGCCTCTCCGGCTGGGAACGCGACCGCCTGCAGCGCCGCTACGACGAGCTGTCGCACCGAATCCGGAGCGCGCGCCACGACCGTCAACGCGACCGCCCCTACCACCGTCCTCACGACGGGGACCCCTCTCGCCCCATGCCCTACTGATTTCCCTGGCGCAAACTGATGGTTTCTCCACTCCATCGAGCTTTCGGGCCGCTTCGTGCAGCCCGTGCCCGTCGCGCGCGCAGGACACAAAAAAACAGGCGTACCGGACGCCTGTTTCATCGAGTCGCGACCTTGGCCGACGCTCAGAACGCCGGGACGATCGCCCCCTGGTACTTGGTCGCCAGGAATTTTTTCACGTCCGGGCTGTTCAGCGCCTTCGCGAGCTTCTGCATCGCCGCGCTGTTCTTGTTGTCCGGACGCGCGACCAGCAAGTTCGCGTACGGCGACTGCTTGCCCTCGATGAAGAGCGCGTCCTTGGTCGGAACCAGCTTGGCCTCGAGCGCGTAGTTGGTGTTGATCAGCGCCAGGTCGACCTGGTCTAGCACGCGCGGCAGCGTCGCCGCTTCGAGTTCGCGGATCTTCAGCTTCTTCGGGTTGGCCGAGATGTCGCGCGAGGTCGCGAGCAGGTTCTTCGGGTCCTTCAGCTTGATCAGGCCGTTGCTCTGCAACAGCAAGAGCGCGCGCGCGCCGTTCGAAGGGTCGTTCGGGATCGCGACGGTCGCGCCGTTCGCCAGCTGCGCCTTGGCCTTGATCTTCTTCGAGTAGGCGCCGAACGGCTCGACGTGGACGGCGGTCACCGGCACGAGGCGGGTCTTCTTGGCCTTGTTGAATTCGTCGAGGTAGGGCTTGTGCTGGAAGAAGTTGGCGTCCAGGCGCTTCTCGGCGACCTGCACGTTCGGCTGCACGTAGTCGGTAAACACCTTCACCTCGAGGTCGACGCCCTCTTTGGCGAGCGCCGGCTTGATGTGTTCGAGGATCTCGGCGTGCGGCACCGGGCTGGCGGCCACCACCAGTTTTTCACCGGCGTGGGCGAAGCCGGTCGCGGCGGCGGTCGACAGGGCGAAGGCGATCAGCGTCTTTTTCATGGTCTGCATCCTTATGGAAGGGCAAGGCTCACAACATCGTTGGGGTGAAAACTTATTTGCGCGACACGCGCGTGACCAGCCAGTCGCCGAGCATCTGCAGCAACTGCACCATCACGATCAGGATCACGACGGTGATGATCATCACCTCGGTCTGGAAGCGCTGGTAGCCGTAGCGTATCGCCAGGTCGCCGAGGCCGCCGCCGCCGATCACGCCCGACATCGCGGTGTACGACACCAGCGTGATCGCGGTGACGGTGATCGCCGCGACGAGGCCCGGGCGCGACTCGGGCAGCAGCACCTTCGAGACGATCTGCCAGCGCGTCGCGCCGAGCGATTGCACCGCCTCGATCACGCCGCGGTCGACCTCGCGCAGCGCGGTCTCGACCAGCCGCGCGAAGAACGGCGTCGCGCCGACGACGAGCGGTGGGATCGAGCCTTCGACACCGAGCGAGGTGCCGACCAGCCACGCGGTCAGCGGAATCATCACGACGAGCAGGATCAGGAACGGCAAGGAACGCAGTACGTTGGCGACGAAGGACAGCGCCTTGTTCAGCAGGCCGTTCTGCAACAGCTGGCGGCGCGACGTCAGGAACAGCAGCACGCCCAGCGGCAGGCCGAACAACACGGTGAAAAACAGCGACCAGCCGAGCATGCGCAAGGTGTCCCACGTCGCGATGCCGATCTCGGTCCAGTCGAGCAGGTTCCAATCGAGTTCCATCAACGCAACACCTCCACCACCACATCACGCGCGGCCAGCCCTTCGCGGGCCTCGGCCAACCTTGACGCCTCGCCATGCCATTCGACCACCAGCTGGCCGTACGGCAGGTCCTTCAGGCGCGACACCGTGCCCTGCAACAGGCTGAACGACAGCCCGTAGCGGCTGGCGGTATCGAACAGGATCGGTTCGTGGGTGGTCGCGCCGACGAAGGTCAGCCGCCATACCGCGCCGGTCGCGCTGGCCAAGAGGCCCGAGTCTTCGAGCTCGTCGGCGTGCGACAGTTCGGCAACCATGCTCTGCGTCGCCGGGTGCTGCGGGTGCAGGAAGACGTCGGACACCGCGCCGATCTCGACGATGGCGCCGGCGTCGATCACCGCGACGCGGTCGGCGATGCGGCGGATCACGCCCATCTCGTGCGTGATCAGCACGACGGTCAGCTCGAGCTTTCTATTGATGTCGGCGATCAGGTCGAGGATGGCCTGTGTCGTCTGCGGGTCGAGCGCGCTGGTCGCCTCGTCGCACAACAAGAGCTTGGGCCGGTTGGCGAGCGCACGCGCGATGCCGACGCGCTGCTTCTGCCCGCCCGAGAGTTGGCTCGGGTACTTGTCGCGGTGCTCCCTTAGCCCGACGAGTTCGAGCAGCTCGGCGACGCGCGCGTCCTGTTCGGCGCGGCTGCCGCTGGCGGTCAACTCGAGCGGCAGGCGCACGTTCTGGGCGACGGTGCGCGAACTCAATAGGTTGAAGTGCTGGAACACCATGCCGATCTGTTGGCGCACGCCGCGCAGCGCGGCGTCGGACAGGCCGGAAATGTCGTGGCCGTCGACGAAGATGCGGCCGGAGTCCGGGCGCTCGAGCAGGTTGAGCATGCGGATCAGCGTGCTCTTGCCGGCGCCCGAGCGACCGATGATGCCGAACACCTCGCCGGCCGGCACCTCGAGCGAGATGCCGTCAAGCGCCGGCACGGCGCGACCGTCGACGACGAAGGTTTTTTGCAGATTTTCTAGGCGTATCACGTGGGTAACCGTGTTTTTGAAGCGCTTGTTCGGGTGCGGGGTACGCAGGGGACGAATGTTACCGTCTGGGCCATAGTCAGTAAACGAATAATAAATATTGTATATATTCCGTTTTTCGCTATATGACGCCGACGGTTGGAAACGCCACGCTATATAAGCGTCGGCTTATGCCATACGCTGCAGATCCGTCCGCCCATAAATGCATAAGCCATTAAAGTACACGAAGTGCCCCCGGCTCGGCCAACGTTGGCCGAGCCGCCCGCCCGACGGCAACTGCTATAAAGCCCGCCATGAAAACCCTGCTCAGCTGGAGTAGCGGCAAGGACAGCGCCTGGGCGCTCTTCGTGCTGCGCGAAACGATGCCCGACTACGACGTGGTCGGCCTGTTCTGTACCGTCAACGCCGAATACGACCGCGTCGCGATGCACGCGCCGCGCCGCGCCGCGCCTTGCTCGAAGCGCAGGCCAAGGCCGCCGGCCTGCCGCTACACGTGATCCTGATCCCCAACCCGTGCAGCCACGAACAGTACGCCGAGGTGATGGCCGACTTCGTCGCCGGCGCTAAGGCCGACGGAATCTGCTGCATGGCCTTCGGCGACCTGTTCCTCGAAGACGTTCGCCGCTACCGCGAGGAAAAGCTCGCCGGCAGCGGCATCGAAGCGGTGTTTCCGCTGTGGGGCAGCGACACGCGCGAACTCGCGGCCGAGATGCTAGAAGCCGGCGTAGAGACCTACGTCTGCTGCGCGAACCCGAAACAGGTGCCGGCCGAGATCGCAGGCCAGCGCTGGGACGCCGACTTGATCGCCACGCTGCCGGACGAGGCCGACGTGTGCGGCGAGAACGGCGAGTTCCACACCGTGGTCGCCTACAGCCCCTGCTTCGCCTACCCGCTCAAGGTCGAAGTGAACGAGGTGGTCGAGCGCGGTGGCTATCTGTTCGCCGACGTCTTGCTGAAATGAAAAAAGCGGCGCCAGAGCGCCGCTTGTCCTCCTCTCGCCTCCAGTCAACTGCCCCGCCAGGCGGCGCAACCCGCCGTTCACTCCGCCGGATAGAAGCGCGCGCGCATCCGTTCTACGTAGGCGACGAGATTCGCGTGGCGCGCGACCCGTTCGATCAGCGGCGTCTGGAAGACCGGGCACGCGATACCTATCACGAAGGCATACACCGTCGCGTCGGTGCCGCATGGCGTGTCGCCGAGCAGGAAGGGCTTGTCGCCGAGGATGGCAGCGACCGCGTCGATGTCGCGTGCCGCGAACTCGGTGATCTCGGCGTCGCTGTGCCGGCCCATGCCCTGCGCCTTCAGCAGCTTTTTCACCCTCCCGCGGATCACGCGTTTGACGAAAGGCCTCACCAGCGCCGGCGCGCGTTTGAAAAAGACCGCCGGGCCACTCTCGAAGTTGGCGTCGTCGACCCAGCGCACGTGCGCCAGCGCGAAGTACAGGTGCTCTTCGAGCATCTTCTCGACCGACCACGCGAGCGCGCGCTCGCGCTCGTCGTAGCCTGTGTCGAAGTCGATGCGATACTTTCGTTCCAGATGCCAGCGGATCAGCGTCGAATCGGCGACGCGTACGCCGTCGTCGTCGATATACGGCAGCTTGCCCTTGGGCGCGCGCGAAAAACCGTGCGTGTCGGTGCGATAGGGCTGGCCGGACAGCTTCAACAGCAGCTCGGCCTTGGTCACGAAGGGGCTGGGGTCGGGCAGCCCGAAGGCCGGGCCGAAGGTGTAGAGGGTGATCATGGTCGCTCCATATTATGACGACGGGCCACCCATTATTCATGGCACGCGCAAGGCGAGTATCAAGTCGGGTCCCATGCCGGCACTACCACAGCACCCGCACACCGACGTTGCCGCCGAAGCTTGAGCGGTCGGCGCCGTCGACCGACTGACCAACCTCGATCGACCCGTATAAGCTCACGCGCTTCGTCATCTGCTGCGTCAGCCCCGCGCCGAATTCTGCCCAGGTACTGCGCCGTTCGGTGACGATGTCATCGCTGCCGAACCTCGTCCTGTCGCTGCCGCCCAGGCTGTGCCAGAGGTTGGCCTTGAAGTAGGGCGACACCGCCGCCGCCCCCTCGTCCGGACGCGACAACTTCACGCCGACGCGGCCGGTCCAGCCATCGCCGACGTCGTAGCCTATGGTCGAGAACGGGTCGGAAGTGTCGTCGAAACGGTTTTTCTGCCAGATCAGCTGCGCCTGCGGCTCGATCGCCAGATCGTCCGAGACCCGGAACGGCCGCCCCGCTTCTACCGATGCCGTCAGCCCCCTCCCTTTGACGTCGGTGCGCACGCTATCGCCGCGCGAGCGCGTCTCGCCGTCGAACCAGCTGCCCATCAGCACCGTGTCGACGTAGCCCGAATCCTGCCACAGGTGGGTCCAGTAGCCGGCGAGGCCGTAGCCGTCGACCGACACGCTGCCGACCGGCTTGTCCTCGCGCCCCAGCGCGTAGCCTTTCACGCTGCCGTGTGCGCGGGCAACCGATACGAATACGCCCAGCCGGTCGGCGTTATCGCGACCGACCAGCGCATCACCGCCGGCCTGGACGCCCGCCAGTTCGCCGTCGAACGACGGCGACACCGTGCCTTGCCAACGGCTCTCCAGGCTCTGGCCGAACACCCTTCCCCAGCCGCGCGAGGTCCGCTCGCCCTGTTCGCGCAGCAAGGCTTGCGCGCCCATGCGCTGATGGAAGGTGCCGAGCATTGACATGCCGACCAGACGCGTCACCTCCGGCACAGCCGCCTGCAGCGCGGCCTCGGGGCGGTACAGCAGGACGGGAGCGCCACCGGCCGGCGGCGCGGAAGGCAGCGCCGAGACGTCGGTCGGCGGCAGCGCGTTGAGCGCGGCGCTATCCGTGGCAGGGGCAACCGGCGCGGCGGGCGGCTCCGACCCCGGCGTCAGCGACGAGCGCAGATACCAGTTTTCTGCGCCGCCCTCGCCGCCCTTGAAAAGCAGGTACTCGTAGGCGCCCGCCGCCACCGCCGTCGCGAGGCCGAAGCGGCCGCCACCGCCCGCGCCGTTGACGGCCTCGACCACCAGGATGCCGTCCCGCTGCGTCGCGGCGCCGGCGCCGCCGAGATTCTGTACGACGATGCCGGTCGTGCCCGAAAGCGTGCCGCCCGACACGATCAGCCGGTCGGATGGCGCACCGTCGCCGTCGAGCCGGCTCTGTACGATGAGCCGGCCGCCGGCGCCGGCGTAATGGCCCGCCACCGTCAGCGAGTCCGAGACGCTCGCGCCATGCCGCGCCAGGTCTATCGTGCCGGCGTTGTTCAGCGTCGCCAGCTGCCCGGCGCCCAGAGGCCGCACGGCCGCTGCGCCCTGCACGCTCAGCACGGCGCCGTTCTCTACGTTGAGCGTGCCGGTGCCGCTTGCCGCGTCGCCGAGCTGCAGCGTCGATCCGAGCAAGCGCAGATCGGTGGCGCCGCGCAGCGTGGCCGTTTCCCAGTTCACCCATTGTCCTGGCGCGTCGGCGACGGTGTCCCCGAGCAGCAGCGTGTCGCTGCCCAGGCCGCCGTCGATGAGCGGCGACGCGGCAAGGCTCGCCGGCGTGTGTCTTGCCAGCGTCGCCGTGTCGTTGCCTGTGCCGAGGCTGACCGTGCCGCCCAGCGTGCCCGCCGTGTCCCAGACGAAACGATCGGCGCCCGATCCGGTGACGAACTGGCCGGCGATCGCGCCGCCCGATATCCGCGCCGTATTGTCGCCGCTGCCCAGATCGACCATCCCGCCTATCGTGCCGCCGCTCAGCTCGAACAGGTCGCGCCCCTGTTCTGCATTCACCTTGCCGTCGATCTGGCCGCCCGACATCCGCATCTCATTGTCGGCCTGCTTCAGGTCGACCGAGCCTATCCGTCCGCCGGTCATCGTGAAGAAGTCGCCGTCGTTGAAGGCGCCGATAATGCGCCCGCCGGAGACGAGCGCGGTATCGAGGCCGCCGCCCTGGTCGAGAGAAACGATCGCGCCGCCAGTCAGTGTGAGGCTGTCCCGGCCGTCTCCCTGCTCGACGTGGCCCTCGATGCTTCCGCCGCTCACCTCGAGCGCATCGTTGCCCGAGCCGAACAGAATGGCGACGCCGCCGCTGCCGCGCAGCGTGCCGGCGTTGCTCACGCTGCTGTTGCCGTTGCCGAAGGTGATCGCCGTCGCGCCCTCTATGGTCGCGCCCGCCGCGTTGTTGACGACGCCCGCCCCGGCGAACGCGACGCCGGTCTGCGCGGACAGGATCGATCCGAAGCTATTCAGCTGCCAGACGGCAGAGGTGTCGCCCGACAGCGCGTCGACCGCCGCGGGCCGCGTCTCTATCGTAGAGCCGGCCGCCAGACTGAACGGATTGCCTCCGGGAAAGTCCTGAAAACGCAGCGCAGAAGTCGAACTGGGCAGCACCGTTGCGGCCTGCGCCGGCAACACGCAACCGGCAAACGCGCTGCCCACCACCAGGGTCAGCTCGGCAACGGCGAATCCTCTTCCCTGCATATTCATTCCCTTCGGTTTATCGTCGAACGGGCCTTGGCCGCTCGAGCGATCCTATTTATTAGGAATGATTATGCTAACGAAATATATTCAAAACGAGTAACTTGATGGCGACGTCGCCCGAAAGGAAGAAAACCGATCTTGATCAAGGCGGCTGACGACGCTGCTGTTCGCCGACTGAAAGGGCAAGGCGCGAAGCGCGTAAGAGATCAAGCTCCATCGAACTGGGGGTGATCCACATCCAAGGCTTACCGTCATGACGCTCTAGTGTGCGGGAAGGCCGTGGCGACCATGCCGCTCCTACTGCTCAGAAAGCCGCGGACAAAAGGCTGGATACGCGGCACATTCGGCGCTATCCAGCCTCCTTGTCCGGCCGTCTTGGTGCAGCTGCTGGCGCAAGGCTGCCTCGGCGTCCGCCACGCCAAGCGGCTTAAAGAAGAAATAGCCCTGCGCATACTCGCAGTTCAGGCGTTTGAGGTAGATCACCTCTTCGATCGTTTCCGTTCCCTCGGCCACCACCTCCATGTTCAGCGTGCGGGCGAGCGTCACGATCGCTTCGAGAATGCGTAGATTCTCCGAGCTCTTTTCCAGTCCGCTGACAAACGAGCGGTCAATCTTGAGCGTGTCGATCGGCAAGCGGCTCAGATAGCTGAGCGAGGAATAGCCGGTGCCAAAATCGTCGAGGCTCAGTTGGATGCCCATGGCCTTGAGTTCGAACAACAAGCGAGCGGTATGCTCCGGGTCGCTCATCGCCATGCTCTCGGTCAGTTCCAGCTTCAGGCTGCTCGGCACGACCGCGGTTTTCCGCAATATCCGTTTGACCTGCTCGATGAACCCCGGCTGGCTCAACTGGCTTGCAGACAGGTTCACGCTCATCGTCAGAGGCGGGTCCGTCAGGAACGCCTGCTGCCAGCGCTGCGCTTGCAGGCAAGCCTCTTCCAGCACCCACTGCCCGATGGGCAAAATCAGCCCCGTTTCTTCCGCGGTGGGAAGAAACTCCATCGGCGAGACGCAACCCTTGCTTGGATGCTCCCACCGCAGCAGCGCCTCGAAACCCCGGATTTTCCCATCCAGCAACGAGACGATGGGCTGGTAGCAGAGCCGGAACTCCCGGCGCCTGAGCGCGTCACGCAACTCCGAATCGAGCCGCAGGTGAGCCACGGCTTGTTCGCCCATCCGCTGATCGAACACTTCCCAGCGCGCGCGACCACCCGCCTTGGCCCGATACATGGCGATATCGGCGTCACGCAGGATTTCCTGGACTTCGTCATAGCCGGGCGTGCTTAAGGCGATGCCGATGCTCGCGGTGGTGAACACCTGCTGGCCCGATAGCACAAACGGTGCGGCCAGTGCACGCTGAATGCGTTCGGCGACGAGGATAGGGACGCTGGCATCCTGGATATCTTCAAGGATGATGGTGAACTCGTCCCCGCCCAGACGGGCCACCACGCCTTGAGATGGCAGCGCGACGCACTCGTCGATCGGACGAACGACGCTATCGCTGCGCCGCAGACTGGCGGAAAGCCGCTGCGCCACCTCGATAATCAGCCGGTCCCCCGCGGGATGGCCCAGGCTGTCGTTCACGACCTTGAAGCGGTCCAAGTCGAGGAACAGGACGGCGAATTGGTAGCCGCGGCATTGTTTTGAGTGGTTCAGAACCGACTGCAGCCGTTCGAAAAACAGCGCGCGGTTCGGCAGCAGGGTAAGCGGGTCGTGGAATGCGGCGTGGGTCAGATGGTCTTTGGCGCGTTGGCGCTCTATCACCCGGCCAAGCTGGGAGCCGACCAGCCTCATGATCCGCAACATCCTCTCGTCGGGTGCGGTCACCTCGTCGGCAAAGAACTCAAGGATGGCAACGAGGTGTAAGCCCACCCACACCGGAAAGCCAATAGCCGCCTTCAGGCCAGCTTGCCAGGCCGCCTCGCATCGCGGGAAGTCCGAATCTTGCGTGATATCGGAGATCCATGCGGGTTCACCGCTCGCCAGAATGCGTCCGGGCAGCCCCTGCCCCGGAGCAATGGAGCAGGCTGACGTCGCGGCGCGAAACCCGGCGAAACGTTCAGCATCGGCGCAATGCCACACCTGCGACGATATCAGGTTACACGCCGAGTCCGTCGCCGGAGGCACCGTGTAATAAACATGCCCCACCGGCCATTGCGTGTACTGGCAAACCAGCTGCACGGCCAAGTACATGGTTTCCTCGACGCTGCCTGCCGCATTGGTGACTGCGGCAATCGCCTCGAGTAGCTGAATGTCCTGTTGCCGCTGATAATAGAGTTCGCGCAGGCCCCGTTCGGCTATCGCCTCGGCTTCCAGGCGAGCCTTGTGCTCCCGCTCCCATCGTCGTCTCAAGAGCGCCGGATCGATTTCAGCCACCATGCTTCCCCCAAAACGCCCACGGACTATCGGTCAGATGAATCGAATGCGCGACACGCATCGCTCGTCACCGCGATGCATGCATTGTGGGTGCTCGTACGCGATCCCTTCATGAAAGTGATCTGCCGCCCCCTCGATGAAGCCATGCGCCAAGGCGCACAGCTTTCTCTCAGACCGGTACCCCATGACCAGCACCTCGGGCGAACTGGCATCGAAATCGAACACCGGGGTGGTGGCGCCGGGATAAAGCTTGCGCACCTCGGGGTGGATGATGCTGTTCAAGGTCAGCACGAAATCGCGCGCCGACTTATGAAGAACAAAAAAAGGCGGATATTTGCTCGCCAGCAACGGGATGGCGTTGCGGCCGAACCAGCGCAGGACCTCGTGGGGTGGCACGGCCAATAGCGTCGACGCCGCGGCGACCAGTTTCGTCAATTCTTCATCGTGGTAGCTGCCTAGCGAGGTATAGGCCCCGTCGGCCTTGGCCGCGTCCAGCAGGGCATCCCATGTGTTTTCGCCATGTTCGCGGCGAATCAGCTCTTCCAGTAGGTTAAAGACGATTCCCTTCATGCTCTACCCCTTGTCCGAGGTATTGAACGTTCACCTGCCTGCTGCGCTTGTGCTAGGGGCCCCACTGGCATGCATATACACTTTTTTCGCACGCCATATGAAACATATTGCATATTAGCCTGCAACCCGCAAGAAACGACTGAGACGAGTCGCCCCACCCACCTATATCCGACTAGAAAACTCAAGCTTTTTTTGCCAAATTGCTGTATAGTACCGTTCGTTGCCAAGACGCTATCCATCACTTGGCCGCTTCTGATTGTCTTGCCCAGGCCTTATGGCTAATCGGGCACCCCTCTCTCAAACGGTTGGAAGTCTCTTGTTCGACGGCCGACGCCGCTTCGTTCAGGGGTTAGCGTTATTGGTCTGCACGACGGCGGAGCGCCCTGCGTTCCCCCTTTGGCAATCGATCAGTCTGAAGTGCGTGACTGATGCCATCCCAATGCACAAGAAAGGTATCTACTCATGGCAAAAGAAGACGTGATCGAGCTGGAAGGCTCGGTAATCGAGGCCCTGCCCGAATCCCGTTTCCGCGTGGCGCTGGACAACGGTGTGGAAATTCTCGCCTACGAATCGGGCAAGATGCGGATGCACCGCATCAAAATCATTGTCGGTGACCGGGTGACCGTCGAGATGTCGCCCTACGATCTGTCCAAGGGTCGGATCAACTACCGGCACCCCACGCCGCGCCCGGACGGCAGCCGACCGCCGCCGCGTCCGCGCCGCTAAGCTGTGCCGGCAACCGGCCGGCAGGTGTCCGCTCCCACGCGGCGGCGCTGCCACCGGAGATGCCGGTTCGCGGCTGTTTTAAAGGAATCAAAATGAAAGTCAAAGAATTGTTGCCCGGCGACCGGGTCAGCGAACAAGGCAAACACGACGCCGTCGACTTCGAAGTCGTTTCGATCAATAAAATGGGTCAACGCTTCAAGGTGACCTTCCGCTCCATCCTCGGCATCGCGTCCGCCAGCTATTCCGGCGACGCCTATATCGCGGCGTCGCGTTAAGGCGACGCCCGCCGAGGCGGGCAACAACAGCTCGGCCAACCCTAAGGGTTGGCCGAGCTTTTTTATGCGCTCGACTCCCGGTCAGCCCTTCCGCTCGAACGGCAGAAGAATAGAAAAAGCTCGGCCGACCTTCGGCCGAGCTTTTAACCGGCGCCCGTATCAGACGCCGTTCGTTCAGTAGATGAAGCGCTCGCGCATCTCGGCGAGGTTCAGTTCGTCGAGGATCCGCTCGAGCCGCTCCTCGGCGTTGCGGCGCGGCGCGCCGGTGTGGCGCGCGACGATCAGTTCGTTCTTCATCGAGTGTTCCCAACCGACGAGTTCGGTCACCGTCACCTGGTAGCCGTGCGCCTCAAGCTGCAGGCAGCGCAGCACGTTGGTGATCTGGCTGCCGAACTCGCGCGTGTGGATCGGGTGGCGCCAGATTTCCGACAGCGGCGTCTTGCCGAAAGACTGGTTCTTGTTCTTCTTCAAGACCGACGCGACTTCGGCCTGGCAGCACGGCACCAGCACGATGAAGCGCGCCTTTTTCGACAGCGCGAACTTGATCGCGTCGTCGGTCGCGGTATTGCACGCGTGCAGCGCGGTGACGATGTCGATCTCGCCGGGCAGCTCCTTGGCGTCTATCGAGTCCTCTACCGATACATTCAGGAAGCTCATCCGCTCGAAGCCGAGCCGCCCGGCCAGTTCGCGCGAGCGCGCGACGAGCTCCTCGCGCGTTTCGATGCCGTAGACGTGGCCGGTATCGCGCGACTTCAGGAACAGGTCATAGAGGATGAAACCCAGATACGACTTGCCGGCGCCGTGGTCGGCCAGCGTCAGCGCCCGGCCGTCGGCCAGCACCTCTTCCATCAACGGTTCGATGAAGTGGTAGAGGTGGTAGACCTGCTTGAGCTTGCGGCGGCTGTCCTGGTTCAGCTTGCCGTCGCGGGTCAGGATGTGCAGCTCTTTCAAGAGCTCGATCGACTGTTCGGATTTGATTTCGGGGATGAGGCTCACGGTGGCGTTCCTGCTAAAGCGCTTATGGCGGCCATTTTAACAGGCGGAACCGACAATCCACGTACAATCGCGGCATGGCGGCTCACTGCTGCCCCCCATTCACCCCCAGTACGGCGCCGTGCGCCGTCTGCCGGAGTCATTTGTGTCGGAACAGAAAAAAGCCCCCGCGCCACTTTCCAAGGATGAAATCAAGGCGCTGCCGCCGTTCGATGCGCTCTCGCGCGACGCGGTCGTGCTCGTCTGCGACGAAGCGACGATGCACGCCGCATGCCGGCAACTCTTGGAGCAGCCGGTGCTCGGCTTCGATACCGAGTCTCGGCCGACCTTCCGCGTCGGCGAAGTGTCGACCGGACCGCACCTGTTGCAACTGGCAACGCCGAGCCAAGCTTACTTGTTCCAGCTCGAGAAGCTCGGCGACCTGGCGCCCTTACGCGCGCTGATGGCCGCGGGCACGGTGCACAAGGTCGGCTTCGGCTTATCGTCGGACAAGGTGCTCTTGAAGTCCAAGCTCGATATCGACTGCGCGGCGGTGCACGACATCGGCACACTGTTCCGCCAGACCGGCGCGCGCCATACGGTCGGCGCGGTGCAGGCGGTGGCGCAGCTGTTTGGCCGCCACTACCGCAAGTCCAAACGGCTGTCGACGTCCAACTGGGCGAGCGCGACCTTGTCCGACGCGCAGTGCTTGTACGCGGCGAACGACGCCTACGTCGCGCTCCGGGTCTACCTCGCGCTTGCCGGCGCCGCGCGCTGACGAAACGCGCATCGCGCGCATGAAAAAAGGCAGCCGCCGGGCTGCCTTCTTGCTGTCCGCCGAGCGCTCAGCTTTCGTGCAGCAGCGAGTGCTGGATCTCGGAGAAGGCCTGCGGCACGCGGATGAAGTTCAGCGAGATGCCGAGGCGGCGCGCCATGTGCGAGGTCGAGAATAGCCCGCACACCTCGTAGTGGCCGGTGCCGGGGTTGTGTTCGACGACCAGCGCGTGCTGGCGGCCGAGGCGCTTCATCGTCGCGACCATGTGGCCGACCTTGGCCTCCGCCACGTCGGGCAGCATGATCGCCTCGAGCTGGTTGCGCGCGGTCATCACGTCGCGCACCAGGATGTCGGCGTGAAGCTTGCCGTGTTCGAGCATGCACTGCACCGGCCTCTCGCCGAGCAGGTCGGTCGCGGTCACGAGGCCGGCCAGACGCCCTTCGTCGTCGGTGACGAACAGCAAGCGGATGCCGCGGCTGACCATCAAGGCGTGTGCGTCTTGCAAGGCGGCGTCTTCGTGGATGCTCACCGGGTCGACCGCCTTGAGGTCGGTCATCACCTCGAGCGCCGGGCTGTCCATGGCGACGGGGCGACGCGGGCGCTCGTCGAGGTGGACAAGGCCGGTGTCATGCGGAAGTGCAACGGTGGGCAGGGACTGATACTGGCTTTCCATGAGGACTCTCCTCTGCGTATTGTGGTTTTGTGCGGCCGGACGGGCCGGCAGCGCCTGCACACCTTTCACGGCGGGAGAATGCCCCGCGCGCCGAAAGACGACCTCATTCTAGGCCTGTTTCGCGCCCGGTTTAAAGCCCCGCCGACCGGGTATTTGTTACGATTTGACCGCGCGCAAAAAACCCCGTTCCGCCTTGCGACGAAACGGGGTTGGCCGAGCTTTTCGCGGGCTTAACGCGTGATCGGCTTGTAGCGGATGCGCTTCGGCTTGGCGCCCTCTTCGCCCAGACGCTTCTTCTTGTCGGCCTCGTACTCCTGGTAGTTGCCGTCGAAGAAGGTCCACTGCGATTCGCCTTCGGCGGCGAGGATGTGGGTCGCGATGCGGTCGAGGAACCAGCGGTCGTGAGAGATCACGAACACGGTGCCGGCGAATTCCAAGAGAGCATCTTCGAGTGCGCGCAGCGTTTCGACGTCGAGGTCGTTGGACGGTTCGTCGAGCAAGAGCACGTTGCCGCCCTTGAGCAAGGTCTTCGCCAGGTGCAGGCGGCCGCGTTCACCGCCCGACAGCATGCCGACCTTCTTCTGCTGGTCGCCGCCCTTGAAGTTGAAGCGGCCGAGGTAAGCGCGGCTCGACATCTCGAACTTGCCTACGTTGACGAGCTCGAGCCCGCCGGACACGTCCTGGAACACGGTCTTGTCGGCGTCCAGCCCTTCGCGGCTCTGCTCGACGAAGGCCATCTGCACCGTCTGGCCGATCTTCACCTCGCCCGAATCCGGCTGCTCCTTGCCGGCGATCATCTTGAACAGCGTCGACTTGCCGGCGCCGTTCGGGCCGATGATGCCGACGATCGCGCCGGCCGGTGCCTTGAAGCTCAGGTTGTCGATCAACAGGCGGTCGCCGAAGCCCTTGCTGACGCCGTCGAACTCGATCACCTCGCTGCCCAGACGCTCGGCGACCGGGATGAAGATCTCCTGCGTCTCGTTGCGCTTCTGGTGCTCGAAGCTCGACAATTCCTCGAAGCGGGCGATACGCGCCTTCGACTTCGCCTGGCGGCCCTTCGGGTTCTGGCGCACCCATTCGAGTTCCTGCTTCATCGCCTTGATGCGCGCGCCTTCCTGCTTGGCCTCGGTCTCGAGGCGCGCCTCTTTCTGCTCGAGCCACGAAGAGTAGTTGCCCTTCCACGGGATGCCCTCGCCTCGGTCCAGTTCCAGGATCCATTCGGCGGCGTTGTCGAGGAAGTAGCGGTCGTGGGTGACCGCGACCACGGTGCCCGGGAAGCGCACCAGGAACTGCTCGAGCCACTCTACCGATTCGGCGTCCAGGTGGTTGGTCGGCTCGTCGAGCAGCAGCATGTCCGGCTTGGACAGCAGCAGCTTGCACAGCGCGACGCGGCGCTTTTCGCCGCCTGACAGCGGACCGATCTTGGCGTCCCACGGCGGCAGGCGCAGCGCGTCGGCGGCCAGTTCGAGCTGCAGCTCGACGTTGTCGCCGGCGCCGGCCGAGATGATCGCCTCCAGACGCGCCTGCTCCTCGGCGAGCGCGTCAAAGTCGGCGTCCGGGTCGGCGTACGCGGCGTAGACCTCTTCGAGGCGCTGCTGTGCTCCCATCACCTCGCCCATGCCGCTTTCGACTTCCTCGCGCACGGTCTTGTCGGCGCTAAGCTGCGGCTCCTGCGGCAGGTAGCCGATCTTCACGCCCGGCTGGTGGCTGACCTCGCCGTCGTACTCCTTGTCGACGCAGGCCATGATGCGCAGCACGGTCGACTTGCCGGAACCGTTAAGACCCAAGAGGCCGATCTTGGCGCCCGGGAAGAAGGAAAGGGAAATGTCCTTGATGATCTGGCGCTTCGGGGGCACCACCTTGCTCACGCGGAGCATAGACATCACGAATTGGGCCATGGATAGAGGATTCCGTTGCAGTCTCGATAAGCACGCAAGTGTAGCAAAGGCGCGGCAAGTCAGGGGCGGCGCGGTAAGCTGGGCGACGGCCGGTTTCCGCTCGCGGGATCTTCTATGTTTAAAGCTCGGGAATGCCCGACCCTGCGTTTTGATCCCCGCCCTCGCCCCTCGTGCGTCAGCCAGACCGAATCCTCCACCGTCGGACTTTCCGTCGTCGCCGGTGACAATCGAACAGGAGGATGACCATGGCTGAAGAACATGCGACAAGGGCCGAACATAAAAGCTTCGACCGGCCGGACGAAGTCCGCGAATTTCCGCTCGGACGGCTGGAGCTGATCAAGATCGGCGGCGCGACGGTCGGCCGCGCGGTGTTCAAACCCGGCTGGCGCTGGGCCGAGTCGGTCCAGCCGCTGGCCAAGACCAAGAGCTGCGAGGCGCCGCACTTCCAGTACCACGTGTCCGGCGTGCTGCTGGTGAAGATGGACGACGGCACCGAGCTCATCTGCCGACCAGGCGACGTGTCGCTGCTGCCCTCCGGCCACGACGCGTGGGTGGTCGGCGACGAGGCGGCGGTGGTGGTCGATTTTCAGGGCATGATCGATTACGCGCGCGCGTCGTGAATCTGTAGCGCTGCTCGCCGTCGAGCAACGGAAAAAGCCCGGCGATGCATCGCCGGGCTTTTTCATGCCTGGCCGGGAAGCTCGGCCAACGTTTACCCTTTTCAAGCCACCGCCAGCCCTTCAGGCAAGTCTTCGCCTGCCGACGCTGACGCCAGCGCCGCGCCGACCAGGATCAGCGCCGGCGCCGGCATCTTGGCCGCGTGGCAGGCCGCAGCCAGTTGGCCGAGCGTTGTGACCAGCCGCCGCTCGGCGGGCGTAGAAGCGCAGGCGACCACCGCCGCGGGGGTCGACGCCGGCAGCGCGGCGAGCAAGCCTTCGGCGACCTCGCAGACACGGTTGAGGCCCATATAGATCGCGAGCGTCGTGCCGGCGGCGGCGAGCGCAGCCCAGTCGGGCGCGCTGTGGTCCTGGCGGTGTGCGGTGACGAAAGTAACGCCGCTGGCGCCGAAGTCGCGATGGGTCAGCGACACGGTGAGGCTGGCCGCCGCGGCGAGCGCCGAGGTCACGCCGTTGACCAGCTCTACCTCGATGCCGTGCTCGGCTAGGTAGGCGATCTCCTCGCCGGCGCGGCCGAATAGCAAGGGGTCGCCGCCCTTCACGCGCGCCACCGTCTTGCCCTGGCGCGCGTAGCGGCGCATCAGCCGCTGGATGAAGTCCTGCGGCGCCGAGCGACAGCCGGCGCGCTTGCCGGTGGTGACGACGCGCGCCCGCGGCGCGAAGGAAACTATGTCCGGGTCGACCAGCGCGTCGACGATCAGCACGTCGGCCGAGGCCAGCACCCTCACCGCCTTCAGCGTCAACAATTCCAGGTCGCCCGGGCCGGCGCCGATCAGCCAGACCTTGCCGTATATGTTTTCCATGATGCGTCCTTTCAGCCGAGCCCTAGGCCGGCGCGTGTTCGGTTTGGGCGAGCGTCGCCGCGGCGAGCCGTTTGCATTCGGGGAGACACGAGCCACACGCGGTGCCGCAGCCGGTCGCGGCCTGCGCGGCGGCGAGCGAGCCGCCGGCCTTCAGCGCCGCGACGATGGCCGACTCGGCCACACCGTTGCAGTTGCACACCATGCGCTCGGGCGCCGGCGCGCCGGCCGGCGCCGCAGCGCTCGGCAGGAAGGCCCACGGGCGCGGAAAGGTCCAGCCGCCGCCCTGGCGCATGATCTCGGTCAGCCACCCGGCCGCCGCGGCCTCGCCGGCGAGACGGAATGCGATGAGACGCCCATCCTGCCACTGAGCCCGCTTGTCGATGCCGCGCTTCTCGTCGCGATAGCCGAGGCCGTCCGGCCCACCCGCGAGGCCGAGCGCCACATCGAGCTTCTCGAGCCAGCCCTCGGGCGCCGAGTCGTCGGCTGCGGTGAGCCGCACCGCCGGCCGTTCGCGGCCGACGAGGCTGAGGCTCGCGTAGCGACAGCCGGAGAGCAGCGGGCGCAGCTTCGCGAGCAGCGACTGCACGTCGCCGGCGACGACCGCGACGCAGCGCCACGCGAGGTCCAATTTCTCCAGCCGCACCGCCGCGTGCTTGAGTTCCGGCTGGCCGGACTTGTCGCAGCGCGCCGGCAGCGTCAACAGGTTGACGCCGACGTCCTGCAGGAACTGGCCGTTCCAGTGCATAGGCAGGAACAGGCTGCCCGACGGCGTCTCGCCAGACGCCTCTACCGGCAGCACCAGCTTGCCGCGCTTGCTTGCGACTTCGACGAGGTCGCCGTCGGCGAGACTGCGGCGCGCCATGTCGCCCGGGTTCATCGCGAGCCGCGCCTCGGCGACGTGTTCGAACAGCTGCGGCACGCGGCCGCTGCGGCTCATGCCGTGCCACTGGTCGCGCAGCCGGCCGGACAAGAGCCGGAACGGATAGCGCGCGTTAGGCGCCTCGGCGACCGGCAGATAGGGCACGGCGTGAAAGCGCGCGCGGCCGCTGGCTGTGTTGAACACGCGATCGGTATAGAGACGGACTCGGCCAACCTTTTCGCCTGCCGGCAGCGGCCACTGCTGCGGCGCGGCTTCGAGCAGCGCGTAGTCGACGCCGCCGATGTCGATGTCGCGGCCGATGGTGGTCGCGCGGTATTCGATGAACACGTCCTCAGGTGAATCGAAAGCGAACAGATCGGGCTCGTGCGGAGCGAGACGCTGTTGCAGCGCACGCGCGAAGTCCCGGGCGATGCGCCAGTCGGCGCGCGCGTCGCCCGGCGCGGCCACCGCGGCGCGGACTCTGGATATCCTGCGTTCGGAGTTGGTGACGACGCCCTCCTTCTCGCCCCAGCTGCTCGCCGGCAGCAACAGGTCGGCGAACGGCGCGGTGTCGGTGTCGGCAAACGCCTCCTGCAGCACGACGAACTCGGCGTTTTTCAGCGCCGCCTGCACCTTGGCCAGGTCGGGCATCGAGTGCGCCGGATTGGTGCAGGCGATCCACACCGCCTTCACCGTGCCCGCTTCCAGTGCATCGAACAGCTCTACCGCGGTCAGCCCCGGCTTGGCCGGCAATCTTTCGGCCGGCACGTCCCACAGCGCGGCGAGCTCTGCGCGGTGAGACGCGTTGGCCAGGTCGCGGTGCGACGCGAGCAGGGTCGCCATGCCGCCGACCTCGCGCCCGCCCATCGCGTTCGGCTGGCCGGTCAGCGAGAACGGGCCGGCGCCGGGTCGGCCGAGCTGGCCGGTCGCCAGATGCAGATTGATCAGCGCGAGGTTCTTGTCGGTGCCGTGGCTAGACTGGTTCAGCCCCATGCAGTAGAGAGAAAGCGCGGCCTTCGATTCGCCGAACCATTCGGCGGCGGTGACCAGGTCCTTCTCATCGATGCCGCAGATCTCGGCGGCGCGGTGCGGCGGATAGGCGCGCACCTCGTTCTTGAGCTGCGAAAAGCCCTCGCTGTGTTCGGCTATCAGCTCGGCGTCGAGCCGGCCTTCCCAGATCAGGTGATGCAGCATGCCGTGGAACAGCGCGACGTCGGTGCCCGGCTGGATCGCCAGGTGCAGGTCGGCCATCGCCGCGGTGTCGGTGCGGCGCGGGTCGATCGCGATCCATTTGACGCCAGGACGCGCGGCGCGCGCTTCCTCGAGCCGGCGGAACAGCACCGGGTGCGCGTAGGCGGCGTTGCTGCCGGCGAACAGCACCAGGTCGGCGTGTTCGAGGTCGTCGTAGCAGGTCGGCGGGCCGTCGGCGCCAAAGGCGAGCTTGTACGCCGACACCGCGCTCGACATGCACAGCCGCGAGTTGGTGTCGACGTTGGCGGTGCCGACCAGGCCCTTGGCGAGCTTGTTGAAGACGTAGTAGTCCTCGGTAAGCAGCTGGCCGGAGAGGTAGAACGCGACGGCGTCGGGGCCGTGTTCGCGGATGATGGCGGCGAAGCGCTCGGCGGCAGTGGCTATCGCCGTATCCCAGTCTATTTGCCTGCGTTCCTCGTCGCGCGCCGTGCGCAACATTGGTGCAAGCGCGCGGCCGGCGTCGCCGCAGGTCAAAGGCAGCGTGCGGCCCTTGGTGCACAGCCGGCCGAAGTTGGCCGGGTGATCGGGGTCGCCGTCGATGCCGGTGATGCGCTCGCCGTCGGTGTGGATCAGTACGCCACAGCCGACGCCGCAGTAGCAGCAGGTGGAGCGGACGGTGTGGGTCATGGCGGTCTCCTCGAGGTTGGCCGAGCTCGGCCGACCTTGGCGGTTCGTTCAGATACAACTACCTGTTCTAACGGTCCGAACAGCGGTTTTGTGCGGCTGCGCCGCGGCTGTTTTCATGCCGGTCCCGCCCGGCTGGCGGCTTACTTTTCTTGCTTCGCCAAGAAAAGTAAGCAAAAGAAGGCGAGCCCCCGCCGCTTTGATCCGCTTGACCGGCACCCGACGAGGCGCCGCCGAACTCGCGATTCGCTAGCGTCGAATCGCTCGAACAGCCGGCGGCTTAAGACCTCGCGGGACGTCGTCCGGTCGGCGCGGCGGAAGGGCAGTTGATCCGTTGTGTGCGACGGCTCGTGACGTATTTGACTCAAATCGTTGATCCGCCACCCCATTGCGGCTCCAGTCGCAAACGGGCTCGGCCAACGTTAGTAAATCGAGTGCTTTTCCGATGGAACCCCACCTACATTGCCGACAACGAACCCTTATGCCCTTCCGCCGCGCCGCTTGACCGGTGCCCGGCGAGGTTTTAAGCCGCCGTCTGTCTGAGCGCCGCGACGGTAGCGCGGGGCGCGTTCGGCGGCGCCTCGTCGGGTGCCGGTCAAGCGGATCAAAGCGGCGGTGGGCTCGCCTTTGGGGTGCAGGGGGCTTTGGCGAGACAAAGCCCCTGCCCTCTGCCGGTGGAACCGGCATCAAAACCCATCGCGGCGCAGCCGCTCGAATCGAGGTTAAAGAACATCGGTAAAGCTTGACTTAATTCAAGCAAGAACCGGGCCTGTTCAGGCGATCAGCCCACCGCCAGCCAGATCACCCCTTCTTCCACCCGCACCGGATGCTTGCCGGTGCACCCTTCGTCCGGCGCGCACGCACGGCCGTCGGAGAAGTTGATCACCCAGCCGTGCAGCGGGCAGGCGACCGCCTCGCCGACCACGATCCCGGGCGACAGCGGGCCGCCCTTGTGCGGGCAGCGGTCGGTCAGCGCGAACACCGCGTCGGTTTCGGTACGGAACAGCGCGATGTCATCGTGCCCGGCGCGCTTGACGACGCGGCTGCCCAGTCTCGGGATCTCTTTAAGTTCGCAGACCGCTTTCCAGTTGCTCTCCATCACACCACCTCCAGCGTCTTGTATTCGTGTTGCTGCGCGCCCTGCACCCGCTCTTCCCATGGGTCGGGCAGGCCTTCAAGCGAGAACAACAGCCGCTCGTACAGCGCCTTGCGGTTCTCGGCGTCGTCGAGCACCTTCGCCTTCGCATGTTCGAGGCCGACGCGCGCGAGGTAGTGCACGGTGCGCTCGAGGTAGTAGGCCTCCTCGCGGTAGAGCTGCAGGAAGGCGCCGGCGTACTCGCGCACCTCGTCGGCGGTCTTCACCTTGACGAAGAACTGCGCGACCTCGGTCTTGATGCCGCCGTTGCCGCCGACGTAGAGCTCCCAGCCGGAGTCGACGCCGATGATGCCGACGTCCTTGATGCCCGATTCGGCGCAGTTGCGCGGGCAGCCACTGACTGCGAGCTTCACCTTGTGCGGGCTCCACATGCGGCCGAGCATCGTCTCCAGGTCGATGCCCATCTGCGTGCTGTTCTGCGTGCCGAAGCGGCAGAACTCGGAGCCGACGCAGGTCTTCACGGTGCGGATCGACTTGCCGTAGGCGTAGCCGGACTTCATGCCGAGGTCGCGCCACACGTCGACGAGGTCGTCCTTCTTGATGCCCAACAGGTCGATGCGCTGGCCGCCGGTGACCTTGACCATCGGGACCTGGTACTTGTCGGCGACGTCGGCGATGCGGCGCAGCTCGGCGGCGTTGGTGACGCCGCCCATCATCTGCGGGATCACCGAATAGGTGCCGTCCTTCTGGATGTTGGCGTGCACGCGCTCGTTGACGAAGCGGCTCTGCGGGTCGTCTATCGCCTCGCGCGGCCAGGTCGACACCAGGTAGTAGTTGAGCGCCGGGCGGCAGCTGGCGCAGCCGTTAGGCGTGCGCCAGTTCAGTGCGCGCATCACGTCGGGGATGGTGGTCAGGTGCTTCTCGCGGATCGCGGCGCGCACCTCGCCGTGCGTATGTTCGGTGCAGCCGCAGATTACTTTAGTTTTCGGCGACTCCTGGAAGTCGCTGCCGAGCGTGTTCAGCAGGATCTGCTCTACGAGGCCGGTGCACGAACCGCACGAGCTGGCCGCCTTGGTGTGCTTCTTCACCGCGTCGACGCTCATCAGCCCCTGCTCGGTGATCGCCTTGACGATGGTGCCCTTGCACACGCCGTTGCAGCCGCACACCTCGTCGGCGTCGGCCATCGCCGCCGTCCGATCCGCGCCGGCCTTGTCGCCCAGATGAAACGCCTCGCCGAACATCAGCCGGTCGCGCGTCTCGGCGAGTTCGCGGCTCTCGCGCATCAACTTGAAGTACCAGCCGCCGTCGGCGCTGTCGCCGTACAAGCAGGCGCCGACCAGCTTGTCGCCCTTGATGACGAGGCGCTTGTAGAGGCCGGCGGCCGGGTCGGACAGCACGATGTCCTCGCAGTCGTCGCCGCCCATGAAGTCGCCGGCCGAGAACAGCTCGATGCCGGTTACTTTTAACTTGGTCGACAACAGCGAGCCCTGGTAGGCCGCCTCGCTAGTCCCGGCCAGGTGCTGCGCGAGCACCTTGGCCATCTCGTACAGCGGCGCGACGAGGCCGTAGGCGATGCCGCGGTGGTTCGCGCATTCGCCGAGCGCGTAGATGGAAGGGTCGGACGTGCGCAAGGTGTCGTCGACGACGACGCCGCGGTTGCAGTCGAGGCCGGCGGCCTCGGCCAACTTGGCGTCCGGCCGGATGCCGACCGCCATCACGACGAGCTTGGCCGGCAGTACGCGGCCGTCAGCCAGGCGCACGCCGGCGACACGGCCCGCGCCGTCGTCGAGCAGCGCCTCGGTCTGCGCATTCAGGCAGAAGTCCATGCCGCGCGACGCGAGCGACGCCTCCAGCAACTTGCCGGCGGTCTCGTCGAGCTGACGCTCGAGCAGCCATTTACCCAGATGAACGACGGTGACCCTCATGCCGCGCTTCATCAGCCCGTTCGCGGCCTCGAGGCCCAGCAGCCCGCCGCCGATCACCACCGCGTCGCCGCCGGTAGCCGCAGCGTCCATCATCGCCTGCGTGTCGGCGATGTCGCGGTAGGCGAGCACGCCGTCAAGGTCGCGCCCCGGCACCGGCAGGATGAAAGGCTGCGAGCCGGTCGCGAGGATGGCGACGTCGTACGGCACCTCGGTGCCGTCCTCGGCGCGTACGACCTTGTTCTCGCGGTCGATGTGTTCGACCTTGCTGTTCAAGTACAGCCGGATATTGTGTTCTTCGTACCACGCGAGGTCGTTGAGCACGATGTCGCAGAAGTCCTGCTCGCCGGCCAGCACCGGCGACAAGAGGATGCGGTTGTAGTTCGGGTGCGGCTCGGCGCCGAACACGGTGACGTCGTAGGCGTCGGGCGCGAGCGCGAAGAGTTCCTCGAGCGCGCGGATGCCGGCCATGCCGTTGCCGACCAGTACCAGTTTCTTGCGATCCATGATGCTTCCTTTCAGCGGGCCAGCGCCCACAGGTAAAACAACAGCAAATTCAGTGCCAGCGACACCAGCGCGATCTGCTGCCAGAGCGCGAGCGCGGCGCGTTTTGCAGGAGACGGCCTGGCCGGCGCGTCGCCACGACCGAGCGCGATCAGCCACGCGCCGGCGCTCGGGTAGCGGTCGCGCGGTTCGCGCGCGACGGCCTTGAGCAACTGCGCCTCGAACCAGGCCGGCAAGTCGGGCCGGTAGCGCGACGGCGGCACCGGCTTGGCGTCGACGGGGCGCTGGAACGCCTCGAGCTCGCCGTACGGGTAGTGGCCGGTCAGCAGCCAGTAGACGGTGACGCCGGCGGCGTAGACGTCGGACGCCTCGGACACCGGCGCGCCGCAGAACAGCTCGGGCGCCATGTAGCTCGGCGTGCCGGCGGCGCGCACCGGTTCGATCAGCCCGGCGACGCGCGCTGCACCAAAATCGAGCAGGCGCAGCGCACCGTCGTCGGAGAGGTGCAGGTTGTCGGGCTTGATGTCGCCGTGCGCGACGCCCTCTCCGTGCAGCCACGCGAGCGACTTCAACAGTTTTCCGGTCAGCCCCAGCGCCTGCGGCACGCTCCACGCCTCGCGCCGTTCGCGGCGCTCGGCCAACGTGGCGCCGGCGTGGTGGGTCAGCAGCAGATAGCGCTGCGTGCGCACAGCGTGCGGCCGCCATTCGGCGACGCCGGGGCCGGCGAAGCGGCGCAGCAGCCACTCCTCGCTGTCGAGCCCGGCGAGCGCGGCCTCGTCGTCGGCGAGGCGCGGCGCGAGGGTCTTGAGCAGGCACTCGTCGCCGTCGGCGCCCCGCACCCGCACCACGCGGCCGCCCGGGCTGTCGTGCAGACGCTCGAGCACCGCAAGCCCGTCTACCTCGTCGCCCGGCGCCAGCCGCGCCGGCAGCGCGCCGTCGTCCTCCGGGCTGTCGTGCACCGGCAGCGACAGCACCGTCAGCACCAGTGCGCTGGCGTTATCCTGGCCGCCGGCCGAGAGCGCCGCGCAGACCAGCGCGTCGGCGGCGGCCTGCGGGTCGGCGATCGAGGCGAGCTCGGCCAAGCTTGCAGGTTCCAAAACCGCCCACACGCCGTCGGTCGCGAGCACAAAGCGCGCGCCGGGCGCGACGTCGAGCACGCGCCGTGCCGGGTCCAGAGCGCCGGCCAGGCCCAGCGCCTGCGTCAGCACGTGGCGCATGCCGGGCTGCGTGTGCACATGGTCGACGGAGAGGCATTCGCAGACGCCGCCGGCGACGCGGTAGACGCGGGTGTCGCCGACGTTGGCGATGACCGCGCGCCGGCCTTCCAGCGCCAGCGCGGCGAGCGTGCTCATGCCGCTCTCTTCGGTCGCGCACAGCCTCAGGTGGCGGCGGGAAAACAGCTTCGGCAAGAATTCGGCCGCGTCCCAGCGCTCGGGCGCCGCGTAGAAGTCGGCGGCCAGTTCGCGCACCGCCTCGCGTGCCGCCCGCGCCCCGTCGGCCGAGCCGCTGACGCCGTCGGCGAGCAGCGCCAGCACGCCGCGCCGCGCCGGGCTCGACCCGTCAGGCTCGACCACGAACCAGGCGTCCTGGTTGGCGGGCTTCGGACCGGCGGCGCTGGCGACGCCCCAAGCGACGCAAGGTATGGTGGGCGCGTTCACTTTGTCGTCCTTACACGCGGGCGGAGGTCAGTTCGGACGAGCCCCAGGTGGTGCGCCAGCGGCTCTTCACCTTCGACAGGCCGATCCAGCCGGACAAGAGCAGCGCCGCGAACAGCACCAGACCCATCCGGTAGTCGCCGGTGTGCTGCTTGACGACGCCCAAGCCCGCAGCGAGCAGGAAGCCGCCGACGCCGCCGGCCATGCCGATCACGCCGGTCATCACGCCGATCTCGCGCGCGAAGCGCTGCGGCACCAGCTGGAACACCGAGCCGTTGCCGGCGCCGAGCGCGAGCATCGCGACGATGAACAGCGCGATGGTCGAGGCCGCGCCACCGGCCATACTCGCGCCGACGATGGCGAGCGCCGCGATGCCGTAGACCGACAGCAGGCTCTTGATGCCGCCGATGCGGTCGGCGAGCACGCCGCCCATCGGGCGCATCATCGAGCCGGCGAGCACGCAGGCGGCGGTCGCGTAGCCGGCGTGCACCGGGCCCATGCCGAACTGGTCGTGGAAGTAGCCGGGCAGCGACGACGCGAGCCCGATGAAGCCGCCGAAGGTCAGGCAGTAGAAGAGCATGAACCACCAGGCGTCCGGGTCGGACAGCACGGCCAGATACTGGGCGAACGTCTTGGGCGCAGGCGCGTCCGGAGCGTCCTTCGCGGCGACGAGGAAGACGACGAAGGCGACACAAAGCGGGATCAGCGCGAGGCCGAATACGTTCTGCCAGCCGTAGGCGAGCGCCAACGCCGGTGCGAACAGCGCGGCGAACACGGTGCCCGAGTTGCCCGCGCCGGCGATGCCGAGCGCGGTGCCCTGGTGCTCGGGCGGATACCAGCGCGACGCCAGCGGCAAGGCGATGGCGAACGCCGCGCCGGCGACGCCGAGGAACAGCCCGAGCAGCAGCGCCTGTTCGAACGAGTTCACGCCGATCAGCCAGGCGGCGGCCAGCGCGGCTATCACGATCACCTGCGCGATCAGACCCGAGCGCTTCGGCCCGATCTTGTCGACCAGCACGCCGAACACGATGCGCAACAGCGCGCCGGCGAGCGTCGGCGTCGCCACCATCAGGCCGCGTTCCTGCGCGGTGAGGGAAAGGTCGGTCGCCATCAGCACCGCGAGCGGGCCCAACAGGTACCAGACCATGAAACTGAGGTCGAAATAGAAAAACGACGCCAACAGCGTGGGCGTGTGGCCGGACTGCCAGAAGCTCTTGTTCATGACTTTCTCCCGAAACGCACAGCGATAAAAAAGGCGTCCTTGCCGGAGGCCTCCCGAGGGAGAACCGGCAGGGACGCCGTTGTCCTGTTGGCCCGTCGTTGGGCCGGTCTTGCGCTTGTGGGCTCGCCGTTGAGCCTGGTGAGGCCGCCGCTCGCCTGTTACGCCTTCAACACGTGATCCCGAGAGGAATGGGGGTGCGGTGGCCTCGCCAAGCTATGAGCAAGCGTCGTGCCAGCCCGCTTTTTCCCTGCTGCACGCAAAAAAGCCCGGTTTTCGGGAACCGGGCTTTCTGCATTGCACCATCAGCGGGCACGATCGCCTTGCGCTGCACCATGGCGCAGCATCCCTGCCCGCCATCATGGCGGGCCGCCGGCCAGACGCCATGGCGACGCCGGCAGCGGGATGCCGAGCGCGTCGGCCACGTCGGCGTAGACGTCGAAACGGTTCACGCGGCGCACCAGCGGCGCGCAGTCGGTGAGCCGCATAAAGCCGACCTTGAGAGGGCTACGCTCGGACGGCGCGAAGGCTGCGGGTCCGGAACCGGGGACGAGAAGGGATTCGATCATGGCGGGCTTTCAGGACAGCAACTGGGCGGCTTCTGCGAGGCGGCGCGCGACCTCGGCCACACGCAGCCCCTGCTCCATCGCGCTCTTGCGCAACAGCTGGTAGGCGGCGTCCTCGGTCAGACCGCGTTTTTCGATCAACAGGCCCTTGGCCTTGTCGATCCACTTGCGGTCTGCGAGCTGGCGGCGGGCCGCGTCGAGCTCGCCGCGCAGGCGCTGTTCCTCGTCGAAGCGGGCGATCGCGACGTCGAGCACCGGCACCAGCCGCTCGGGCGCGAGTCCGTCGACCACGTAGGCCGACACGCCGGCCTTCACCGCGGCGCGCATCACCGAAGGGTCGCGCTCGCCGGTGAACATCACGATAGGACGCGGGCTCTCGGCGCTGACGACGCACAGGCCGGCCAGCGCGTCGCGGCTCGGCGACGCGGCGTCGACGATGATCATGTCGGGCGCGTAGCGCGCAACCGCGGCGGCGAGCGCCAGCGCCGAGCCGAGTTCGGCGACCACGTCGCAGCCGGCGGCGACGAGCGCGTCGGAGAGCCTGTCGATATGGATCGGCGTGTCGTGGATCAGGAGGACGCGGGTCATGGCGCGGCGTACAAGGTTGGCCGAGGATGCCTTCCTCAAAGCAAGAAGCGTGCGCGGCTCCTACATAGGGTCAGCACGCTAGGGTAAGCCTCTAAACCGCGGCGCATCGACCCGCTGTTACACTGGCCGGCATTTTTCACGCGGACCCGACCATGACCCTGCTTCCTCGTCTGGCGCTTGCGCTTTCCTGCGCACTGGCCCCGATCGCCGCTCACGCCGGCGTAGACGGAGCGAGCCTCGCGCTGCCGTGGGCGCTGCCGTTCGCCGGCCTGTTGCTGTCGATCGCGCTCTTGCCGCTCGTACTGCCGTCGCTCTGGCACCATCACTTCGGCAAGATCGCCGCCGGCTGGACGCTGGCGATGATCGTGCCGATGGGCATGCTGCTCGGCTGGGGCACCGTCGCGCACGAACTCGCGCACACGCTCTTGTTCGAGTACCTGCCGTTCATCATCCTGTTGACCGCGCTGTTCACCGTCGCCGGCGGGATCTATCTGCGCGGCAACCTGCACGGCTCGCCGTGGACCAACACGCGCTTCCTCGCTACAGGCACCTTGCTCGCGAGCTTCGCCGGCACCACCGGCGCGGCGATGCTGCTGATCCGCCCGCTGTTGCGCGCCAACGACAGCCGGCGCCACAAGACGCACGTCGTGGTGTTCTTCATCTTCCTCGTCGCCAACGTCGGCGGCTCGCTGACGCCGCTGGGCGACCCGCCGCTGTTCCTCGGCTTCCTGAAGGGCGTGAGCTTCGGCTGGACCTTCGCCCACATGCTGCCGTTCACGCTGTTCGCCAGCGCGCTGCTGCTCGCTGCGTTCTACGCGCTCGATCGCCACTACTACCACAAGGAAGAAGACCTGCCGCCACTGCGAGACCCGACACCTGACTCGCGCGTCACGCTCGAGGGCAAGGTGAACCTGATCCTGCTCGCCGCCATCGTCGGCGCGGTGCTGCTGTCTGGAACGTGGAAACCGGGGATTAGCTATTCGCTGCTCGGCATGGATGTCGCGCTGCAGGATCTCGCGCGCGATGTCCTGCTGATCGCGATCACGCTCGCCTCACTCGCCTTGACGCCGGGGCGCTGCCGCACCGCGAACGCGTTCAACTGGGGGCCGATGCTCGAAGTCGGCAAGCTGTTCGCCGGCATCTTCGCGACGATGATCCCGGTGCTCGCGATGCTGAAGGCCGCCGAGGCCGGCGCGTTCTCGCCGCTGGTCGCGCTGGTGAAGGACACCAACGGTGCGCCGATCAATAGTGCGTATTTCTGGCTGACCGGCGCCTTGTCGAGCTTCCTCGACAACGCGCCGACCTACCTGGTGTTCTTCAACCTCGCCGGCGGCGACGCCGCCCAGCTGATGAGCCACGGCGCGGCGACGCTCGCGGCGATCTCGGCAGGCGCGGTGTTCATGGGCGCCAACAGCTATATCGGCAACGCGCCGAACTTCATGGTCAAGGCGATCGCCGAGGAGCGCGGCGTCGCGATGCCGTCCTTCTTCGGCTACATGGCGTGGTCAGGCGCGGTGCTGATCCCGCTGTTCGTGCTGATGACCTTCGTGTTTTTCTGAGCCGTGCGCGCATTAAAAAAGCTCGGCCAACGTTGGCCGAGCTTTTTTAATGGGATCAGATCCGGTAGCTGGTCGTCGTCATGATCTTAGACGTCAGCTTCATCAGCCCTTTCACCGGCGGCGGCAGCGGCGCCGCACCGTACTGGTGCGCCATCTTCGCGTGTTCGGCCTCGTCGTCGCGCATCTGCTCGACGATCGCGCGGCTCTTCGCGTCGTCTTCCGGCAGCTCTTTCAGGTGGCTGTCGAGGTGCGCCCCGACCTGGTGCTCGGTCTCCTCGAGAAAGCCGAGGTTCCACTTGTCGCCGAGCAGGCCGGCGGCAACGCCGATCGCCAGCGAGCCGGTGTACCACAGCGGGTTGAACAGCGACGGGTGGCCGCCCAGTTCCCGGATGCGGCGCTCGGTCCACGCCAGGTGCTCTTCTTCCTCGACCGCCGCGTGCCTGAGCGCTTCGCGTGCGTCCTGGTCGCGCGCGGTCAGCGCCTGGCCCTGGTACAGCGCCTGCGCGCAGATCTCGCCGCAGTGGTTGACGCGCATCAGCCCCAGCGCGTGGCGCTTCTCGGCGTCGGTCAGCTCGGCGTCGGGCAGGTGCTCGTCCGGGTGCGCGCGGCGGCTATGCGCCGGCGCGAACAGCGTACGCACGCCCTTGTCGAATTCGATGATCAGCTTGTCGAGCATCTTGTCGTCTCGTGGCAAAAGGTTGGCAGCATTATACCGCGAGCGCCTGCTGCAGACCCATCCGGCCACCGGATGCGGCGGCGCAAGCTGGTATAATCGCGAGGTTAACCGACCTCAACTCCTAGCGAGAGGACTTACCAATGAATCTGGACCGCATCGCCCCGGGCAAGGACATGCCGAACGACTTCAACGTCGTGATCGAGATCACCGCCAACAGCGCGCCGATCAAGTACGAATTCGACAAGGAGTCGGGCGCGATCTTCGTCGACCGCTTCATGGGCACGTCGATGATGTACCCGGCCAACTACGGCTTCGTGCCAAACACGCTGTCGGGCGACGGCGACCCGGTCGACGTGCTGGTCGTCACCCCGTTCGGCCTGCCGCCGGGCGTGGTGGTGCGCTGCCGCGCGCTGGGCATGCTGAAGATGGAAGACGACGGCGGCGTCGACGCCAAGCTGATCGCCGTGCCGGTGGAAAAACTCTGTCCGATGTACAAGGACGTCCAGAAGCTGGAAGACCTGCCGCAACTGTTGCGCGACCAGATCGTCCACTTCTTCGAGCACTACAAGGACCTCGAAAAGGGCAAGTGGGTGAAGATCCAGGGCTGGGCCGGCATCGCCGAAGCGAAGGCCGAGCTCGACGAGAGCATCGCCCGCGCGAAGGCCTGATCGCCTCCGCCCCCATCGAAAAAGCCGGTCGAACGACCGGCTTTTTTTGCGCCCACCCTATCCCGAACCTGGCCCGGCTCGGCCAGGCTGTCGCTGTCCGATGCGTCTTGCGGCCACACCGCGACAGCGGCGCCGACATCACGGCGTCGCACCTGCGCTGAACCGCGCGCGCCCAATATCATGCCAAAAGCATTACCAGCAAGCGCCGCGTCACGCCGCCCGGTCAAATTCAGTTTTTTTGCACCTGCTGCGCCGCGAAAAGTGGCGAATGGCTTGCACGACAGCGAACATTGACCGCATCCTGCTCGAAAAGCTCCAAGTACACGACTCGATGACGGGAATGACGACGATGACGACCCGAGCCATGACTCAGGAAAATCGAACATGAAGCTCTCGCTCGACGCGATGGCCGTCCTCGACGCCATCGAGCGCGAAGGCAGCTTCGCCGCCGCCGCGCAGGCGCTGTGCCGCGTGCCGTCGACGATCACCTACACCATCCAGAAACTCGAGCAGGATCTGGGCGTCACGCTGTTCGACCGCAGCGGCCACCGTGCACGGCTGACCGAGGCCGGCCGCCTGTTGCTCGACGAGGGACGCCGGCTGCTCGACGCCGCCGCCGTGCTCGAAGAAAGGCTGCAGCGGCAGAACACCGGCTGGGAGGGCGAGCTGCGCGTCTCGCTGGGCGAGACGGTGCCGTTCGACAGCCTCGTCGCGCTGATCGCCGACTTCGACGCGCTCGCCGCGCCGACGCGGCTGCGCTTCGACCGCGACGCCGGAGGTGGCGTCTGGGAGGCGCTCGAGGGCGGACGCGCCGACCTCGCGCTCGGTGCGCCCGAATCGGCGCAGTCCGGCCATCTCCAGCAAAAGCCGCTCGGCACCCTCGACTTCGCCTTCGTCGTCGCGCCCGGCCATCCGCTCGCGGCGGCAAGCGAGCCGATTCCGCCGGCGGAACTGCGCCGCCACCGCACCGTCGCCATCGCCGACACCTCGCGCCACCCTCTGGCGCGCGGCGCGTCCATCCCAGGCGGTCAGCCGATACTGTCGGTCGCGACCCTGGCCGAGAAACTGGCGCTGATCGCGGCCGGCCTCGGCTGCGGCTTCGTCCCGCGCAAACTGGCCGCACCCTACATCGCCTGCGGCCGCCTGGTCGAGAAAGCGGTCGGCGAGCCCAGACCGCCGCTTCGCTTATACTATGCGTGGAAGGAAACCGAGCCGGGCAATACGTTGTCCTGGTTTCTCAACCGCCTGGCCGAATCCGAAACGCGGACGGCGCTGCTGTGCTGATCCACCGCCGCGCCCGCCGACCTCCTGCACACGACGCATAGTGGAAATAGCCGCCCTGGGCCACGCGCCCCACCTCGACTGGATCCGGCGCCGCCTGGTGGCCCGGGGCTTCGTCTTGGCCGGCGTCGGCGCGGCGATGCTCCCCGGCCAGCCCGACTGGCAGGGCCTCGCCGCCCCCGGGCTGCTGGTCGACCTCGGCCAACCTACGCTTGCCAACGCGCGCTACCGCGCCGAGCTTGCGCACGCGGTCCCCGCCGCCTACGTCGAACTGGCCGGCGCCTGGCATCCGCTCGGCGAGCAGTACGGCTTCATGCTGATCGCCGCCGGCGACGACGATGCCCTTTGCGTCGCCTGCCCCGTCCTCGACGCACTCGCCCCGCTGCCCGGCGCCTGGTTGAATGCCGGCCCGGCCGGGGCGGCAGGCTTCGTGCACAGCTACCTCGACCGGCTGACGCGCGCCTGCCTCGCCGCCTGGCCGCACGACGCCCAATCCCAGCCGGACTGCCCCGGACTCTTCGACAGCCAGCGCGCGCTGACCGAGGAACTGGTCGCGCTGTCCGACGCCTACTGGCAAAGCCTCGGCGAAGCCGCCGAACCCGACGCCAACCTCGTCTCCGAATTCGCCCTGCCGCTACCGCTGCAACGCCACTACGCGCGCACCCTCGCCGGCGTCACCCTGTACGCCTTCGGCCAGCACGGCCTGTTCAACGAACTCCTCGAACGACTCTGGCAACAGCAGGCGCCCGCGGCGCCGCGCTAGCCGCTCTCCAGGCGACAAAAAACCCGCCGGGGATCGCTCCCGGGCGGGTCAAGCGCTTACAGCGGAGGAAAGATCAGGCGACGTCGTTGCCGGTGGCCGGCTTCTTGCGGGCGACGGCGGCGGTCGCTGCCTGCGCCGAGTGGGTCGCGGCTTCGACGCCGGCTTCGGCCAGGTCGGCGCTCACCTTCTTGGCGGTCTGGCTCACGCTCTCGAAAGCGGCGTTGGTGGTGTTGATGAAGGTCTTCACCGCGTTCACCGCGACGTCGGAACCGGCCGGCGCGCTCTTGGCGAAGCGGTCGAGGCCGCCGATCACGTTCTTGTTCAGTTCGGCCACCTGCTCTTCGAGGAAGGCGGCGATTTCGTTC